>CAYODB010000238.1:0-5631 GCA_964402495.1 uncultured Bordetella sp.
GCACCAAGCGCGAGGAAGTCGAGCGCGGCCAGGTGCTGGCCAAGCCCGGCTCGATCACTCCGCATACCAAGTTCGCCGCCGAGGTGTACGTGCTGTCGAAGGAAGAGGGCGGGCGTCACACCCCGTTCTTCAACGGCTACCGTCCGCAGTTCTACTTTCGCACCACGGACGTGACGGGGGCAGTGGAGTTGCCGGCGGGCACCGAGATGGTGATGCCGGGGGACAACATTGCGATCACGGTGCAGTTGATCCAGCCCATTGCGATGGAAGAGGGGCTGCGCTTTGCGATCCGTGAAGGCGGCCGTACCGTCGGGGCCGGTGTGGTCTCCAAAGTCATCGAGTAAGGCGATATGCGCGGGGCGGCATGCCGCCCCACCGAATAAGTAAGAAGGCCAGTAGCTCAATTGGCAGAGCGTCGGTCTCCAAAACCGAAGGCTGGGGGTTCGAGACCCTCCTGGCCTGCCACTACAAGAACCCGCAACTTGAAAACAAGGTTGCGGGTTGGCGTTTAAGAGGGTGGCAAAAAGGGTGTATTGATGGCAGACAAGATCAAGCTGGTGCTGGCGGTACTGCTGGTTATCGCGGGGCTTGCCGGGTTTTACTTACTGAAGGACAGCGCGCTCATTCTGCGCATTGCCTCGGTTCTCGCCGGCCTGGTGCTGGCAGCAGTCGTGGTCTGGACCAGCGCTCCGGGCAAGCAGTTTTTTGCGTTTGCCCAGGAAGCGATCGTCGAAACCAAAAAGGTCGTCTGGCCGACACGCAAGGAAACTGTGCAGACGACCGGCCTGGTCCTGGCTTTCGTGCTGGTGATGGCGATATTTCTGTGGATCGTTGATGCCCTGCTGGTGTGGGGCGTCAAACTGCTGATGGGGCCGGGGGCGTGATGTCAAAGAAATGGTATGTGGTGCACGCCTACTCGGGATTCGAAAAGAGCGTGCAGCGTGCATTGCTGGAACGCATTACCCGGGCCGGCATGGAAGACCAGTTCGGTCAGATTCTGGTGCCGGTCGAGGAAGTGGTCGAAATGAAAAGCGGCCAGAAGAACATCAGCGAACGCAAGTTCTTCCCCGGTTACGTGCTGGTCGAGATGGAAATGACCGACGAGACCTGGCATCTGGTAAAGAACACCGCCAAGGTCACCGGTTTCGTCGGTGGAGCGCCGGGACGCCGTCCGCCGCCGATCAGCGAGAAGGAAGTCCAGGCGATCCTGCACCAGATCCAGGAAGGTGTGGAGAAGCCCAAGCCCAAGGTGTTGTTCGAGGTGGGCGAGGCGGTACGGGTCAAGGAAGGTCCTTTCACGGATTTCCACGGTTCGGTGGAAGAAGTGAATTACGACAAGAACAAGTTGCGGGTTTCGGTTTCCATCTTCGGGCGCGCCACGCCCGTGGAACTGGATTTCAGTCAGGTCGAGAAGGCCTAGGCTGTTTTTAACGGGGAGCGCGCCTTGAAAAGGCGTGCGTCAGCACCCACTCTCTAGAGGAGTTTGACGTGGCAAAGAAAGTCATTGGTTTCATCAAGCTGCAGGTCCCTGCAGGCAAGGCCAACCCGAGTCCGCCCATCGGGCCTGCACTTGGCCAGCGCGGCCTGAACATCATGGAGTTCTGTAAGGCGTTTAATGCCCAGACTCAGGGCGTCGAGCCGGGTTTGCCGCTGCCGGTTGTGATCACAGCCTTTGCGGACAAAAGCTTCACTTTCATCATCAAGACCCCGCCGACCTCGGTGCTGATCCGCAAAGCGGTCAAGATCGAGAAGGGCAGTTCCAAGCCGCATACCGACAAGGTCGGCAGATTGAGCCGTGCGCAGGTTGAGCAGATCGCCAAGCAGAAGCAGCCCGATCTGACCGCCGCGAATCTGGAAGCCGCGATGCGCACCGTTGCCGGCAGCGCGCGCAGCATGGGCGTGGAAGTGGAGGGATTCTGATATGGCACATATTTCGAAGCGAACCAAGGCATTGCGCGGGAAAATCGACCGCGACAAGACTTATCCGATCGCCGATGCGCTGAAGCTGGTCAAGGAAGGCGCGAGTGCGAAATTCAACGAATCGGTCGACGTGGCCATCAACCTGGGCATCGATGCCAAGAAGTCTGACCAGGTCGTGCGCGGCTCCATCGTGTTACCCAAGGGCACCGGCAAGAGCGTGCGTGTCGCTGTGTTTGCCCAAGGCGACAAGGCCCAGGCTGCCAAGGATGCCGGTGCCGATATCGTCGGTTTCGAAGATCTGGCGGCGCAGATCAAGGGCGGCAAGATCGATTTCGATGTGGCCATCGCAACCCCGGACGCGATGCGCGTGGTGGGGACGCTGGGCCAGATTCTCGGCCCGCGAGGCCTGATGCCGAACCCGAAGGTCGGCACCGTAACTCCGAACGTGGCCGAAGCCGTCAAGAACGCGAAGGCGGGTCAGGTGCAATACCGTACGGACAAGGCGGGTATTGTCCAGTGCACCATCGGGCGGGCTTCGTTCACCGAGGATGCGCTAAGGGAAAACTTCCTGGTGCTGATCGACGCATTGAACAAAGCGCGTCCCTCGAACACTAAGGGCATCTATCTGAAGAAGGTCTCGATCTCGAGCACCATGGGACCGGGCGTCAAGGTCGACCAGGCAAGCCTGGCCGGCCAGTAAAGACTTTGTGGCCCGGCCGCCGGTTTGTCGGCGGGCGGGGCCGTCAAAGACCGTAGGAGCGGCCAGCAGAGGGATTGCTGGGAGCTTAATCGTTGGCAAGTCCGCGGCGTCCTACGCAGATGGCGAACCAAGAAACTTAGGGCAGGCAGGCGTTTCCTGCGGGCTCCTGGATCGAAGGTCGCTAGATCTGAAAGGCAAGGCCGATCGCCGCAAGCGAAAGGCTCTTATGTTCAACATCAGGAGGGTAGACCTTGGGTCTTAATCTAGACGACAAGAAAGCGGTAGTGGCGGAAATCAGTGCGAAGGTTGCGCAAGCGCAATCCATCGTGCTCGCCGAATACCGCGGCCTCGGAGTCGGCGCCATGACCGCGTTGCGGGCGAAAGCGCGCAATTCGGGCGTGTACCTCCGCGTTCTCAAGAACACCCTGGCACGCCGCGCCGTTTCCGGTACGCCGTTCGAGAGCCTCGCCCAGCATATGGTCGGGCCGCTCGCGTACGGCATTTCTCCGGATCCGATCGCGGCGGCAAAGGTGCTGAACGAGTTTGCCAAGACGAACGAGAAGTTCGTCATCAAGGCCGGCGCAATGCCAGGTCAGGTCATGACCTCGAAGGAGGTCTCGACCCTGGCCACCATGCCGAGCCGCGAGGAACTGCTGGCAAAACTCATGGGCACCATGCAGGCGCCGGTCGCGAAGTTCGTGCAGACACTGAACGAAGTGCCTGGCAAGTTCGTGCGCACCGTCGCCGCGCTCAGGGATCAAAAAGAGAAGCAGGCCGCGTAACCGATTCAGCGATTCCACACTCAATTCATTTGGATTTTCAGGAGATCAATCATGGCAGTAGCAAAGGCTGACATTCTCGACGCGGTCGCAGGCCTGACCGTTCTGGAACTGTCGCAGCTCATCAAGGATATGGAAGAGAAGTTCGGCGTTTCCGCGGCGGTTGCCGCGGTTGCCGCCGCCGCACCGGCCGCTGGCGGTGGTGCGGCGGCCGCCGAAGAAAAGACCGAGTTCAACGTCATCCTGACCGCCATGGGCGACAACAAGGTGAACGTGATTAAGGTTGTGCGCACGGTGACCGGCCTGGGCCTGAAGGAAGCCAAGGATCTGGTCGACGGCGCGCCGAAGCCGGTCAAGGAAGGCATCCCCAAGAAGGACGCCGAGGAAATCAAGAAGCAGCTCGAAGAAGCCGGCGCCAAGGCGGAAATCAAGTAGTACGGTTGTACAGGGAAGGCTGGCGGCTCCGGCCGCCGGCCTTTCGGTTTGGTAGCAGGCAGTAAATCGAGAGGTCAAAGAAAAACCACCCCAAGGTTTTTCTTTGTCTTCTGAAGCGACTGCAGAAGACAGGTTTGGTCGGATGACAGGGTTCCCGGTCATCGTCCGCCAGCGGTTGGTAGAGGCCAACCACCACGCCATTGTCCCAGTCGATTAACGCAGAGTGCATTTCCCGCGCCTGCCGTGAATCGGAGATGTTATGGCTTATACCTTTACCGAGAAGAAGCGCATTCGCAAGAGTTTCGCGAAGCGTGCAAGCGTATTGCCGGTACCTTTCCTGCTGGCTACGCAAATCGATTCCTATGCCCAGTTCCTCCAGGCCGATGCCGCCCCGGAAGGGCGCAAGAACCAGGGCCTGCAGGCTGCGTTCCAGTCGATCTACCCGATCGTCAGCCACTCCGGCAACGCCAGGCTCGATTTCGTCAGCTATCAGCTCGGCATTCCGCCCTTCGACGTAAAGGAATGCCAGCAGCGCGGCCTGACATTCGCGGCGCCGCTGCGTGCGAAAGTACGGCTCACGATCATGGACCGCGAGGCTGCCAAGCCCACGGTGAAGGAAGTCAAGGAGCAGGAAGTCTACATGGGCGAAATTCCGCTCATGACCACGACAGGCTCGTTCGTCATCAATGGTACCGAGCGTGTCATTGTTTCGCAGTTGCACCGTTCGCCCGGCGTGTTCTTCGAGCACGACCGCGGCAAGACCCACAGCTCCGGCAAGCTGCTGTTCTCGGCGCGCATTATTCCCTACCGCGGTTCGTGGCTGGATTTCGAATTCGACCCGAAGGACTACCTGTATTTCCGCGTCGACCGCCGCCGCAAGATGCCGGCGACGATCCTGCTGAAGGCCATCGGCTATACGCCGGAACAGATCCTGGCCGGTTTCTTCATGATGGACACGTTCCACATCTCGAAGAAGGGCATCCAGTTCGAGCTCAAGCCCGACCGCATGCGCGGGGAAATCGCGCGTTTCGACATTGTCACCAAGCAGGGCAAGCTGATAGTGCAGAAGGACAAGCGCATCACGGTCAAGCACGTGCGCGAGATGGAAACGGCCGGTCTGACCAAGATCACTGTCACGGACGATTTTCTGATTGGACGCACCCTTGGTCATAAACTGGTCAACAAGGAAACCGGTGAGATTGTGGCCAACGCCAACGACGAGATCACCGAGGATCTGCTGAAGAAGATCGTCGAGGCCGGCGTCGACACCATCGAAACCATTTATACCAACGACCTCGACCAGGGCCCGTACATTTCGCAGACCCTGCGTACCGACGAAACGGCCGACCAGATGGCGGCGCAGGTTGCGATCTACCGCATGATGCGTCCCGGCGAACCGCCCACTGAGGATGCAGTGCGTACCCTCTTTAACGGCCTGTTCTACGCCGAGGAGCGCTACGACCTGTCGGCCGTCGGCCGGATGAAGTTCAACCGCCGCGTTGGCCGCGACGAACTGACCGGACCGGGTACCCTGTCCAACGAAGATATCATTTCGGTCATCCAGATCCTGCTCGATCTGCGCAACGGCCGCGGCGAAATCGATGACATCGACCACCTGGGCAACCGCCGGGTGCGTTCGGTCGGCGAACTGGCGGAAAACCAGTTCCGCGCCGGCCTGGTACGTGTGGAGCGGGCCGTCAAGGAACGCCTTTCCCAGGCGGAATCCGAGAACCTGATGCCGCACGACATGATCAACGCCAAACCGGTCTCGGCGGCAGTGCGCGAGTTCTTCGGTTC
>CAYODB010000239.1:0-5615 GCA_964402495.1 uncultured Bordetella sp.
GAGAAAATGTCCCGCATCCAGGCAACATTCAGCAGACTCCAGGCGCAGAACAAGAAAGCGCTGATTCCCTTCATTACCGCGGGCGACCCGAATCCCGGGATGACGGTGCAGATCATGCAGGCGCTGGTTTCCGCAGGCGCCGACATCATCGAACTCGGCGTGCCGTTCTCCGACCCCATGGCAGACGGTCCGACCATCCAGCGCTCGAGCGAACGGGCGCTCAAACATGGCACCAGCCTGAAGCACGTGCTGGGCATGGTGAAGGAATTCCGCGCCAGCGACGCCACCACGCCTGTGGTTCTGATGGGCTATGCGAACCCGATCGAGGCCATGGGTCATGGCGAGTTCGCAACAGCGGCCCAAGCAGCCGGCGTCGATGGTGTGCTGGTCGTCGACTATCCGCCGGAAGAAGGCGGACCGCTGGTCGAACTGCTGAAGAGGCACGGCGTCGATTCCATTTTTCTGTTGTCGCCGACCACGCAGGACAGCCGCATGGAGAAGGTTGGCCGCATGGCGACCGGTTACATCTATTACGTGTCGCTCAAAGGCGTGACCGGTGCGGCAACGCTGGACCTGAAGGAAGTTGCCGCCAGGATTCCGCTGATCCGCTCACACATCAAACTGCCGATCGGTGTAGGCTTCGGCATCCGCGATGCCGCAACCGCCAAGGCAATTGCCTCGGTGTCCGACGCCGTCGTCATCGGCAGCAGGCTGGTCGAGGAAATCGAGGCTTCCGCTTCCGACAAGGTTCTCGGCAACATTTCGACGTTGCTCGGCGGCATCCGCCGGGCCATGGACGGCGCCTGAAAGTTGCGGTTGCCGATTGTTTGCGTTGAGCAGTGACTCCGGGCGCAGGCCCGCCGCATGACAAGGGGACGTGGATGAGCTGGTTGCAGAAACTGCTTCCGCCGAAGATCAAGCGCAATGCCGGCGCGGTCAGGAAGGCGGTTCCCGAAGGCCTGTGGAGCAAGTGCGAGATCTGCGAGACGGTGCTCTACCGTTCCGACCTCGACAAGAACCTGAACGTCTGCCCCAAGTGCGGCTACCACAACCGCCTCACGGCGCGCGAGCGCGTCGACCTCATGCTCGACCCGGAAGGCCAGTTCGAGATCGGCGCGGAAGTTGAGCCGATCGATTTCCTCAAGTTCGTCGACAGCAAGCGCTATACGGAGCGCCTCCAGCAGGCCAGGGCGGAAACCGAGGAAGACGATGCGCTGGTAGTGATGCAGGGTTCGATCAAGAACGTGCCCCTGGTGATCGCAGTTTTCGAGTTCCGTTTCCTGGGCGGTTCGATGGGCTCCGTGGTTGGCGAGCGTTTCGTGCGCGGCGTGCAGAGCTGCTGCGAACAGAACCTGCCCTACGTCTGCTTTTCCGCCAGCGGCGGCGCACGCATGCAGGAAGGCCTGATGTCGCTGATGCAGATGTCCAAGACCACTGCGGCGTTGACCCAGCTTTCACGCGCACGCCTGCCCTTCATTTCCGTACTGACCGATCCCACGATGGGCGGCGTGTCGGCGAGTTTCGCGTTCCTTGGCGATGTCGTGATCGCGGAGCCCGGCGCATTGATCGGGTTCGCGGGCCCGCGGGTGATCGAACAGACCGTGCGCGAGACGCTGCCCGAGGGTTTTCAGCGCTCCGAGTTCCTGCTGCAGAAGGGCGCTATCGACATGATTGTCGACCGCCGGCAGATGCGCGACAAGCTGGCTGGTCTCATCACCCTGCTGATGCGGGCTCCCGCCGCCTGAGGTTTTTCCGCGACCTGAACCGCGGAGGCGCAGAGAAAATCGCGCGGAGAAATACGAAAGCTGGAACAAGAGCCAATGTTGTTGAATGTCACGATTACCATTTTCCCGAGTATCAGTTTTTTCTCCGCGTATCCTCTGCGCCTCCGCGCCTCTGCGGTTAGAGTTGATTGAGATAGATACCCTTGTCCGTTGACCGCGCCGTCGAGCCGCAGTCGTTGAACGACTGGCTCGGTCGTCTCGAACGCATTCATCCTTCCGCCATTGCCATGGGCCTGGAGCGGGTCGCGGAGGTGCGTGACAAACTCGGGCTGAAGCTGCAATGTCCGGTCATCGCCGTCGCCGGCACCAACGGCAAAGGTTCGGTATGCGCGATGCTCGAAAGCATCTATGCGTGCGCCGGCTATAAAGTCGGGCTCTACACCTCTCCGCACCTGCTGCGCTACAACGAACGGGTTCGTGTCGCTCGCCACGAGGTGGCCGATGACGCCCTGGTGCAATCGTTCCGGCGTATCGACGCCACACGCGGCGAGGTCCTGCTGACCTATTTCGAGTTCGGTACGCTTGCGGCCGTCGACATCTTCGCGCGCGAGAACGTGGATGTGGCGATTCTGGAGGTGGGGCTCGGTGGCCGCCTCGACGCAGTCAACGCATTCGACTCCGCCTGTGCCGTCGTCACCAGCGTGGACCTCGATCACATGGAATATCTGGGGAACGACCGCAACAGCATCGGCTTCGAGAAGGCAGGCATTTTCCGTCCAGGCACGCCGGCAATCTGCGGCGATGAGGACCCGCCTCCCACACTGGTCGAATACGCGCAATCCATCGGCGCGCCGCTGCATCTGCTCGGGCGCGATTACGGATTCAATGCAGAGGCCGGCCAATGGCGATTCTGGTCGCATACGGGGAAAAGATCGTCGCTGCCGCATCCCGCCCTGCGGGGGGCTTGTCAGCCGGGCAACGCGGCCACCGCGCTGGAGGCGCTCGAACAGCTCAAGGACGTGCTCCCGGTCGACATGGGGGCGATTCGCCGCGGCTTGCTGGAAGTCGATCTGCCCGGCCGTTTCCAGGTTCTGCCGGGACGGCCGCTCACCATCCTCGATGTCGGCCACAACCCCCACGCGGCACGGGGCCTCGCGGCGAGCCTGAGCGTCCTGCCCAAAGGGGGGCGCACCCTTGCGGTCTTTGCCATGCTCAAGGACAAGGATATCGAAGGAGTCGTGGCAGCGGTCCAGGGGCAGATCGACGAATGGCTGATCGCCGGGCTGGATACTCCCAGGGGAGCGGACGCTGGCCGGATTGCGCATGCGCTTGAGTCGGCGGGAGTGGGCGCGCCGGTCACGAAGTTCGACACGCCAGAGCAGGCGTACCGGCAAGCCATCAGGTCGGCCGGACAAAATGATAAAATTTTGGTGTTCGGCTCCTTTTACACAGTGGGCGCGGTGCTGCAGGCTCGAGGTTGAGGCCGGCCACGGCTCCACAAAATCCACGGCTTCACAAAATAAAATAATGGCGAAAGCGATCAGCGACGAAGAACTGCAACTCAGGAAGCGTGCGCGCCGGCGACTGGTGGGGGCGATTGCCCTGGTCCTGCTGGTCGTGGTGTTCCTGCCAATGTTCCTCGACAGCGAGCCGCAACCGCTGAACCAGGATATCGCGATCACCATCCCGCCGATCCCGGCTCCCGAAACTCCCGCATCGGCGCCCGCGTCCCCGGCGCCGATTGCCGGGATGCCGAACGCTCTGCCGCCGCCTTCCGAATCCTCCGCGGCGAAACCCGCGGAATCGGTCCAGCCGGGAGCGCCCGCGGCTTCCGCACCGAAAGCCGAACCGCAGTCAACGCAAATCAAGCCGTCCAGGGCGGAGGCCGACCCGAAGCCCGCCCCCAGAAACACGCCCCATCCGGTTACCTCCCCTTCAGGGGATGGCTACGTAGTGCAACTGGGGGCGTTCTCCAACGCCTCCAACGCCAAGGCTTTGCAGAAGAAACTGCAGGAGAACAAGTTCAAAGCCTATACCGAGCTGATAAAGAGTCCTGGCGGCGACCGCACCCGGGTGCGCGTGGGGCCTTACGCATCGCGCGAGGCCGCCGACAAGGCGCGTGACCAGCTCAAGGCGCGCAAGCTGATCATCGGCGACGCCACGGTTGTCCGACAGGGCGATTGAAGCAAAGCCGCCGGGGGCGATTGAACTTGAAAATCCGGACCGCCGCCGCCAACTGTCGTAGTACCTTCCGGTCGATCGCGGGTCGATGACCCTGTTCGATCTCGCCGTTATTGCAGTCCTGGCTGCTTCGGTGGGCCTGGCAGCGTGGCGGGGGATGGTCCGTGAGGTGTTTTCGCTGGTTTCGTGGCTGGGCGCCTTCTGGATCTCCAAGGAATTTGCCGGAATCGTGGCCGGCTGGCTTCCGGCTTCGATCTCGAATCCGGGGTTGCGGCTGGTGATCGGGTTCGTGGGCCTGATGGTTCTGGGCCTGCTGGTGTTCAGTCTGATCACGCTGCTCATGGTGCATCTGGTAAAGGTTGCCGGCTTGAAGACTTCGGACCGCACGCTTGGCGCGTTCTTCGGACTGGTGCGTGGAGTGGTCATTGTCGTCATTCTGGTTCTGGTCGGTGGCATGACCACGGCGCCGCGCGAACCGTACTGGCGGGGTGCACTGTTGTCGCGGCCCCTGGAAGCGGTGGCGCTCTGGGTGAGGCCCTGGTTCCCGGTGGAAGTGGGCCGACGGGTGAGTTTCGAATGACTGCTTTCGACTATACTTGCGACTGCAGAGCCCCCGATGTGACCGACCCGGTCATTCTGGGCATGGAGGCCTGAGACATGTGTGGAATCCTCGGCGTTGTCGCCAAAACTCCGGTCAACCAGCTGCTTTACGACGGACTGCTGGTGCTGCAGCACAGGGGCCAGGACGCGGCAGGCATCGTCACAGCCGATGGCAGTAAGTTCCACATGCACAAAGGTGGCGGCCTGGTGCGCGACGTGTTCCGCACCCGCGACATGCGCCAGCTCGGCGGCAACATGGGCATAGCCCACTGCCGCTACCCCACCGCCGGATCCGCCACCTCCTTCGCCGAAGCCCAGCCGCTCTACGTCAACTCGCCGTTTGGCATTGTCCTCGGCCACAACGGCAACCTCACCAATTCCGAGCAGTTGAAGCGCGAGATGTTCCGTCAGGACTTGCGTCACGTGAACACCAATTCCGATTCGGAAGTCCTGCTCAACGTGCTCGCGCACGAACTGCAGGAGGCGGCCAACGGCTACCAGCTCGACCCGCCCACGATTTTCCAGGCGGTGTCAGGTGTGCATCGCCGTTGCCGCGGCGCCTATGCGGTGGTGGCGATGATCGCCGGTTACGGCTTGCTGGCGTTCCGTGATCCGTTCGGCATCCGGCCCCTGGTGGTTGGCATGGCCCAGACGGAGCAGGGCCCGGAATACCTGGTTGCCTCCGAGAGCGTGACCCTCGATACCCTGGGATTCGAACTGGTGCGCGACGTGGCGCCCGGCGAAGCGATATTCATCGACTTCGAAGGCAGCTTCTACAGCAGGCAGTGCGCCATGAATCCGCAGCTCAATCCCTGCATTTTCGAGTTCGTCTACCTTGCGCGGCCGGACTCCGTGATCGACGGCATCTCCGTATACGAGACGCGCATGCGCATGGGCGCCAGCCTCGCCGAAAAGATCAAGCGTGAATACCGCGACCTGGAAATCGACGTGGTGATTCCGATTCCCGACTCGAGCCGGCCTTCGGCCATGGAGCTCGCGGAAAAGCTGGGAAAGCCGTATCGCGAAGGTTTCATCAAGAACCGCTATATCGGCCGTACCTTCATCATGCCGGGACAGGAAGTGCGCAAGAAATCGGTACGCCAGAAGCTC
>CAYODB010000240.1:0-1588 GCA_964402495.1 uncultured Bordetella sp.
GCTCCAGATGCGGCAGCAGACGCTCGTACTCCGATGCCGGCAGCGCGGCGAGGAGATAGTTTTGATCCAGCGAGTGTGGTTCGAGCACGATGAATTGACGATCCAGGTCCAGAAGGTTAAGGAAGCGCTACGACCGCTCTGCAAGCCCCGCAGCGAACGCAAGGCTAGGTGGAAAGGAATGCACGGTATGTACGATAACGCACAGAGACCCTAGTCCCGTCGGCCCACACTTCACCCGTCGATGAGCAGGGCCGATCGAATTTGAGCCGGCATCGGATTGAATCCCCGATGATCTCTTCATGCCGGCCGCGTTCAGGCCTGCCTTGCGTCAACGCCCGCGGCACCGGGGCAATCGTCCGTTAACCCTTTTACGAGCAGAGGCTCCCCATCGACACACAAGACCTGCGACCGCTGCTCGATGAGGTTCGATGCATCCGTCGCGCCTGCGACCTCGACCTGCTGTTGTTCTTTGTCCGGCATTCCTGCGCACTGCTGGCCGCCGAGCAGATCTTTGCCCGTCTTGGATACGACTTTCAGCAGGCCGCCGCATCGCTCGAAGAGCTTGTCGATGCCGGCGTCCTCAAGCGATCCCGGGGCCGGACCGGCGCAGTCTGCCTGTACGCCCTGGAGGCAGGCAGCCTTGAAGGCGCTGCGCTGCGGTCGCTGCTGCGGATCGCCGCGACGCCGTCAGGTCGCCAGAACATGATGCGCCTGCTCAAATCCAGGTCCGGCGGTGGGCACGTTGCCAGCCTCGCACGCCGCGCGTCACCAGGCCAAAGCGCCTCCGCATGACAGCGCAGCGCCACTACCATGCAGACGCCTGCCAGCGCAGCCGCAGGACCAGGCAGACGCAGGACCGGAGGGAGACCGACAATGGACGCCCGTGAATCGCCCCGCATCAAGGCCGGCATCGAGGGGCTCGACGCGATTCTTTCCGGTGGCATTCCGCGCGGCAATGTCATCCTCCTCGAAGGCTCGATCGGCACCGGCAAGACGACGATGGGCGTGGAATTCGTCTATCGCGGCATCACCGAATTCGGCGAGTCCGGCCTCATCGTGACATTCGAGGAGTCACCGGAAAAGCTGACGCGCGATGCGCTCAGCTTCGGCTGGGACCTCGCCGCGCTGGAAAGCAGCGGGAAGCTGAAGATCATTTACACCACGCGAGAGGTCTTCCGCCAGGAATTGCAACAGACGGATAGCCTGCTGCTCGAGGAAGCGGCGAAAATCGGCGCCCGGCGGATTTTCATCGACGGCGCCGCGGCCATGCTGCCGCAGGCATCGCCGCGCGATGCCCGCGAGATCTTTCTCATCCTGATCCAGGGCCTGCAGCGGGAGAACCTGACCGCCATCTTCGCCCTCGAGGCCACCGAACTGCACATCGCGGATTTTCCCTCGCTGGCCGAGGAATCGATCGCCGATACGGTCATCCGGCTCAGGAAGGAGGACCTGCTGCGCGCCTCGGCCCGTTCGGTCGAGATCGTCAAGTCGCGCGGGCATGACTCCCAGATGGGGCGCCATTCCTTCCGGATCGTGGATGGCAAGGGCATCGAGGCCAACGGCCCCACCCTCAGCCACATCTCCTTTG
>CAYODB010000240.1:1598-5614 GCA_964402495.1 uncultured Bordetella sp.
CCGCGCTAGCCGAGCCGCGAGCAGGCCGCTGCATTCGATCCGACGACACGGGTCACGAGCGGGATTCCCGGACTCGACGTGCTGGTCAACGGCGGCTATTTCCTCGGCAGCACAACCGTGATGGCCGGGATATCGGGCGTCGGCAAAACCGTCATGGGGCTGCAATTCATCGCCGAGGGGGCGCGGCTCGGCGAGCGCAGCGTGCTGCTGTCGCTGGACGAGCAGGTGCCCCAGTTGTTGCGCAATGCGGCGAGCATCGGCATCGACCTGCAGCCGGCGATCGACAGCGGCGACATCGTCATGGAGTACAACTCGCCGCAAGAAATCGACATCGACCACCATTTTTACAGGGTCGAAAAAATGGTGGAGCAGTTCGGGCCCAGGCGGGTCCTGATCGACAGCCTGTCCACTTACGGAGTGGCTCTCGGCTCGCACGGCCGCCTGTTCCGGGATTTCTTCCATGCGCTGGTCGCGCTCATGAAAGAGCACCAGATCGCGGCCGTATACAACCTGGAGAACCCGGAGATGCTGGGCATGTCCTCGATGATGGGCGTATTCCACATGAGCTCCCTGGTCGACAACATCATCCTCATGAACTTCATCGAACTGGGAGACACCTTCCGGCGCGGGATCACGATCGGCAAAATGCGATCGAATCCGGTCAACCACGCCACGCACGAGTGCGAGGTGGTAAATGGCGCCGGCATGCGCGTGCTGCCGCGGCAACCGCCCTCTGCGGCGCTCAAGACGGACTTCTCCAGCTATCACGGCCTGATCTCGCGTTCGCCCGAGCGCCGGTTGCCGCAACCGTCAACGCAGCAGCAAGAGAAATAATAGGAGGCCGCGTGGGGGACAACCTGTTCAATTCGGACCTCTGGGAGCCGGCCCTGCACAAATTCGCCGAAGTGACCGGACTCACGGTAGAGCTGTTCGATGCCGACGGCAAATCGGAAGGGGCGGTCTATTCCACCCCGCTGGTGAAGTTATTGCGCAAGTACGGATTCGAACCGGGCCTGTTCACCGAATGCGCGCGCCGCTGCCTGCTCCAAACCAGTGAGCGGCCGGCAGTTGCCGTCGCCGAAACGCATGGACTGACGGTCGTCGGCACGTCGCTGGTGCTCGAAGGCGCGGTGGTGGGCGCTGCAATAGCCGGGTACGCGGTCGCCGGTTTCTCGCAGGTTGCCGAAGTTCAACGCTGGGCCACATCCGCAGCCGTCCCGTTCGAACCGCTCTGGAACATCCTGCGGGGGCAGGCGCCGGTTCCGGAACGGCGCCTGCTCCTGCACGGCGAGTTGCTGCAGGTCCTGGGTGATGCGCTGCTGCGCGAGAACTACCGCACCCGGCAGTACGAGGACATGGTGGTAAAGCTGGAGGCGGTGGCGGCGGCCAGGGACGAATTCCTGGCGGTCGTTTCCCACGAATTGCGTTCGCCGCTGGCGCCGATCCTCGGCTGGGCCGGCATGCTGAAGAAGGACCAGAGCCCGGAACTGGTCCACCGCGCAGCGGAGGCGATCGAGCGCAATGTCCTGCTGCAGGCTCGGATGGTCGACGACCTGCTGGACATGAACCTGTCCGAGCGCGGCATGATCAAACTCACTCCGGTGATTCTCGATCTGGGGGCCTGCATGCGTGCGGTCCTCGAATCCAGCGGCCCGGACATCGAACGCAAGGGCCTTCGCCTCGAGTTCATCGACTCCCGCGAGCCGTTATTCATCGACGCCGACAGCGCCCGGCTGCAGCAGATCTTCAGCAACATCATTTCGAATGCAGTGAAGTTCACCGCCGCCGGCGGCGAAATTCGCGTCGTGGTCACAACGGAAGCCGGTAATGCCAAGGCCGTCGTGACGGATACGGGCGTGGGCATTGCGCCCGCCTTCCTGCCGTTCGTATTCGATATGTTCCGGCAGCAGGAAAGCGGCACGCAGCGCGGCTACCAGGGCTTGGGAATCGGCCTTGCCCTGGTGAAGAGGCTCACCGAACTGCAGAAGGGAACGGTGGCCGTGGCGAGCAGCGGCAGCGGAACGGAAGTCACAGTTCGGTTTCCAATCGTTCGCGAGACGGGCATCCAGGAACGGGTGACACGCACCTTACAGCGGGCACCGGCGGCGCTTGACGGACTTTCCATCCTGCTGGTGGACGACATGGAGGATGCCCGCGACACCATGCAGGCGCTGCTCCAGCATCTCGGGGCGACGGTCGCTGTCGCGGCGGATGGCAGCGAGGGCCTGGCCGTGGTTCGCAAGGCCAGCCCCGACATTGTGTTCTGCGACCTGCGGATGCCGCGCATGGATGGATACGAGTTCATCCGCGAATTGCGTCGGGAGGTCCTGCCGGCGCAGCCGCCCGTGCTCGCCCTCACGGCGCTGGCCAGCAGCGCCGACCGGGAGAGAACGCGGGAGGCCGGGTTCGATGGCCATCTCAGCAAGCCCTGCGACGAAGCGAGCCTTGTCGCGGCGGTGAATGCGGCCCTGCACCCCCGTCCGGATGCCGATCACTCCGCGAAGACGGTTTCCGAAGCCCATGCATAACAGGGTGCACACGCCGGCGGAACGGGCGCACGGTCCGGAACAGGACGACCCGCTGCACCGCGCGAAAGCTCCGGGACCGGAGGCAGCGGAGCAGATCCTGGTCGTCGACGACAACCAGGACATCCTCTGCTTCATGCGGGCGGCGCTTGAACCGGCGGGTTACGTGGTACGGACTGCAGCGGAAGGTGAGCAGGCTCTTGAGCTGCTGTCGCAGCGCCAGGCCGCCCTGCTCATCACTGACATCTTCATGCCGGGACGGGATGGGATCGAGACGCTGCGTGACTGCAAGACCCGCTTTCCGCAAACCCGGATTATCGTCATGTCGGCCGGCGGCGGCTCCGGACGCAAGCTGGACTATCTTACCGCCGCGGAGATCATCGGGGTCGACGCGACGCTGCGCAAACCCTTCAACGTGGACCAGCTCCTCGATACCGTGCATACGGTGCTGCAGGCCTGACCACCGGGTTTTCACCGGGCGGACGCGCCCTATGTTCGGCAGCGTACGGAACATGCCGGGTTCCGGGCGGACAATTCATGCCGTAGAGTGAACCGTCGAGAGGCACCATGCACCACCATCCCGCGCGTGCGACGTACGACCAGCTCGAAAATACCTTGAGCTCGATTACCCTGCAGTTGCGCTCGGCGATCGAAGCCGACGCCGGCAAGCCGTCGCGTGAGACCGAGACAGCCCTGCCGGCGGGCGGCGCCCCGCAGCGGAGCAGCGGATGGGACCGCCAGGTCTCGGCCGAGATCGGATCGATCCTGCTTGAATCGCTGGGCCTGGCGGCGACCATCGAATGGCACGTACGCCAGTTCCAGAAATGCACCGGGATTCCCTGCGAGCTGACCATGACGGCCATGGCCGGCATCGAGCTGCCCGCGAATTGCGCCGACACGATCTTCGACATCTACAGCGAGGCCCTGAGCAACATCGCGCGCCATGCGAGGGCGAGCCGGGTCACGATCGCGCTCAGCATCACCTGGCGCGAAGTCACCCTGGTGATCCGCGACAACGGCATCGGTCTCGGCAGCTTCGGTCTTGGCGCGGACGCCTCGCGCCCGATCCGGGGCGGCATTGCCGGCATGCAGGCGCGCGCCAGAATCCACAAGGGATTTTGCGACCTTGCCAGCGCGCAAAGCGGCGGCACCACGGTCACGGTGAGTTTGCCGATCCAGCGGGCCTGAACCCCCGCCACCCCATAACCCGTTGCCGGGGAAGGCACCGGATTCCTTCTCCCTGCGGGGCTGCCCGGGGCTTATGAGGCCCACCGTACATACCGGCACGACCAACGTCCGATATACTCGCAGCATGGGGGCACCGTGATCCCTTATGTGATCGAGTTCCTGGTCCTCGATTCCCCCCGATTAGTTCCCGCGCGATCCGCCTCCATGACCCTGCCCTTACCTGGCAAAAGACCGCACATGTCCACGAGCAATTCAATGCCGAAGGCTTACGCCATAACGCCGGATGGCGGGCAGGTACCAGAT
>CAYODB010000241.1:0-461 GCA_964402495.1 uncultured Bordetella sp.
CCGCCAGACGGTTCATGAGCGTGATCGATTGCCGTTCGGCACCGCCGTGGGCGAGGGAGCCGGTGACGAAAATCGCCCGCAGCCCGGTATCGCTCAAAACGCGTTGAACACGGTGCCGACGACCCGACCGCCCATATCGCTCAGTTCCCGGATGACCGCCTTGGTATCCGAGAGCCGGGTGGCGTCTTTGCGGGCAACCACCAATGCGCTGCCCGCCCGGAACACCACTGCCTGCGCGTCGGCGTAAGCCTTCGCCGGCGCCGTGTCGAGGAGGATCACGTCGAAGTCGGCCCGCAACTCGTGCAGCAGCACGCCGAGTCCAAGGCCGGCCAGCAATTCCTGCGGGTTGGGCGGCCTCGCGCCAGCGGGCAGCAGCGATAGCGAGCCGAACTCCGGAACCGGCGCCACGGCGCTGCGGCCCGCGCGACCGGAGAGAACCGCTGAAAGGCCGACCCGGTCGG
>CAYODB010000241.1:471-4599 GCA_964402495.1 uncultured Bordetella sp.
GGTCGGCGTCGATCAGGAGTGTGCGTTCGCCAAGCTGGGAGAAAGCCACGGCCAGATTGGCGGCAATATAACTGCGCCCTTCTCCGGAACCGGGGCTGACGATTGCCAGCACCCGCTGCTTGATCCCGGCATTGGACCAGCGGATCAGCAACTGGGTGCGAAGCCCGCGCAACTCTTCGGCGCGCGGATTGAAGGGGTCCTGGGCGACGATGAGTTCATCACTGATGCTGTCGTTGCCGGGCAACAGATGCGGAAGGTTGTACTGCCTGGCGATCGCACTGTGCAGATCAACCACATTGATCATGCCCAGGCGCAGCGCAGCATCCCCGAATCTCAATCCTTCCAGGTGCTGCAAAGCCATTACCCGTTCAATGTCGGCGCTGTCGAGCTTTCCCTCCTCCGCGAGGATGCTGCCGATGCGGCGGTCGCCTCGCCCGATGACCCGGCTCGAACCTTCAATCGACAGAACGTTTTCCTGGGTATTCATGGTTGCTCCTCAGCCTGGATTCGGTAAAGCGCGCCTGCTACGGTCCGGCAAACCGGGACGTCGTCCCGCGGGCCGGGGCTGGTTGAGCACGGCAAGCAGCGGCACATCGAGTTCCAGGTCGCTGCGTGAACGCACCCGGCGGTCGAGCGCTTCCAGCAGCATCACCATCACGATTCCAAGGATCGTTCCGACGACCACTGACAGCGCGATATTGAGCGGGATCTTCGGGCTGGAGTGCTTGCGCGGCACGCCTGCCGGGTTGAGTATCATGACGTTGGTCTGGTTGGCGCGGCTGTCGACCAGGCTGACGACGGAGCGCTGCATCGCCGTATCGTAGGCCCGCTCGGCGGACTCCACGTTGCGCCTGAGCACCGTGAGCTCATTGCGATTTTCCTTCAACCCGAGGACGCGCGCGCTCTGCGCCGCCATTGCCCTGCGGGACCCCGCTTCCCGCTGCCGGCTCTGGCGCGCCGAGCTTTGGATTCCCGCCACGAATGTCTTCATCTCGGCGTCGAGTTTCTCGCGCAGGCTCTCGTTCTCCTCGACCTGACGCTGGTATTGCGGATAGTTGGGTCCGTAATGCGTGCTCAGTTCCCGCAGTTTCGTTTCCCCGTGCAGCACATCCTCCTTGAGCCTCTGGATGAACGGGTTGTCCATGACCTCCGGCAGATTGGCCGGCGACCCGCCCTGGCCGAGGGATTCGCGCGCCTGGTCCTCCCGGCTTTTCCACTCGAAGGTCTGTTCCTGCGCTCTCACCACCTGGTCCGACAGGCCGGCCAGGCGGGTGTTCTCGACATCGAGGCGTTCATCCGCGGCAACGATCCCCCGCCGCTGGTGATAGTCGGTCAGCTTCGCCTGGGCGTCTTCCAGGTTGGCCCGCAGGCTCTTCAACTGTTCGTCGAACCAGGCCGCCGCCTTCTGCGCAGGCTCCACGCGCAATTCGAGCATCGTATCGATGTAGGCCTTGGCAAAGGCATTGGCGACCTCCGCCGAGTAACGCGCCTCCCGGGATGAAACGCTGAGCCGGATGACGCTGCTCTGGGAAGTGTCGACTTTGAGATCCTGCAGCAGGACCTCGACCAGTTTGTCTTCGATTGACCCGCCATGCTTCGCAACGTCCTTCAGCGCGTTCGCGGAGACCGCACGCTGCGCCAGCTTAAGGTCGTCCACCACCTTGCGCGCCACCTTCTCGCTGGTGATGATGTCCAGTTGCGTCTGCAGGTAGCTGGCCCTTTCCTGTGAAGACACGAGTGGGCGCAGGGCCGTGCTCAAGGATTGTTCTTCCTTGGCATCCAGCAACAGCGACACCGTCGCGGTATAGATCTTGGGCAGCAGCAAGCTGACCAGCGTGGCGACCAGGACGGTGACCAGCAGCAGGAAGGCAAACAGGCTGGCACGCGCGCGCAACGCCGAGAGAAACTGGTAGAGGTTCATGTGATTACCGGATTTCCTTTGGTGGCTGTGGCATGCGGGGCATCTTCAGAACAGGCTTTCTTTCACATAAATAACATCGTCGGGCCGTACCGATTCAAACAGCTTCGCTTCAATCTTGCGCACCGCCCCGTTGGGCATCCGGCGGTGGATCAAGAGTCCGCGATCGCTGCCGCGCGGTGTCATCCCGCCGCCCAGGGACAGCGCATGCATGACCACCATGTCGGGCTCCAGCCGGTAGGCGCCCGCGCGCTGGACTTCTCCATATATATAGAAAACAGGTGCGCGCTGGACGAAAATGGTGTCTCCGTTCTGGATCTCGAAGTTGGCGGACATGTCGCCCCTTGCGATCATCTCCGGTACGTTGATCTCCCGCTTTTTCTCCGTGCCGTTACCGCTATTCACCACGGTGACGGTATCGGCACCGCCCGGGCTGATGCCGCCGGCGAGGGCCAGGATATCGGTGAGCGTCAGGTTGGTATCGTCCAGAGCATAGCGCCCGGGGCGCACGACATTGCCGAGCACCGATACCTGCCGGCTGCGCACCTGGACCACGGAAACGCTGACCTGGGGATCCTTCATCACGCGCTCTTGTTTCAGTTGCGCTGCGATCCGGCTGCCTGCCCCTGCCGGAGTCTGTCCGCCGAGAACGATCTCCCCGATCAGCGGAAATACGATGGTTCCCCGCTCCGAGATGCGCACTTCGACGGTCAGGTCCGGATTCTGGAATACCGTCACGCGTATGGTGTCACCCGCTCCGAGGGTCTCGCGCGAAGCGGCAGCGGCGTGAATCGCGGGAAAAAACAGTGCGATGGCGGCCAGCATGGCGAGCCATCGCGATGCCGTCGTCAAAGCGGCCAACATGGGAGTCCGCATTGCTGTGTCAGGTCTGTGAACTTGTAACTTGGTCATGTCTGGTTCCTTCCATCCCGGCCTACTTCAGCCCGAGGAGATCGGTTGTGTTGCGTACCATCAGTGGTCTTGCTGCCGGTGGCCGTGGCGGCCCGCCGGTTTGCGCTGCGGTGTTATGCGCTGCGGTGTTATGCGCTACGGTCGCCTTGCGAACACGCTTGATACCGTTGTTCTCGATCTTCGCCCTTTCGCGCAGCTTCGCGACTTCCGCTTGCGCGAGTTCGATCCGCTTGCGGTTATGCAGATAGCGTGCGATTGCGGGCGCCGCCTGCTTCTCGCTCAACGGAGCTTCCACGGACTCTTCGAGCCGTAACACGGAAGCACCGTAAGAGGTTTTCAATACGGCGATCTGCCCGTCGCGCATTTCAAAAAGCCGGCGCAGGGTATTCGCCGGGATGTGTTCCGCATCTAAGCTCCGTGTCGCAGTTTCGAAAGACAGCTTGCGGGATTCGAGCCAGCGCGCGACGCTGGCGAGATTCTTTGCCCCCGCCACCACATCCTGCAGGGTGCCAAACTGCCCTTTCGGCATGGCCACCATCAGCTCGACGATGCGATAACTGCGCCGCTGCTCGAATAACGCCGGATTCTCCGCGTAGAATTTCCTGATTTCCTGCGGGCTCGCTGGTGGCGCGGAGATCATGGCTCTTTCGATATAGGCTTGCGCCAGGATCTGCCGCCTCGCGCGCTCGATCGCCTGCGCGACCTGCGAATCACGATCCAGCTCGACCTCAAGTGCCGCCTGCTCGAGGAGTTCCTGATCGACCCCCCGTTCCCGTACCGGTACACCAGGCAAAGCGGCCTGTTTCGCCGTCGCCTGTTTTGCCGTCAACTGTTTCGCGTCAGTACTGCCGGTGCGCGCGTTAACGCCATCGACCTGATGCCTCAAGGCCCCCCCGCCGGCTGGAACGGCGAGCGATCCGGACGTCTTGCGTACATCGGGCTTTCCGCAGGAACACAGAACCACCACCGCGGCGGTCCATATTGAAACGAGAAGTATTTTCCTGATCATGGCTGGCGACTTCACTGTCATGCATGCATGTCTTGGGGTTCGGGCGGTCGTTGAATCTGCATCTACGGGTTCGAGTGGCCGCCGTGCCTCGCTCGAGACTCACTATGAGATACGCGATGTTTATCGGTGACCTTCGTACATGGTCCGAACGGACCATGCACAACCGCTTCATCCGCCCTCCGGAATCGGTTCCGGATTTCGCGGCGCATGCGAATCGAGCCGGCCTCAGTCCGCGAACGGCCCACGCTTGCGCCGCGCCATGAACGCCGCAGCCGCCAGCCCGCAAAGC
>CAYODB010000241.1:4609-5572 GCA_964402495.1 uncultured Bordetella sp.
ACGGGAACACCGCGCCGGAGTTCCAGCCGGCCGTCCCCGGTCCGGAGGGATAGGCGGCTGGAACCTCGCCTGCGGACGGATCGTCGAAGGCGTCGTTCCGATTTGAAACCACGCTCACAAAAGAGCCGCCGGTGTTCGCCCCCGCGAGCGACGCTGGCGCCGGCAAGTCGACACTGGAAACTTCGAGCCATGCCCCCGCAAGCGCGCCGCCCACACTATCGCCTTCCAGCAGGAGGCGTTCCGCTCCCGCCGGCAGATCGGCAATTTCCGCGAACGGATAGGAACCCAGAATGGAGGAGGCGAAGTGGAGATCTGTGGCGGTTGGCGCGAGGGTGTCCATAGTTTCGCCCGGCTCGCGCGTTTCGGCCCCGGCGATTCCCATGACGCCTGCCGCGGCGACCGTTGCCAGAAGCTTCAGCAGCAGATTCATGCTTGCTCCTGCGAAAGTTCCAGACCGGTGGTAAACGCGTGCGCGCACGGCTGCTTCCGGTCTCAAGGGCTCAGCATTCCTCATGGCTCAGCAGTCCTCATGGGCTCAGCAGTCGCAGGTCGAGAGCCTTGCCCACTGCCTGGGCGCGGTTGACCACATTCAGTTTGCGCAATATTTTCTGGACGTGGTTCTTGACGGTCAGCGGACTGATGTTGAGGATGGTGCCGATTTCAAAATTACTCTTGCCGAGATAAATCCACCGCAGAATTTCCTGTTCCCTCGTCGTGATTGCGCTTCTTTTCACGGATTTTGGAGCGTCATTTCCCTTGGCGCGCACATTCATGCGGGTGCGTACCCACGCCGCGTGCAGGAACGGCACCAGCAGTTGCGCGAAGTAGGCCTGCCTGTGCACGTCGCCTTCGGGTATGCAGGCGAAAGTGAAAAAACTCTCCATCAGTCCCTCGGAATTGTGGGTCCCATGCGCAATGAGGCGCGTTGCCCGGATCCGCTCCAGTTTCCTGGCGAATGTCCCG
>CAYODB010000242.1:0-5496 GCA_964402495.1 uncultured Bordetella sp.
ACCTCTTCATTCCCGGCCTTTGCGGCTACAGCAAGGGCCTTGTCGCCCAGACCGGCAACCGGGTATCCGCCGATCTTTGGGGCGTCGGCGGGTGGTGCTGGCGCTACTTCGGCGTCTTTGCCGGGTTCGCGGCCCGTTCCTTGGCCTTGGCCAGCGCCTGCTCCCGCGTCATCCCCGTCTTCAGGGCTGCGAGGGTCAGTAGATTTACCGTCACCCTCCGAACCTTGGCCTTGCTTTCCGGACTCAATTTGTTGAATTTCTGCATTGATCGCCTCTCTCAGTATCTGGCTGTAAACGGCATCACCCATGCCTTCAGACTGCACTGCCGCGGTCTCTTTCAGCCGTTCAACGACATCCGCGCCCAGCCTGGCTTCAGCAGCGGAAAGTTCATTCTGCTCGGCGTCAATCTCAATGTTGTTGAGGTCATTGTACCCCTGCTGCACCAACTCATCGTCGGTGAACTCGGTATCGGGTAGTCCATCGGAGCGTATTGCTTCACCACGCCAGGGTGATTGGCGTCGGCGAAGATGAGTTCGATCGCGTCCATATACCAACGCTGGCTGCGTCGCGCCCGGAGAGTATCGTCTCTTCCTGCCAAAGTGGCGTAGTCGCTCTCATCGCCCGCTCCCGGATGTCCATTGAGTTCAGCATCAATGCGCAAGGTGCATTAGCAGCCGTTGTCTTGCGTCCGCGATCAACGCGTCGTCCACCTCGAACATTGCGCGATGGACAGCGAAATTGATCATTACATCCAGAGTCTCCATGGCCGTTGGCACGATGGCCTCCGCCGGTACTTCGACCTTAAGTTCTTCGTAGCTGTCGCGGATAATTGTCGCTGTCGCTTTAGCGAGCAGGTAAGACTTCAGGCCGATGCCCTGCATCAGCAACTCCATTGGCTCAGGAGGTGGCATGGCATAGATAACGTCGATCGCGCGTGTTAACAATTTCCCGCGCGCCTCGTGCATTTCAGAAGTTACGCTGGGGTCCGCCGATCTGCCGCGTTTTTTCATGGGTCAATAGTTCATCATTGGGTCGAACGGTTTCCAAGGCTCAGTTCTCGGCATAGGTTTTTCCTCGTTGTTCGTTAGCTTGTCCACAATCATCGCCAGTCCGCCGAAGGCATCCGCACCGTGGCTGTATTCGTCATGAACCGGATTGCCTGGCTCGCCGGTCGTCAGCGGTACAGCCCGGCGGTAGCGTTTCAGGCAGTCCAGCAGACGCGCGCACTTCGTTTCGTCAACGTAGGTGCGCGGGAACATCATTCTGGCCGCGCGTATGGGCACTTCCTTATTCTCTGGCCTCGGGATGATTTTGGGCGTCATTCTCAGAAGCGGCCTCAACAGGCTTTGCGCACTCACCCCGTTCGCCGCCTGGGTTGCATGTTTGCCGTCATGTGGCAGCCAATGTGCGCCGTAGACATAGGGTTTGTCTTTCACCCTCTTCGCCCACTCGTCGAACCGCAGGAACGATTCCTCTTCATAGTCGATCACGCGGATTTCGGAGTGCAGGCGCTGTACGAAAATGATGCTGGTCTGGTCGTTCCAGCCGAGGTCCCAGACCGTGTGAACCAGGAGCCGCGGATCGTAGGGAAGCGGCCTGGCGCGATGCCCCTCGATCATGTCGGTCACTTCACGAGCGTAGATTGCGCCTTCTACAACGGTGCGGGGCTTGCCTTCCCACACGTGCTCGTATTCCTGCGGATCACGCCTCTGGAGACCAAGGCGTTCGGCTTCGAGCACGGATGGAAACCATGGGTTGTCGCGCCACGTCATCCGCATCACCACAGAGTCCGCGGGCGGGCTCACCACGAACCGCTGGTAGGTGTCGTCCGTGTCGAGCTCGGGATTGAAGCTCACCCAGATCTCGCTTCCCTCAGCGCGGATGGTCGGGATCAGGATGTCCCAGGATCGCTTTGTTACGGCCTGGGCCTCCTCAACCCAGACCACATCGACACCCTCGAAACTTTTGATCTTGTGGGCGTCCTGCTGGCGCAATCCGGCGAACAGGAACTCTGCGCCGTACACGCTCGTAATCGAGGACTCCTGAACGGTGAAGTACTCCGCGAGGCCCATAGCGTTTATCTGATCCACTAGTAGGCGATGAACTGAATCACCAATCGTCCGCATGATTTCTCGCGCGCAGAGGATGCGGAGCGGGTTTTCCAGCGCCTTGATGAGCAGAGCTCGAGCGAAGCCCCATGACTTCGCACCACCACGTCCACCAAAGGCGACCTTGTACCGATGCGGCTGCATCAGGGGCGCCAGTTTCGGCGGTAAATCAACGCAAAGGTCTGGTGCTGGGGAAGTTGACATGGATGGTCGGGGGAGCAAGCGGGGCACCGCCGGCGCCGGTCAGTTCGCTGCGGGCCAACTTGGGTACGTGGTACTCAATGACGCTTTGAAACAGTGTGAAGGCGCGCTCGGGGTCATCCGCTGCTATCTTGTCCAGCCACTCCTGCAGTCGATGCGCGTTGTCGTTAACGAACTTGGCAATGGCTTCGCGCGCCGCCAGTGTGGCCTTGTTGGGCGTGCCTTTTCCTCGGCCACCGCGGTGCTCTCCGGGTTTCGATCCGCGATTGCTATTCTTTGCTTGTTTAGCCGTCATGGGCTTGCACTGTTTGGCGGAGGTCTTCGATGTGTCGGCCTTTTGCTGCCCCGCGGTAGCGGTCCGTTTCCTCATGGTGTCCTTCAGGCGCTTGCTTGCGGTGGTCATGCGCACACTTCCAACCTGTGCCGGGCGATCAAAATTGCCTCCGCTCGCCCATGGTCCTTTACCCGGCCTAAAGGCGCGCCAGGGTAGAGCTCGATTGCTTTGGCGCGCGCCAGTTCCTTGTCGCTGGGTAGCCGGAAGTGTTTCTTCCAGGTCTGCGGGGTCACCAGTTCGAGCGGAAGGCCCAAGGCAGCCACCACGCCGCGGATGCTGCCGAAGGTGTCACCGAGGCTGAACACGCCTGCAACGCCCTGGCCGGGCATGCTGTTCACACGCTCCAGCACGACCAACACCTCGTTAGAGCGGCCATCGACCCGTTCCATGAGCAGCGCAGATAGCCCCGCGGCGTTCACCTGGTGCTTGCGCCTGCTCCCGCCTTTACCACAAGCCATGGTCGGGATGTCGTCCACAGACAGCAAGCCGGTGTGATCCAGAGCCGCGATCGCGCCGGTGATGCCGGGGTCGATACCGATGATCAGCATGGGAGAATCTCCGCTGGCTGTACCACGCCGGCCTTCACCATTGCCATTGCCGGCGTCCGATGCGGCTTCCTTGCCTGGTCATCTTTGAGCGCAGATAGCGCGGCCTGTGCCGTGTCAACGGCATCAGCGTCGCCGCGCAGGGTGGCCTCGGCGGCAGCGGCCATCAACTGTCTTGCGGTCATGTTTCTCGTTTCAACGGGCGTCATGTCAGACATTACTGCGCACTTGCGCGAATTTTCATGCATTGGCAGATGCTTGCGCCATATACCCCATGCCGGTAGCGTTTTCAGAACCCAGGAACCGCCTCACCGGCCTTCCAGCAAGTTGGGCAATCCCTGGGCGCACTCTCTCACTCAGGTATCGGGCCAAGGCGTTTCCTCTGATGGCCCAATGCAATACGGCGGTCGGCGCTTTTGGGAGCGCCACCGCCTTGTTATTTCCATCCTCCGTTTGCACCGCACCCCCCGCAAAGCCTTTATGGGCGCGGCTTCCCGAGTTCAGAAGCACGTTCTCGTTCACGTTCAGATTGAAGTTCAAGTTCTTGTGCCCGTGGTTGTCCCGATGATCTGGTCGATCACGGAGTATTGAAGCCAATCTGGCAGTTCCTTTTGGTCCCATCCCTTCCGGACTGTTCTCGTCCTTACCTCAAGCACGCAGTTGCGCAGAATGGACAGGCTCACGCGGGACGGCTTCAGCTTGTAGTCCGCGATCGCGCCGAGGTCCTTGAAGAGCAGGGAATTTGGACTGAGCTTGAATTGCCCGCCCGTCTTGCTGGGGCGTCCCATCAGGGCCTTGACCCGGTAGGCGCGGAACAACTCGGTCTCGAAGTTCGGCCCGGGTGTGACGAGTTTGAACCACAGAAAGACCGTCGGGCTATTACCGAACGCAAGCGCCGTGTTGTGTCGAACGAAGGTGGCTTCGTATATCGCGTCAGGAACATGCGGATGCTGTTCGCTGTAGTCGACGACAATGTCGTCGTTCGCGATTGGGACGGCAGACAGGCGTGCAACTGCGCTCATGCGGCGATCTGCCTGGCTCGCTTGCGATTCTCGACCAGGGAGCCGACTAGTTCCATGATCTTTTCGACAGAGCCTAACTTCATAGCCTGCTTGCGCGCTTCGACCAGGCACGCCACAAGTTGCATGATTTCTTCTTCAGACGCACCTGAGATCACCGCGGCGTTGATCGCGTCGGCCTCATAGTCCGGCGCACCTCGCATCTTCGGGCCTAGTTCAAGGAACGGCGGAAGGAGATTCCTATTCTGACGGGAATATCCAGTGCTTCGCCCGTAGCCAAGTCGCTCCCAGAACTTCCTTGGGCGAAGAATGTAAAACGGTGTCTTGGTCTGATTTTCCATCGGGTCGCTCCTCGCTGTTTGTGCACAAGTCCACGCACGTTCTCAGTAAACCAGAGGATTCCGAGGAAGCACAGAAATCTGACGAATATTTGGTAATTCCCGCACGCACTGAAATGCGGAATAGGCCCCGATTGAGAGAGGGGGGGGCGGGACAAGCTAGCGATTATTCCTCGAGTTTCTTCCGCAAGATTCGTTCGATGGCCTTCGTCTCGCGAGAGAGATACGCTTCATACGCACCAGACGTACTGCGATCCAGCTTGTAAAGTTCAATGAATTCTCGCGCGGCCTTTGCGTTTGAGCGTGCTAGTCCCATTGTTTTCGGGCTAACTCTGTCGCTCCGCGCTATCCGTATCGCCTCCTCAACAGTTCCCGAGCCCATCGTCATGCCTAGCTTCGCGCCGGCGGCGAAGAACAGAAGACTTTGTCTGCGTATTCTTTCAAGGGAGCGTGGGCTCTCGACCTGTTCCTGCCCAATCTCCCCCATTGCCCGGGCCATTATTCCCAGTGGTCTCTGTGATCTTGTAGTTTTCGGTTTTGCGGGTCGCCCTCTCTTACGTTCCAAATCTTCTCGCATCTTATCGAAAACACTGCCCACCACGGTTTCTACCAATCGATGGTCATCAGAATCCCACTGGGAACGGGGTTTACGGAGTTGCGCATCCACCGCCTCCACCACCACTTTTGAAACGCTTTTCCAAGGAGCTCTAAACTGCTCAATTCCTATGGCCGAATATTCCCCTTTCAACTGGGCCAATGTTGGCTGGCGTTTAGCGCGTTCTTTGAATTGCTTCCGGGTCTTTGCGGTCCACCAAGCGAAGAAAGACGCCACGGCACCGTCCAATTCTGGACTTGTCGAATTTCGGGCTGTCGCCTTGATGGTTGCACTCATGCGCGTCCCTTCACGCTCTCCCTCGAGATTGAACCAGCCCAGGCGGCCAAGGGTTTGCC
>CAYODB010000243.1:0-5465 GCA_964402495.1 uncultured Bordetella sp.
TGGATGCAGAACCGGGGTGACGATAGTTCTCTAGTTACCGCAGCCGCCCGCGACACCCGGTTGCCATTGAAAAAGTTCAGGGTCAGGCACAAAGGATCCAGGGAAACACTCCCGTCATCTCCGAGTTTCTCCGTGCCCTCCGTGATCTCCGTGGTTCAAGATCTGGACTTGGCCTCCTAACGGAGAGAGGTCTACCGCAGCGCGTCTTGGGTCAGCGGGTCGTGGCGAGATCGAAATCGTTGATCTGCTTTTCCTTCTCGACCTGCACCTGCTCGAAAGGCGCGAAGGCGTCGCCGATGCCGGATTCCAGGACGTGCCGCGCACCCTTCAATTTCGCCGTGCCTTTGTCCTGTACCCAGACGACAAAGCGATAGTGTTGTCCGTTCCAGCGGCCGATGGCGCTGGTGGCGCCGAGATAGCCGCGGTAGTACGCCCCCGCGATCAGCCCGCCCGGCTTGAGCGACTGTTGCTCCAGCCGCACCTGCTGCGTTGCGCTGATATCGAGCACCGCGTCGTCCAGCACGATGTCGATCGGCGTTGATCCCAGGTTGAACATGATGTGCCTCCTTTTCGCCATTGCACGGCGCAGCCAAGAGGCTTCATTTAACCCCCTACCCAGGGGCAGGACCAGCAGCATCCGCCGAGTGGCGAAAATCCGAGGACGAACGGCATGCGAAATGCGTTGTCGCAGCGCAGCGAGGGTGTACCAGGCGCACTCCCGTCGCTGAATAGCGACGGTTTGCTACGACAACTCCGTTGCGTCAGCGGCGAGCTCTGCGGTCGATGTAATTCGGTCCCGACATGATTGACCGCATCCGCAGCATGGAATACCTTTTTGATGTTCGCGAGGCGCTACGACGACAAGCCCACCGATTCCAGATCGGCGCTCGACAGATTGGCCGCGATGCCAACGCGGGCAAACAACCCAAGGGGGAGTACGCCTATGATGCGGCGGGAGGGTGACATGGCGGCCCCTTCCATTTATATGTTATTGGCTAAGAGCAGTACGCGCGCGGACTCATGCCTCGTGGGAAGTCACGGACGTGGTGGGCCTTCCGGCTCGTCGTCAATCAAGGTCGTGATGCTGCTTGTAGAAAGCGAGGCCTTCAGGCTGCGCTGGTATTGTTCGAGCGCGCGCTCTACGCCGGCGGAAGCCGGCAACGCAGCGGGCGTCAAATAGCGGTCCTCGCCCGCGCGACGAACAACGTCCAGCAATTCGAGAACCGATACCGCACTCAAATCACGTGCCGGCAGGTAAGCGGGAGGATCATCGTTGCTTTGGGTCAGCATGCCGCCTTCCTGAAGCGCATCGAGCACCGGATCGATCGCGTGCATCGGAATACGCAGCGGCCGGGCCAATTCCTGCGCGGTCAATGGCGCCTGCGCGCGCCGGTAGCGTGCCACGATGTGGCTCATGAGAATCAGCGCGACGCGCTCGCGCATGCGATTGGAAAGCCGCGGCTCTCCGGAACGCCGAATTACGTACTCCGGATGTTGCACATAAAAGGCGACGCTCGCGCCGAACAGCAGGATGAGCCAGCTCATGTAAAGCCAGATCAAGAACAGGATCAGTACGGCGAAGCTGGAATAAATCGCGGCATAACGGGTCGACGAAGCGACGAATTGCGCAAATCCCCATCCGGCCGTTTGCCACAGAATGCCGCCCACCACGGCACCCATCAATGCCGGGAAGTAGCGCACCCGAGTGTTGGGAATGAACAAATAAACCAGGGCAAAGGCGGCGATCACAAGCAGATAGGGAACGACGCTGCTTAGCTCGTAGAACACCAATCCAAAGGGTTCGATCGATGTTATCCGGCCAACGACGTCGGAGTTCATGACCGCCGTGCTGATGCCGATTGCGGAGAACACCAGAAGCGGCCCGATCAGCAGCACACTGAGATAGCGGCTGAACCGTTCGCCAATCGATCGAGAATGGCTGACATGCCAAATGAAGTTGAACGATTCCTCTATTTTCTGGACCAGGGAAACGGACGTATAGAGCAACAGCGCCAACCCAGCCGAGCCGAGAACGCCCACATGCATGTTTTCGATGAACTGCATGACGTGTCCGGTGACCGCGTCGGCTTCCGGGCCGAGCGGCGCCAGCAGCCGTTGCAGAACGGGTTCAAGCTGGTTGTGAACACCCAGGCCTTTCAACAATGAAAAGCTCAGCGCGAGCAACGGCACGATGGAAAGCAGCGTGGTATAGACCAAACTCATCGCGCGCAATATGAGCTGGCCGGATGCGACATCGCGGGTGAGAACGACGACGACCCGCGCAATATGCACCGCTGCGGTTTGCACGCGTTCAGGTTCAGATTCCGGCGTGCCCCACAAGGCACGCTCAAACGTCTGACGAAGAGAGCCGGAGAAAATTGTCATGTCTGGATGCGTCCGCCCTGGAATGGTTCTGCATTGGATCGTTCGTCATAGTCGGGCTTTCGATCGATCATGTGGCGCTCCTGAAAACTACTTCGATTATGCATCTCGTGGCGGCTCATCGATGCGGTGCGCGCAAGGAGCATCTACGACGCGCATCTAAATGACGGTCGCGTGCGCGCCGGTCGCAGGGGCTCCCTGCCGACGATACCGCGCAGGAGACACCGAAGCAATTCGGCGCCGGTGGTGATGCGCTTCTCTTCGCCATACCAGTATAAGATCATGGTCGATAACGTCATCTTCTGGGTATTCCGGTCAGACTATCATGCGTGAGATCACATCACGCAAGGCGGTCTGGAACCGGCGATGGGGTCTGGCTTGCATAAATGCATAAAGAAAAACGGGCGCCATGGACGCCCGTTCTTTTTTCTGGCGTCAGATCTCACTTCCTGAAAGAAGTAGTCCCGGCCGTTGCGTCCGCGCGCCTCGTCCACCAACCCACGTACCGCCGCCAATACCCCCGCAACGACCTGCGCCTCGCCAATGATCAGGCCGTTGCGCTCGCGCCGCCCGATCACGAAGCGCGCATCGTCCCGCACCGCGGTCGCGGTGGCGGGAAAGCGGCGCAGTTCGGCTCGGCATTCCAATGGAATGCGCCGGAGTCTGTATAGGCCCATTCAATTCCCATTGCGGCGCCATGGAAAGCGGCGGCGCCCTGGAAGGCAAGTAGCCGCCTGATGGCGGGGACGCGCCGATAAACGGTTGGTGGAGTTTCGCGGATAGGGACGGAGCGGCACAATTCGCGGAACGAACGGTCGCGGGTAAACGTCCGAATGCCAAGTGCATACCGGCTTCGTGCGCGCCGGGCGCGATCGGCGCCACCACCAGACCGATCGGTGACCCGACTCAGCTCTCGTCGTCCGCCGCGACCGCCTCCCCCTGCGAGGCCTGCGCTGGTCTCTGTCCTTGCGTGGGCGCAAGCGAGAGTTCGGCCGTGATGCCCTTTTTATCCCTGCGTTTGACCACCTCGGGCTGCTCGATCTCGATGCGTGCCGGGTCGATGCCCGCCGCGCGCAACGTCTCCATCACATTGTCAGCCCGATTTTCCGCGAGGTCTTTCATGGCCCCGTCGGACACGGACTCTATGCCAGCCAGCCAGTCGTACATCGCTTCGTAGAATTTCGGGTCGCCCGGATTGCGCAGAAACATGCCGGCGCGCTTCGGTTCGCCATTTTTGCTGGCGTATCGTCCGGCCCAGTCGCGTACGGCGGACGCATCGGTCTTGCTCTCGGACAGCTTTTCCAGCGCCCGTTGCGTGGCAAGGTTCTCGAATTCGATCGGCACCGCCTTCTCATCCGGTTGAAGCGATCGCCCGAGCGCCCGCGCCACTTCACGGCGGGCGAGTTCGCGTTTCATCGCTGCGCGATCTGTCTCCGGCGCGTACGGGGCCTGTACGATAAGTTTGAGCTGCGGGCGTTCTTCCAGCGCTTTCGCCACGTTCTGCAGCTTCTCTTTTTCCGATGCCGATACCTTGGCGCTGCCGGGCTCGAACGCAATGTTGCCCACATCGCTCCCCTCCTTGTTGTTCTTGTCGCCGCCGAAGATTCCGGCTAACGCACGAAACGGCGCGCTCACGATTCTTTGGATCAGGTTGCCCAGTGCTGCGCGGATGACTGCGCCCATGTCGAACTTCGGATCGTTCAGGTCTCCCTTGATCGGCACCTCGGTATGGATGACGCCGTTTGAGTCGGTCAGCAGTGCGACGGCGAGATCGAGAGGCAGGTCGAGCGCCGAAGGTGCATTGGCTTTTTCGCCGAGTTTGAGTTCGCGAATGGTGATGTCGTTATTAGCGGTCAGTGTCCCGTTGTCAACCTTGTAGGTCACCTCGACCCAGAGCTTGCCTTCATCCACCTTACGTCCGAGAAAGGTCGCCGTATAAGGCGACAGCTCCGGCATTTCGACATTCTGGAATGACGCCGTGATATCCGTCAGGGTTTTGGGCGAAAAGGCATTGATGCGGCCGTTAACCGCCACTGATCCAAAATCGCCGATGTCGCCATCGAACTGCAACGTGGCGACCCGATCTTCTCCGGTGCCGAAGCCGGCCGCAGCGCCTTCGAAGTTGGTCACGTGCGTGGCGAAGGGCAGCACGAGGCTGCGATCGGAATAGTCCACGGTACCATCGCGCACGCGCACGGCGCCGATGCGGATGGGAAACTGCGTGGACTTCTGATTTCCGGATGGGGCTTGGGCCTGAGATTTCGGCTTCTCGGCGCTCGCTGGCTGGGTCTTGATCAGCTGCGCGAGATTGATTTCCCGCTTGTCGGAAATGTCGATGGTCATTTCCGGCGCATCGAGCACGATCTCCTTGATCAGGACACGGTCCGGACCCAGGGTCAGGCGGGCATCGGCGGCCGACATGTTCTTCCAGGCCAGCACTCGCGTCTTGGTGCCCGCCTCGTTCAGGCGGAGGTTAGCCAGCGCGAATCCTCCTTTGGCGGTGAATTCCGGGTTGGCGCTCTGTCGATACGCAATGGTGGCCGTCGCGGAGGCGCTGCCCGAGGCGAGATCCACGGCGGCGTAGCGCGTGATGAGCGGTTGCAGGGGCGTCAGCGCCACGCCACTTGCTTTCATCTTGCCATCGAGCCGCGAGAAATTCTGCGCGAGCAAACCATTGGCTTCGATGAACCCCCCGCTGCCGATATTGGCGGAAGCCTTGAAGGTCATGGGCTTGGTCGCGGCGCTGGCGAAGTTCTCGAGGCGCACTGATACTTCTGCCATCGGTACGGCAATCGGTTTCCCGAAACTCAGGTCCGACAAATCGACATCCAGGTTTTGCACACGCACCTGATCGATCGCGTAAGTCCATGGTTCCTGTGCGGCGGACGAGGGGTTGCCCTCCGTCTTGAAAGTTTCGGCGAGCGCGAATGAACCGTTTGCGCTTCGCTCCAGCCTGAGCGTTCCGCCTTCGACGACGAGCTGCTTCGCGCCAAACTGTTGTTTGGTCAAATTGAAATAACCGCCTTGCAACTGCACTTGCGGAAGCTGCACCGGCGGCGGATCGGCGGCCAGGCGCACTTTCT
>CAYODB010000244.1:0-5424 GCA_964402495.1 uncultured Bordetella sp.
ACCTCGGCGTGCCCGACCGTCCGGGCATCGCCTACCAGATCCTCGATCCAATCGCCGATGCGAACATCGAGGTCGACGTCATCGTCCAGAACATCGGCAAGGACGGCATGACCGACTTCTCCTTCACCGTCCATCGCAACGACCTGAAGAAAACGATGGATATCCTGAAGCTGGTCTGCGCCCACATCGGCGCGCGGGAGTACATCGGCGACGACAAATGCTGCAAGGTGGGCGTGGTCGGCGTGGGCATGCGTTCGCATGTCGGCGTCGCCAGCAAGATGTTCCGCGCGCTGGCGGAAGAGGGCATCAACATCCAGATGATCTCCACCTCGGAAATCAAGATCACCGTCGTGATCGACGAGAAGTACATGGAGCTTGCCGTCAGGGTGCTGCACAAGGTGTTTGATCTGGAAATGCAGTGAATATCGCGGATGTCCGTAAGTGCAGGGCCGAGGGCCGAGGTACGAGGGCCGCGTAACTGCAAGGGCTCTGGAGATGTTCACTCGGCCCTCGTACCTCGGTCCTGAACTTCGGGTTTTTTAGAACGAAGTCCGCTAACGCTGGTCTAGATAGCTCCCGCATGCCATTCCCGCCTTTCTATCGCTCTCGAAGAGAGCGCCACGGGCGGCCGAACCGTGTCCGGTCAAGACTATGAACAATCTCAAGACACTAGCAAAACTGATCCGGCAGGAGCGCGATCCCCTGCTTTCCCGCTGGCGCGAACGGGTCAGGCAGCTCCCCTCCGCCCGGGACCTCGATACGCCGACCCTGACCGACCACATCCCGCAACTCCTCGAAGAGATTGCCGCGGCATTGGAGGAGGGGTCCGACGAGACTATTGCGGAGGCGGTCGCCGCTGTCACGCCCCCAGCCCATGGGGTGCAACGTGCCGAGGACGGCTTCGACATCGTCGAAGTGGTGGCGGAGTACAACATCCTGCGCGGCTGCATCCACGATCTGGCGGACCAGAACGATGTCAGCCTGCGTGGGCAGGCGTCTCACATCCTCAACCGGGTCCTGGACGGAGCGATCGGGTTGGCCGTCCAGACCTTTGCCACCCAGCGGGCGCTCGATGTGCAGCGGCGCCGGGAGGAACATCTCGCATTCGTTGCGCACGATCTGAAGACGCCGTTGAACGCCATCTCGGTGGCTGCAAAGGTTCTGGAGCATGAGCTTGCCGAAGGCGTCAGCGATGGCAACAGCAGGATGCTCAGGATCCTGAGCCGCAATGCCGATAATCTTGGCAAGCTGATTACCGAAGTGCTCAAGGAGAACGCCAATCTCGAGACCGACGCCGGCATTAAACTCGAGCGGCGCCGGTTCGAATTGTGGCCGTTCGTCGAGCGCCTTATCCACGACATGAGTCCGATCGCCGGCACCGGCAGCGTCCGTCTCGCCAACGAAGTGCCCGACGACCTGGTTGTGAATGCCGACGCCAGCCTGTTGATGCGCATATTTCAGAACCTGATTTCCAACGCCCTCGTGCATGCTCCGCAGGGGGAGATCATCATCGGCGCGCGCCAGACGGGCGGGGATGGAACGGTGGAATGCCGGATCGACGACAACGGTTCCGGCATACCGCCGGAGCAGCTCGGGTCCATCTTCGAGAAGGGCGAGACCGACCAGAAAGCCCAAGGCGCATCCGGACTGGGTCTCCCCATCGTCAAAACCTTTGTCGAAGCCCATGGCGGGACCATCAGCGTCGAAAGCGAGCCCGGTGCCGGCGCGACGTTCCGGTTTACTTTGCCGGAGCCGTAAAGGCCTTTGTAATCCTTTCCCTCCCCGCGTAATTCTTACTGCTTCCACGTGGCGCCGCCTGTTCCAGGCCATTCAATTCGCGCGGCTTTTGCTACCGGCACGGTCGTTGCTGCAACAGGCAGCGGGTACCGGTGGACACAGAGCCGGCGCCTTCGCTTGGTCGTTTTCCGCAAGTCATTTTCGGCGGTTCGTTTTCGGCGGCGCGCATCGCGACGCCCATTCACAAGGAGGTTGCATGCAACTCAGGGACATCATGACCAAGTCCGTAGAGACCATTGGCTACGATGCGTCGCTGCGCTACGCGGCTACGCTGATGGAAAACGAGAACGTCGGTTTCCTGCCCGTCATGCGCGACGGGCAGATGGTCGGCGTGATCACCGATCGCGATATCACGGTGCGTGCGGTCTCCAAAGGCCTCAGCCCGGAAGAGACGATAGTCGAGCAGGCGATGACGGAACACGTCGTTGCGCTGCCGGAGAACACCGAAGTCGAGGACGCTGCGGACCTCATGGATTCGCGCAAGGTCCGCCGTCTGGTGGTGACCGATGCGCACGAGTTTCTGGTCGGTGTCGTATCGCTGGACACGCTCTCGCTGTACATAGGGCGGTACGGCATGCCGGGGGACCGGTTCGAGGGCGAGGCCAATGCCGACACGCGGGAATTTCCCGCCGGGTTCGATCCGGCCGCACAGACCGGCGATGCAGGGACGCAAACGGCCATTGGCAACGACCGCGGGATGCCGGTCACGGATGCCGATCCCGCTGTCGTGGGCAACGATCCTTCGGTGACGGCGGAAGCCGAAATCGTAATGCGGGATGCCCGGGATCAGGCAGATCCGCGCAAGGGGCCGAGGAGCCTCATGAAACCCGGCTGAGGAACGAACCAGCGCTGCAGGACCGCTCTGGCAGGTGCGCGCGAGGGGCGCCAGCCACCGGATGAGAAGCAACCAGACCGACCCGCTGGTTCCGGTACCCGCTGGTTCTGGTACCCACCGGAGCGAATGCGGACGAATGGATCGATGGACTATCTACAGCAACTGCAATGGCCCGCGATGATCGCCACGGTGGTCGCCGCGTGGCTGATCGGCTCGCAATCCAGGCGCAAGCGCAAGGTTGGCTTCTGGTGCTTCCTGTTGAGCAATGCGCTGTGGATCGTGTGGGGCTGGCATGACGATGCCTATGCCCTGATCGTGCTGCAGATCGCGCTGGTGGCCCTGAACATCCGGGGGGCCCGCAAGAATGAGCCGGCAACGGCGGCCAGTTGACGCCGCCAGTTGACATCACCCGTTGACGTCACGGGCGAAACAAACCGAACCCACAAACCGAACCCACAAACCGAACCCTAAGCGGCGATCGCCAGCGCAAACAGGCGATCGGACTCCCGTTTTACCTTTGCATAACAATCGCAGACCCGCGCTTCCAGTTCCGAGCGGTCCAGCACGGTGATCTTGTCCTGGACGTAGTGAATCGATCCCGAAGCCTTCAGGCCGAACGCGGCGGCGGTCACGCCGTCGCGGCGCTCGAGCAGCATGTTGGAAGTGAACTCGTGCGACAGGCTCAAGTCATTCCGGGGCAATCGGTCCATGCTCAGGAGCAGCCAGCGGCAGAGTTGCTGTTCGACGGTATGCTTCTGGGTGCAAATCGCGGTCTGTGCCATCTGCATCACCAGTGACTGCGTGTGACGCAGCAGCAAGGTTTGCAGCGATCCGCCGCGCTCGAATTTCTGCTTCAGCAGGCTGGCTTTGACCCGGTAAGCGTGCCCCGCGCACTGCACGACGCCCTTGGCCGGCGTCGACCTGCCGCCTACGAAGAGGGCGATGCCGACCACCCCCTCATTACCCACTACGGCGATCTCGGACAAGACTCCGCCATCTGCCGAGTGCAACAGGGACATGATGCTGGTGGTGGGGAAATAGACATACCCCTGCTCTGCGCCGGCTTCGTAGACGGTGTGGCTGAGTTTCAGGGAAATGCTTTCCAGGTGGGGAAGCAGGTGTTCGTAATCGTCTATCGGGAGGGCAGAAAGGATATGGTTCTGCCAGGGAGCGTGCGGTGCGGGCATGCTGGCCTCGTCCTTTTTCAAGTATCGAAGATGACCTTGTTGCCGCAATGGCCGGTAGCCCCGCGGCGACAGCATCCTAGGATGCCAACGCCTGAACGGTATGTGCGCTAGCGCACATAAGGCGGTTGCCCGGTTCCCTAGGAGGTTACACCGGCATCGCCGCAGATCCGTTTTCGGCCTCGCCGGGCGAATGCGCTTCGGGGGCCGCAAGTCGAACGGTCGATTCCCCAAGGTCGGCACGCAAACGGGGCAGGTATTGCGGATAGTTGGCCGCGACGAATGAAACAAGCTGCTCGCGCACGCGGCAACGCAAATCCCAGTTGAGCGAGGCATCGGCTGCGCTGACGAGCAGCCGCAACTGGATGGCGTGCTCGCTGGCTTCGGTCACCTGAAGGCTGCACACATTCCGGTCCCACTCCGGGCTGCTCCCGCAGATCCGCGCCAGTTCGGCGCGCAGCGGTCCGAGGGGCATGGAATAGTCCACCCACAGGAAAGCCGTGCCGAGGACCTCGGAAGATTTTCGCGTCCAGTTCTCGAACGGATTTTCAATGAACCATTGCAACGGCACGATCAACCGCCGTTCGTTCCACAGGTGGATCGCCACGTACGAACCGGTTATCTCCTCGATGCGTCCGAACTCGCCGTTTATTACCACCACATCGTCGAGACGGATCGGCTGCGTCAGGGCGATCTGCAGCCCCGCCAGCACATTGCCCAGCACCGGCTTTGCGGCGAAACCCACCACCAGCCCGGCCAGGCCCGCGGAGGCGAGCAGGCCGGTGCCGATCAGGCGCACGCTCGGAAAAGTAACCAGCGCGGCGGCCACGCCAAAAAGGACGATGAGCAACACCGCGGTGCTGGTTAGAACGCGGGTCTGGGTCTGGATCCGCCGGGCGTAGAGGTTGTCGGCAATGTCGGAAGGGTGAGAAAGGATGATGCCCTTGCCGATCGCGGACACCAGACGCACGCCCAGCCAGGTAGCCGCGCCGATGGTGAGCACCAGGGTCAGATGGCGCACGGCCTCCATCCACGCGAGCCCCGGCGGCGCGGCCTGCAGGACGGCCTGCACCGCCAGCACGTGGACCAGCAACCGCAAAGGCTCCTCGGAACGTTTCACCAGCGTCTCCGGAATCGGGCGGGAACGGGCAAAGCGACGCGCGGCCGCGAAGGCGGGCAGGCAGGCCACGGTGGCGACAACGAGTGCCGCAGCGGCCCAGATTGCCGTTACGGCCCAGGGATGAAGGTGCTGCAGGATCTCCATGGCGTATGGCCCTAGATGTTGGTGAACAGTGAGCAGCGATCAGTGACCAGTGACCAGTGACCAGTGACCAGCGATCAGTGAGCAGCGATCAGTGACCAGTAAAAAAGTGAGCCGCGAATGCGGGGCGACTCTGCCTGTCTGACCGGCGCACGCTGAACAGGTTCGGCGTGCGTTTGTTGTGTGCCGGTCTCGCCTTGAGGCGATACCGTCATCTCGAAACGCATGCGTTTCGGGACCGCGGCTCTGCTTTAGGCAGATCCGCGTCCCAAGCAATCAGTGAGTGCTTGGTCGAACCAGAGGGTTCGAATGAGCCCTCCCGTCGCCGCCAATAAAAATGGACCCAC
>CAYODB010000245.1:0-5381 GCA_964402495.1 uncultured Bordetella sp.
GCAGACGGACCGCCTGTCCGCCTTCGATGTCATCCTGCCGACGCCGGTGCCCGGCAAGGGCCGCCTGCTGACGGCGATGTCGAATTTCTGGTTCCGCAGGCTCGCGCACGTGATTCCCAACCATCTGCTCGACACGCCACCCGAATCTCTGGTCGACGCCAGCGAGCATGCGCAGGTCGAAGGCCGCGCCTTCGTGGTGCGGCGCCTTAAGCCGCTGCCGGTCGAGGCGATCGTCCGTGGTTACCTCGCCGGTTCGGGCTGGAAGGACTATCAGAAAACGCAGACGATCTGCGGCATTCCCCTGCCCGCCGGCCTGAAGGAAGCGCAGCAGTTGCCGCAGCCCCTGTTCACCCCGTCCACCAAGGCTGCGATCGGCGCGCACGACGAGAACATCTCGTTCGCGGAAATGGAAAAGATCATCGATCCCCAGCTTGCCGCACAAGTGCGCGACAAGACGATCCAGTTGTATTCCGAGGCGGCAGCCTACGCACTGACCCGCGGCATCATCATCGCCGACACCAAGTTCGAGTTCGGGCTCGATCCCGCCGGCAAGCTCTACCTGATCGACGAGGCGCTGACACCGGACTCGTCGCGCTTCTGGCCGAAAGACCAGTATCGTGTCGGCAGCAATCCGCCGTCGTTCGACAAGCAGTTCGTGCGCGACTGGCTGGAAGCGCAGAAGTGGAACAAGCAACCGCCCGCGCCGGCGCTCCCGGACGACGTGCTGCGGAAAACCGCCGAGAAGTACGAAGAAGCCCTCAGACTCCTGACTCACTAAGGCAGCACTTAACGCAGAGGACGCGGAGTAGTGAAAATTCGAGAGCCGGTTTTCAGTATGCGGGTATGGAAGATGAGCATTCTCCGCCGAGCTTCCTCCGCGCGGTTCTCCTCTGCGCCCTCCGCGTACCCCTCAAGGGGGTATAGAAATGAACCCTCTGCGGTGAGAGCTGCCCGTGGTTTCTGAGCAGGACATCGAGAAAGCTGCGCTGGTTTTGCGTCAGGGCGGGCTCGTCGCCTTTCCGACGGAGACGGTCTACGGCCTCGGTGCCGACGCGTCGAATCCTTCGGCCTTGAAAAAAATCTTTGCCGCCAAGGGCCGCCCCGCCGATCACCCGCTGATCGTGCACATCGCCGACATGAGCGAGGTGAAAAACTGGGTTGCGGAAGTGCCGCGCGCGGCATGGCTGCTGGCGGAGAAATTCTGGCCAGGCCCGTTGACGATGGTGTTGAAGCGCGGACCGCACGTGAACGATCTGATCAGCGGAGGCCAGAATAGTGTCGGCCTGCGCGTGCCCGCGCATCCGGTCGCGCTGCAGTTGCTGCGGGCTTTTGGCGGCGGCATTGCCGCGCCTTCCGCAAACAAGTTCGGCCGGCTGTCGCCGACGGCCGCGGAGCACGTGCGGCAGGAACTCGGCAGCGCGGTGGATCTGGTGCTGGACGGCGGCGACTGCGGCGTCGGCATCGAGTCCACCATCGTCGACCTGACGCGCGAAACACCCGCGATCCTGCGTCCCGGCCACATCAGCGCGCAACAGGTCGGCGATGCCCTGCTGGCCCAGCTCGGAGAAAATGGCCTCGATCGCCCGCGCGTGTCGGGTTCGCTGGCGTCACACTACGCGCCGCGCCTGCCGTTGAAACTGGTGCATCCCGACCAGACGGAAAATTACGTGCGCCAGCAGGCAGGAATCGCCGTTGCGGTCCTGGCGCGCCGCGGCCGGCCCCGCGATTCGAAAACTGCGCTGTGGCAGGTGGCGCCAGAGCTTCCCGAAGACTACGCCCGCCAGCTTTACGCGGCCCTGCGCCGGCTCGATGAGTCCGGCTGCCGGATGATCGTGGTGGAAGAGCCGCCGCAGTTGCCCGAATGGGTCGCGGTGCGCGACCGACTGGGACGCGCTTCCACACCGGAGCCTGTGCAATCGCCCGCAACGAAAGTCGGCTGACCGCTCAGCCGCGGTTCTCTTTCATCAGGCGGCGGATTTCGTCTTCACCGAGCGGCCGGCTGTTTTTGACCCGCAGGCTCTCGATCCATTCATCTGCGAAATCCCGCTCCAGCCACGCGTTCAAGCCGCCGGTGACCAGCATGGCGATGAGCGCCCCGAGGCTTGCCAGGGCCATGTCCTTGTGCGCATCCCAGATGTCGCCCTGGGTGCCGAGGTAAGCCTGGCCGAGTTCGCCGCCGAACACCGCCGCCGCACCCCACTCGATGAGCTCGTACAGCAACGACGTGGACATCGCGATGTCGAGTGGGAACAGGTAGCCCCAGAATCCCTTCAGCCGCACCACCCGCAGGAAGACTTCGCGAATCGGATAGGCCAGCAGCAGGCCGTAGGCGAAATGCATTACCCGATCGAAATTGTTGCGTTCCCAGCCCACCAGTTCGTTGAACGTATGTCCTGTCAGGCTCATGAACCAGGCGTCGTAAGGCACTTCGGAATACGTGTAGTGCGCGCCTACCAGGTGCAGGGACAGGAACAGAAAAATCAGGAAATAGGAAATGCGCGACAGCGTCAGCTTGCGATGGCTCGCCACCATGGCGCCGACGAAAACTACCACCAGGGCATTCTCCAGCAGCCAGTCCTTGCGGTTGAAGGGTGAAATCGCCAGCACCACGAATTCGATCGCAAGCAGGATCGCGAGCACAAGCAGAAACTGCCGGTGCGGCATTCGCAGCAGCATGGTCAGCTTTCTCCCGTTCGTTCAGGAATCAGGCAGCTTTCAGGCAAGCCGCACGCGCACAGGACTCGTCGCGGCATGCGGGCTCGCGGACGAAAGGTAGTCAAGGGCCGCCGCCACCCCTTCCCTGCGGATCGGCACGCCGGCGAGCTGCAACCCCATTTCGACGCCGCACAAGGTACCGGCCAGAGTCAGATCGTTGAAATCGCCGAGATGGCCGATGCGGAACACCTTGCCCTGCATCCTGCCGAGACCGGTGCCGAGCGACATGTCGAAACGTTCGAGGATGATCTGCCGCACCTTGTCGGCGTCGTTGCCCGCAGGCAAAAGAACGGCGGTGAGCGCATTACTGTATTCCTCGGGGTTCAGGCACAGGATCTCCAGGCCCCAGGCCCGTACCGCGCGCCGCGTCGCCTCACCATGGCGGCCATGGCGGGCGAACACATTGTCCAGCCCTTCTTCCTGCAGCATGTGCAGCGCCTCCTGCAGGCCATAAAGCAGGTTGGTCGCCGGGGTGTAGGGAAAATAGCCGGACTTGTTGGACGCCAGCATTTCGTCCCAGCTCCAGTAGGCGCGCGGCAGCTTCGCAGTCTTCGATGCGGCCAGCGCCTTGTCACCGACGGCATTGAAAGACAGGCCCGGGGGCAGCATCAGGCCCTTCTGCGAACCCGCGACCGTGACATCCACGCCCCATTCGTCGTGGCGGTAGTCGATCGAACCCAGAGAGGAAATGGTGTCGACCATCAGCAAGGCGGGATGGCCGGCACGGTCAATGGCCTTGCGCACCAGCGCAATCCTGCTGGTAACGCCGGTGGACGTCTCGTTGTGCACGACGCAAACCGCCTTGATCGCGTGTGTCTTGTCTTCGGCAAGTTTCTGCTCGACCAGCGCGGGATCGACGCCATGGCGCCAGTCGCCGGGAATGAACTCCACCGCCAGGCCGAGGCGGGTGGCGAGCTTCTGCCACAAGGCCGCGAACTGTCCGGTCTCTGCCATTAGCACGCGATCTCCGGGCGATAGCGTGTTCACCAGCGCCGCCTCCCAGGCCCCGGTGCCCGAAGCGGGGTAGATGACAACCGGCGAGTGCGTCCTGAAAACCTGCTTGAGGCCTTCCAGGACCTCCTTGCCCAGCAGCGCGAAATCGGGACCGCGATGGTCCATCGTCGGCCGGTCGATCGCGCGCAGAATGCGATCGGGCACATTGGTGGGTCCGGGAATTTGCAGAAAGTGGCGACCGCTGCGATGCGTCATGGCGTGTTCTTTCGTGTGACGTCCTCTTGGCGTAACGATCCAGCCTACTGAAATTCTCCCGGTGTCACAAGGGCGCCTTCAACCGGCGGCGTGGGGCTGCGTTATCATTCCAGGGCTGTCATTTCCGGAAGCACCTCTACTTGAACGCACCCGCGGCACCGGTTTCCATCCATGCCCCCTCGCTTTCGCGCAGCGCGCTGGCGCAGCGCCTGCGCCGCGAGATGCAGGGTGAAGTGCTGTTCGACGCCTTTTCGCGCGGCCGTTACAGTACGGACGCCTCGATTTACCAGATCGAACCGGTAGGGGTGGTGTTGCCGCGGACCGAAGAGGCGGCGCGTATCGCGCTGCAGATTGCCGCGGATGAAGGTATCCCCCTGCTGCCGCGCGGCGCGGGCACCTCGCAGTGCGGACAGACCGTCGGCGCGGCGCTGGTCATCGACTGTTCGAAGTATCTCAACGAGATTGTCGAGTTCGATGCGGAGAAGCGGGAAGTCGTGGTCCAGCCCGGCATGGTGCTCGATCGGCTGAATGCGTTCCTGCGCCCGCACAAGCTCTGGTTTCCGGTGGACGTGTCCACATCGGCCCAGGCCACCATCGGTGGCATGACCGGAAACAATTCCTGTGGCGCCCGATCGATCCGCTACGGCAACATGGTGCACAACGTTCTCGGCGTGGAGGCCTGGCTCGCAACGGGCGCGGAGTTCTCTTTCGGCCCCGCTGACCAGGTGGATTCGCAGCCCGCGGAGTATCGGGCGCTCGTTGAAAAGATCCATGCGATCGCGCACCGCGAGGCGGCGGAAATCGAAGCACGCTGGCCGAAAGTCCTGCGTCGCGTACAGGGCTACAACCTCGACATGGTGCAACCCGGAACCGTCGCGCAGCCGCTGTCGCACAATCTCGCGCACCTGCTTGTGGGTTCGGAAGGCACGCTCGCGTTCTCGAAACGCGTGAGGCTCAAGCTTTCGCCGTTGCCACAGCATAAGGCCCTCGGCGTGGTGCATTTCCCGACTTTCCACCAGTCCATGCAGCTCACCCGGCACATCGTCGCTCTCGATCCCGATGCCGTCGAACTGGTGGACCGGACCATGATCGAGCTGGCGCGTGGAAACGCCGCATTCCGACCGATCGTCGACCGATTCCTCAAAGGCGAGCCCGATGCCATCCTGCTGGTGGAATTCGCCGGCGATCACCGTGACGTGCAACTGGCGAAACTGAAACGCCTGGTCGAACTGATGGGCGACCTCGGCCTGCCCGGCAGCGTCGTCGAAATCGCCGACCCCGGATTGCAGAAAGACATCTGGGAGGTGCGCAAGGCGGGCCTCAACATCATGATGTCGATGAAGGGCGACGGCAAACCGGTGTCCTTCATCGAGGACTGCGCGGTGCCGCTCGAGCATCTTGCCGAGTACAACGACAGGCTGACCCGTGTTTTCGAGAAACACGGCACCAAAGGCACC
>CAYODB010000246.1:0-5354 GCA_964402495.1 uncultured Bordetella sp.
GCGTACGAAAACCGCCGCTCTTGCCTTGCCCCGGGCGGGCAATCCGCTTCTTCAGCAGCCCGCCGCCGAGATCGACCTCATTACAGTCCAGCCTGCATTTCGCGCACAGCCCCGCACAGGGCACAAGTGCTCAAATCGTGCTTCCTGGCCCACCGGTCGAACCATCTGGTCTTATAGACCGCCATCCGCTCCCCCGTTGCCGTTTATAGCACTGCGTGCTATGCTTTGCAAGCTTTATAGAGTTGATGATCACTGCCCGACTTTTGGCGCCCCTCAACTGCGGTAGACATTTGAAAGTTCAATCGATCTCGAAAGCGCATACGGATGATCGGGATGGCCACAAGCCCTGCGTCAAGCGGACCAGCCGGCAGCCAATTCGAGGCTCAGGTTGGTGCGCACTATTTGTTATCCATGCTCGTGGGCACGGAGCCTCGGGGGCTGCCCGGCACGACGATCGCACGCGTCAAGTTCCAGCGCGCGGCCGAAGGGCACCCGCTTGATGATGTCATCGTCGAAGCTCGGGACTATCTAGGCCAACCCGCCGTTCTGGAAATCCAGGTTAAGCGAACGATTACGTTTACCGCGGGCGACACAGTGTTCAGAGACGCCGTGGCCCAGATCGCCGACGCCACGCGCCGGCCGGACTTCTGGACTCGTCGTCACCACCTCGCGATCGCAACATCGCGAAGCTCCCGGAAGATCGATGGAGCCTACCAGGACGTCCTGACGTGGGCGCGTCAGATCGGGGACGCGGCCACTTTCATGGCGCGGATCAACCGACCGGGATCAGCGAACGAGGACATGCGCACTTTCGTACGCACGTTCGCGTCACGGCTGGCCGAAGCGGGAGCTGCCAACGACGACGAGACCGTCTGGAAGCTGTTGCGCCGGCTTCAGATTCTCGTTTTCGATTTCACGGCGCCCGGCTCCGCGTCGGCCGAACTTGCCCTGGAACGAGCTACCCGGGTACTGCACCCGGACGATATGGGACGTGCCGGAAGCCTCTGGACCGACTTGGAAGCGCTTGCCATCGACGTTGCGGCGAGCGGTGGAGACCGCACCAAGGACGAGCTCGGCGAGCATTTGCGGCAGAAGACCTTCAGGCTCACCGGCGATCGCAGGTACGCGACCGCGCGTGCGGCGCTGGCCGAAGCATCCCGCCACGCGCTTGCCGACATCCGCGATCGAGTCGGCACCGTCCTGCTGACGCGGCATGAGCGGACCACCGCGGTTCACACTGCGCTCGACAGCGGTCGCTACCTCGAAATTCGTGGGGATGCGGGCGTCGGGAAGTCCGGCCTTCTGAAGCACGTCGCCGAGCAAATATCTGCGGAGGGGCAGGTTTTCGTACTCAGCCCGGGGCGCGTGACGCCAGGGGGCTGGACCGCGATGCGGTCCGTGCTCGGGTTCGATGGGTCCGCCCATGAACTGCTGTCCGATCTGGCCGGCGACGGGGGCGTCATCCTCTTCCTCGACAACCTGGACTTCTTCTCTGAGGCGGAACGCACGACGGTAGTTGATATTGTTCGTGAGGCTTCGGGCGTTCCCGGCCTCGCCGTGGTGGCAACGGCCCGGCGCAACTTCGGAACAGAAGAACCCAACTGGCTTCCATCCGAGGCGCTGGCCGCATTGGGCCGTACCGAGCCCATCGTAATCGGCGACCTGAGCGACGCAGAGGTTGACGAACTGAGAAACGCCGCACCGCAGCTTGTGCCCATCCTAGACGATGCCCATCCGGCGCGCGACGTGATTCGAAACCTATTCCGCCTCTCTCGCCTCGCGACCCGCCCCGAAAGCGATCCCGTGCCGCGCACCGAGTGCGACATGGCTGCGCAGTGGTGGCAGACAGCCGATGGCAACATCGACGCAGAACACCGCGTACGTGCACGGCTCCTTCGGGCGTTGGCGGTACAGGTCCTTGAACACGGCGAGCCATTGGATGTCCGCGATCAGCCGCCTGGTGCCGTGGACGCCCTGGTCAGCAGCGAGAGCTTACGGGACCTGTCCGACGATCACGTTGCGTACCGTCACGATGTGCTTCGCGAATGGGCGATCGCGAATCTGTTGCACGCGGAATCGGCGACGATCGACCACCTGCCCCTGGATCGCCCTGCACCGGCTGCACTGTCGCGTGGCCTGGAGTTGGCCGCCCGCATGGCAATCGAGCGCGTGCCCGACAGCACGCATTGGCAATTGCTTCTCGACCGCCTTAGCAGGGACGGCGTGCATGGTTCATGGCGCCGAGCAGTCCTGCTTGCGCTCGTACGGTCCGAAATCGCAGGCGAACTCCTCGCACGCGCGTCCGGCTATCTGTTCGCCAACCGGGCCAGCGTGCTTCGCGAACTCATCAGGACACTGATGGCGGTCGACGTGGAGCCCGCTTCGCGGTTCTTTGCGGCATTCGGTATCGATGCGTCGGGAATTCCTGCCAGCATAACCGTGCCGAACAACGCCTCGTGGCATCGGCTGATCGGCTGGTTGCTAAGTCTCGGACAGAGCCTCCCGCCTGCGGCAATCCCAAGTGTGGTCGATCTCTACACCGGTTGGTCCACCGGCATGTTCGGGCGCGATCCCCTCACCCCCATTCTCGTTGAGCGGCTCTATCGATGGCTGACAGAGCTGGAAATTTCTCTTCACCCCAACAACTTTTCCGACCGGCGGGAACCATTCAACGGCGAAATAGAGTACGACCGGATGCACTCGCTGGAGTCGGACGTCCGAACCGGATTCCTCATGTTCTGCAATCGGGCGCCCCAGCTGGCCGTTCAGTACCTGGAGGCGTTGAAGCAGCGTCGGCACGGTGAAAGGATTGTGGCAGGCATCCTCAAATTCCGGGGATCCCTCGCCCAGGCGGCGCCCGCAGAACTCGCCGAGTTGACGGCAGATGCCCTGATACCGAAACCGCGATCCCGCGCCTCGCACGAGTCCCACGACCTTGATGGCCCGTTCGATTACCTCGATCATGAATTTTTTCCTGCCTCGCCCTCGCAAGGTCCGTTCCTCGATCTCCTCACTCACGCCCCCGAGCAGGGGAAATCGCTAATCCATCAGCTGGTCAATCACACGATATCGTTCTATAGCCACGGCCAAGACCACGGCGACGATGCGATAACGATCCCGCTCACCGATGGCGCACGACCCTTCCCCTGGCAGCACACCTACGTTTGGTCACGTGAGGGGTCCAGCCATAACAGTGTCACATCGGCCTTGATGGCATTGGAAGCATGGGCGCATCGCCGCATCGAGGCAGGCGAAGGCTTCGAGTCCATTCTTGCCGACGTATTGGGGCCTCCCAATTCCTGCGCCGCGTTTCTTCTCGTAGCGGTCGATCTCATTCTTTCGCATTGGCCCGCGTCACGCGAAGCGGCGGTTCCGTTCGTGGCGTGCCCTGAGCTCCTCTATCTCGACCGAGAGCGGCACACGCACGACAACTTTGATTATCCGGACCTCTTTGGTTTCAAGGCGCTGCAGAAAGAGCCGGCAGGCGCCATCAGTCTGGAAGCCCTGAAAAAGCGTCCGTCCCGCCGGGTAATGCTGGACCGCCTGCTTGATCACTATGCCGTGGGCCGGCCGGAGGAGCAGCGTCAGAGGGTGGAGGCGCTGCTTCGAGACGCGGTGTCACGCCTCGGCGCGTATACAGCCAAGTCCACCCTGCGCGATCCAGCGTTCATGGCTGCGCATGCCCTGAATCGGATCGACCCGGCCAATCACTCGGAGAGAACCGTCACGCTGCAGGACGGCACACAAAGGACTGGGTCGCTGTACGAATCGCCGCCGACCGAGAGAGACCATTTCGCAGCGTTGCAATCCGACGTCCCGGATCGCCTTGCAGACACGAACATGCAGGTGGCACTCGGCAACGTACTTGATGATGCGTCGAAATCATCCGCCAAGCTTGCGGCTGTAGCTGCGGCGTGGGGTCAAAGCCCGGTAGCCACGACCAAGAAACAAGGCGCAGACGACGATTGGATGCGCGAACAAGCGGTCTTCGCCGCTGCCTTGGTTGTCATGCGCGACGGCGATGCCGAGCTACGGCGTCGCCATGCGACATGGGCGCGCGACCTCTTTGCCCAAGCCCTGCAGTCCAAAGACGATCCGGTTCACAGGGTTCGCGCTGGTCTGCGATTCAATCCGATCGCCATGGCGTTTGCCGGGATGATCCATTCCCTCAGGGAGCAATGCACACCCGCTGATGTGCGCGCGCTGCTGGAAATCGCGGCGCGCAACAATCCCGCTGCCGCGCATGGCTTGGGCGCCGCAACCGCCGTACTGGCCTCCGTCGATGACCGGTTGCCGCGAGCCATACTGCGTTGCGCCTTCACTGCGTCTATCCAACTGACCCGAAAGTGAGACCGTACAGAGGAGGAGGCGGCGGTGCTGTCCGCCGAATACCGGCAACGCGTGAGCGCTGCCGTCGACGCCGAGATGAGATGGCTCGCAGGTGAGCGTGGGGAGCCCACCTGGCCCCCCTTTCCTTCCAAGACGCCGCGACGCCGACGGCGCATTCGCCTCCCGGGCGGGCCTACGCCGCAGGAAAACACGGAACCGAAGCCCACGAGGCCGGGCGAATACGCCGACGAGCAAGCCGCTGCATTGTGGCTCCGGCAGATCTTTGACCTTACAAGCGACGCGACTCGGTCGTGGTTGCGCGACATTGCCCGGACCTACGCGTCATGGACCGCCGAGGCGAACGGGTCGGGGCTGGCCGCGCACGACGATGTAGACGATCCTCCCCGGGAATGGAATGACGCCTACTTCGGTCTGGTTGCGCGTTGCCTGCCCGGGCTCACCCAGCCAGAGGCAGAGGCCCTTTCGGTAACGGCAATTGCCGCGCTACCGGATGAATCGTTCTTTGACCTGACGACGGATTTTCTGCGTGCCGTCGATGCCGTCTACTTCAATGACGGCGGCCTGGCTGAACCCATCGCGGTCGGTATCCGATCCGCCCTCGCAAGCCGCATCATGGCGAGCCACGGCTGGCAGAGGCTCCGGGACAATCGTTCCTCTTCCATTGAATGGCACATCGGACCCGCCATCGCGGTGCTGTTCTTCAACAACTACAGTTTCATTCCGCCGCCGACGTGCTACCTGTACGCAAAGGGTGTCGATCAGATCGACGGCTTTCTTCCCACCCTCACGCGGTTAATCGCGAGCGGTCCATCCCTTTTTGTCGCCCTCGTGACGCTGAACTTGATGGAGGTGTCTACGAAGCCGGCTCACCTGCCATTCGTTGTCGCGGCGGCGAAGGTATGGCTCGATCACTACTCCGATGACAGCACCTTCTGGGTCGATCACGGAATAGGTTCCCGCGTGTGCCTCTGGGTCGAGAAGGTGCATAAACAGGCCCCGGAACT
>CAYODB010000247.1:0-5353 GCA_964402495.1 uncultured Bordetella sp.
GCATAATTCGTACGGAATTTCGGCTTTTCTGTTCCGGATCAAAGGGAGAATGCAAATGAACAAGCTGGCTTTGGGACTGATTCTTGTGGCTTTTTCCTCGGGCGCATTTGCCCAGGACGTTACGGCAGGCTCGGCGGCAACGGGTGCCGGCGGTGCGGCTGGCGCCGCAGTGATTACCACCAACGTAGTCCTGATTGCTGCGGGCATTGGGGTGGCGGTTATCACGGCGGCAGGCAGCAAGACCGAATCGACCACTTCTCATTAAACGTGAAGGCCCAGACAATTCGTCTGGACTTTGACTATCAAGGCCGGGTTGTCCGCCGCGAGGCGGATTCCCGGCTTTTTATTTCCCGGACCTGAAACGACCATGACCCGACTCCTTCGCTCTGCTACCTGGGCCTTGCTGGCCTTTCTTCCCGCCTCGCTCGCCCTGGCGGCCCCGGCCGGCCAGATCTCCGAGTCCAAGGGGTTCGTCACCGTCGGCGCGCCGGAAAAATCGCCGGTATCCGCCAAGAAGGGCTCAGGCGTCGATCCGGGACAGGTCATCACCACCGGCACCAACGGCCAGGCCGTGATCAAGTTCCAGGACGGCCAGATCATCGCGCTCAAGTCCAACAGCATCTTCAAGGTCAACAGCTACAAGTTCGACCAGGCTTCCCCGGAAAAGGGCGAGAGCGTGTTCGCGCTGCTGCAGGGCGGCCTGCGCGCCATCACCGGCCTCATCGGCAGCAACAACAAGGCCGGCTGGCGACTCGCAACGCCGACGGCGACCGCGGGCGTCCGCGGCACGGACTTCCTGGTTGCGATCCAGCAGGCGACTTACTTCAAGGTGAATTCCGGCGCCATCGCGGTAACCAATGCGGGTGGCACGACGATCGTCAGCGCGGGTGAGTCGGCCGCGGTGGCTACCTCATCCAGCGCCGGTTCGCTGGTCCCTGCAAGTCAGTTGCCGGCAGGTATTTTCACGGAACTCGAAGCCATGACCCTGGCCAGCGGCGCAGTGGGGGGGGCGGCGGCGGGTGCGGCAGGTGCCGGCGGCGCAGCGATCGGCGGCGTGCCGGTCTGGGCGATCGGCCTGGGTGTCGCGGCGGGTGTGGGTGCGGCTGCGGCCGGCGGCGGTGGTAGCGACGATTCGACGACAACGAACCACTGACCGGAAGGCCGAAAGGCCGTGACCTTGGCGGAGGTCTCGCACGCACGGGTCACCAGCGACCGAAGGTCAAAAGAGCGGAGACGAAAGTTACAAACAAATGCAGGGCGCCTTCGGGGCGCCCTTATTTTTTCTTCTTTCCAGTCCTGCTTGCGTAGAATCCCGGTTGCGCGCTACCAGCTTTTACTAAAACAATTTAATTGAAGCGCCCCGACCTCTTGCCCGTCCGCTCTACCGCCTGTCACGCCATGCGTGTTCTTCGTCACGCGGTCACGGCCTTTGCGACATTTATGGGCGCAGCCCGGTATCCAGCGAAGTCGGGCACGGCACTCGCGATAGCGATATTCACGGCAATTACATTCACGGCGAATGCGGAGCCTTCGCTCACCGGCCAAACCGGCCTGATCTACATGCCGGATGCGCGCATCGATCCGGACGGAACCTGGCGCACTGGTTACAGCCTCGACGATCCGTACAGCGCGGTCTGGATCAGCCTCACGGCGATGCCGCGGCTCGAGGCTTCGCTGCGGTACACGGCCATCGATGGTGTGCCGGGCTTCTCCGACGCCGACCGCGCAGCGTCTTACGGTGACTTCAAGGACAAATCCTTCGACGCCAAATTCCTGCTGGTCGAGGAAAGCCGGCTGTGGCCGGCAATCGCCATCGGCTCTCAGGACATTTTCGGAACCGAAGTGTTTCGCGCCAACTATCTGACGCTCGGCAGGCGCATCGGCGATTTCGATTTCACGCTCGGTTACGGCACCGATCGCATCGACGGCGCTTTCGGCGGGGTGCGCTACCGGCCGGAGTGGATGAAGGGCTGGGCGCTGGTCGCGGAATACGATGCGACGGATTTCGCCCGTGACGTGGGCTCCGCGATCACCGGCGTGGACCAGCGCAAGAAGCAAATCGTGGCGGGCGTGGAATACCGCAAGGGCTGGCTCGGATTGCAGGCCGGCTACGGCCACGATGAGGTCAGCGTCAATGCCTACGTGGCGATTCCGCTGCAGCAGAAAGACTTTGTGCCGGACATCAACGAGCCGGAGCCTTATACAAAAATCACCCCGCGTCCGCGCCTGGAACAGTGGAACGCCGATCCCGTGCCCAGGCGGCAGATGCTGCAGGCGCTGTTGCGGCAGGATTTCAAGAACGTCCGCATCGCCACCGAGGGCGAACGCCTCGACATCGTGCTGACCAATACCCGGATTTCGGACATGAGCCGTGCCGTCGGCCGCGCCGCGCGCACCATCGTCCTGTTGTCGCCCATCGAGACTCGCGAGATTCGCATCGTTTACACGGTGAACGATCTGCCGTTCGCCACTTACACCTTCGTCGATGTGCAGCGGCTGCAGCGTTATTTCAACGGCCAGATCGGCCGCCATGAACTGTCCGAGTACGTCGAAGTCCGCTACGCCGAGCCGGGCAGCGATGACATCGCCGCGGAAACGACGGAAGTCCTGGACGCATTGGAAGCGGAACGCAAGTCCACGTTCTTCGACGAGACCGAAGGCGACATCTACAGCTTCCGCGCCGAGACCAGTTCGCTCTCCCGCTTCAAGATCGCACCGCGGATCGGCCTGTACCTGAACGACCCGAGCGGCGCCTTCCGCTACGACACTTATCTGCAGGCGGCCTACGACTACGATTTCGGCAACCGGCTGTTCTTCAATTCCGCGGCCCGGGTCACCCTGCTGCAGGACGTGGGCGATGTCACGCAGCCTTCCAACAGCAGCCTGCCGCACGTGCGCTCCGACATCGCCGACTACTACGACGAGAACGGCCCCAAGATCACGAAGGTGATGCTCAATAAGTACTTCCATGCGAACGAGCGCGTCTATGCGCGTGCGTCGGCGGGCATCTACGAACTGATGTATGGCGGGGCGGGCGGCCAGGTGCTGTACGTGCCGCAGACGGCGCGCTGGGCCGCCGACCTGTCCGTCGACTGGGTGCGCCAGCGGGATTTCAAGGGCCTGTTCGAATTCCGTGACTACGAGACCGTGACCGCGATCGGCGCCCTGCATTACCGCATGCCTTACTACGGCCTGACCACGACGGTGCGCGCCGGCCGCTTCCTGGCAAAGGATACCGGCGTGCGTTTCGAGGTGAAGCGCCGCTTCGCTTCCGGATTCGAGATCGGCGCCTGGTACACGTTCACCGACGGTAACGACATCACCAGTCCCGGAACGCCTTCGAAGCCGTACTACGACAAGGGCATCTACGGGTCGATTCCGCTGAACACGATGCTGACGCGCGACACCCAGGCGACAGGCGGCTTCTCGATCGCGCCGTGGACGCGCGACGTCGGCCAGATGGTGCAATCGCCGGGCGACCTGTACGACATCGTTGAGCGCCCGCTGGCGAACCTGAACGACCAGGACGGGCTGGTGAACTTCGGCGATACCAACGACGATCCCCGGCGCGAAACGCCGCGCAACGCGATCCAGGAAAGCGCCAACTGGGATGCGTTCCAGTACTACCTGAGCAACACCGGCGCCGCGCTGATCTCCGATGAGGCGTTGATTGGGGCGGCCCTGAGCATCGGCGCCGTCGGGCTGGCGTACTCGGTGGATGACAAGGTGGACGACTGGGCAAAGGATCACCAGGATGATCGCTTCAACCAGCGCGCCGGCGATCTCGGGCGCCTTGTCACCGTGGGGGTGATCGGTGCCTCCGTGTTCGCCGCCCTCGACCGCGACGATCCGCGCTTGTCGCAAACCGCGGTGAGTTCATTGCAGGCAGCGGCGATCGGGCTGGGCGTGTCCCTCGCCGGCAAATACGCCGTCGGTCGCGCGCGCCCGAACGCCGGGCTCGGCAAGAGCGATTTCGAACCGGGCGACCGCAAGCGCGAGAATTCTTCCTTCCCGTCGGACCTGACAACGGTCGCATGGGCCGCGGTGACGCCTTACGCGAAGGAATACGGCGCGCCCTGGCTCTACGGCGTCGCCGCCCTCACCAACCTCGGCCGCGTCGCGGAGCGCAAGCACTGGTTCTCCGACACCATCGCAGGTTCCGCGATCGGTTACGGCGTAGGCTCGCTGATGTGGAGCCTGAACCGGCAGAGGGAGAAGGGGGATCCGCGGATCGCGGTGGGGGTCGACAGGGTGGAGGTGGCGTGGGAGTTCAGGTGAAGCCGTGACAGGAAGCCAGAATCACCTGGCGAGGCATCCAGATTCCGGAGCGATAATTCGTGGTTCGAACGGCGTGCGCAAAGTGCGCTGGGGCGCGGGAGCCCGGGGAAAATCTGGCGGTGTGCGTGTCATCAACTATTGGCTCAATGCGGCTGACCAGATAAGCAGCCTGAGGCTGTAATAAAGGCTTTCAAGGGTGCTGAGCTCACACCCAAACTGAAAAGCAGCAAGAAGATCGCGCGCGCGGCTTGAAAGACCAGCGAAGTAGGTGAATCTCGGCCCCGGTTTTTCCACCAGCCACTAGCCACCAGCCACTCTCCCGCACCCTTCTGGCGTCCCAAATCCGCTAAAATTCGGGCCTTTTCAACACGGCAATACCGGTAAATGTCCCTGATCGTCCAAAAATACGGCGGCACCTCGGTCGGATCGACCGAGCGCATCAAGAATGTCGCGAAGCGCGTGGCCAAGTGGAAGGCGGCGGGCCATGACGTGGTCGTCGTGGTTTCTGCCATGTCAGGCGAAACCAACCGGCTGATCGCGCTTGCCAAGGACATTCAGGCCCACCCCGACCCGCGCGAGCTGGACGTCATCGCGGCGACCGGCGAGCAGGTCACCATCGGCCTGCTGGCGATGGCCCTCAAGGAAATCGGCGTCAAGGCCCGCTCCTATACCGGGGCGCAGGTGCGCATCCTCACCGACCGCGCCCATACCAAGGCGCGCATCCTCGAAATCGACGAGAACAACATCCGCCGCGACCTGAAGAGCGGCCACGTAGTCGTGGTCGCCGGCTTCCAGGGCGTGGACGAGGGCGGCAACATCACCACGCTGGGCCGTGGCGGGTCCGATACCTCCGGCGTCGCGCTCGCCGCGGCGCTCAAGGCCCAGGAATGCCAGATCTACACCGACGTGGATGGCGTCTACACCACCGACCCGCGCATCGTGCCCGAGGCGCAGCGGCTGAAGACCATCACCTTCGAGGAAATGCTCGAAATGGCGAGCCTCGGCTCCAAGGTGCTGCAGATACGCTCCGTCGAGTTCGCCGGCAAGTACAACGTGCGGTTACGCGTGCTCTCCA
>CAYODB010000248.1:0-5333 GCA_964402495.1 uncultured Bordetella sp.
ATGAGGGGTGAGGGGTGACCCGGAAAATCCGCGCCTTCCCTCGTGCCTCGTGCCTCGCGCCTCGCGCCCGCCTCCCTTAAAAACTGTGCTCAACGCCGGGGAAAGTCCCGGCCTTTACTTCCCCGACGTAGCGCTCGATTGCCGCAGCGATGGACGGTGAGCCATCCATGAAATTCTTCACGAAGCGCGGCTTCTTGCCCGGATAGATGTCGAGCATGTCGTACAGATTCAGGATCTGCCCTGAACAGTGCACGCCGGCGCCAATGCCGATCACCGGGATCGACAATGCCTCGGTCAGGGATTTCCCGACTGCGGCAGGCACCAGTTCCACGACCATCAGGGCGGCGCCCGCATCCTGCAGAACTTTTCCGGCTGCGACCAGGCGTTGGGCGCCGTCGTCCGTCCTGCCCTGGACCTTCCAGCCGCCGATCGCATGCACCGACTGCGGTGTCAGCCCGATATGTCCGCAAACCGGGATGCCGCGGCTGGCGAGAAATTCGATTTTCGGGGCCATGATCTCGCCTCCTTCCAGCTTGACCATGTGCGCGCCCGCGCTCATCAGCCGGGCGGCATTTTCGTAAGCTTTTTCGGGACTTTGCTGGTAGCTGCCGAATGGCATGTCGCCGAGCACCAGCGCGCGCTGGGTACGTCTGGCCACAATACGCGTGTGATAGATCATCTCGTCCATGGTCACGGGCAGGGTCGAATCGTGTCCCTGCACCGTCATCGCCAGCGAGTCGCCCACCAGAAAAATATCCACGCCCGCGGCATCGAGCAGGGCCGCGAAGCTCGCGTCGGTACAGGTCAGCATGGTGATGCGGTCGTTCTCCTGCCGCATCTTTTGCAGAATACTCGTCGTAACTTTCATGAAAACCTTTTCATGGCAAAAGCGCAAAGGACGCGAAGAAAATCAGAAGCGCCATCTCTGAAAAAAGACTCCATACAGCGTGCCTGCATGCCGCAGGACCTCCCGGATCTCCTTGTCGTTCTTTCTTCGCGTTTTCCTTGCGCCCTTCGCGTTCTTGCGGTTAGACAGCACTATTCCCCGCGACTGAAGAACTCGCGGGGCCCGCGCATTTCCGAAATGCGGCGCAACAGTAGATCAAAATCGCCCGAATCATCAACAAAATTCAGATGGTCGCTGTTCACGATCAGGAGGGGTGCGGCGGAGAACTGGTAGAAGAAGCGGCTGTATGCGTCGCCCAGGCGCACCAGGTACTGCTCGGAGATATTGCGTTCGTAGGCAAAACCGCGCTTGCGCACGCGCTCGACCAGCTTTTCCGGGGAAGCCTGCAGGTAGATGACCAGGTCCGGCGGCGGTGCCTGTGGCATCAGGTGAGAGTAGATCTGCTGGTAGAGGTGCAACTCGTCGTCCGAAAGAGTGAGGCTGGCGAACAGCGGGTCCTTGTCGAGGATGAAATCCGCCACCGTGCCACGGTTGAACAGGTCGATCTGTTTCAGCCCCGCGACCTGTTGCACTCTCTGGAAAAGGAAAAACAACTGGGTTGCCAGTGCATGGCGGCGCGGATCCTCGTAGAAGCGCCCCAGGAACGGATTGGAATCGGGATCCTCCAGCATCAGCTCCTTGCTGAAATGTTCGGCCAGCCTCCGGGCCAGACTGGTCTTGCCTGCGCCGATCGGACCTTCCACCGCGATGTAGCGATGCTTCTCAACCGGCATCGATCAGCTCCACGCTGCTGCGATCCACGCGATCCAGCAAATCCCCCACCCTGCCCTGTCCAGGCACTATTACGTCCGGCGCGATCTCGGCCAGCGGTGCCAGCACGAATGCGCGCTCATGCAGTCGCGGATGCGGCAGCGTCAGGCCATCTTCACGCATAACGCGGTCGGCATACATGAGCAGATCGAGATCCAGCGTGCGTGGCGCATTGGGCAGCGAGCGCCGGCGGCCGTGCCTGATCTCCAGGTCCAGCAGCGCATCCAGGAGCGGGCGCGCATCCAGGGCCGTTTCGAGCCGCGCCACGGCATTGATGAAATCCGGCTGGTCGAGATAGCCCACCGGCGCGGTGCGATAAAGCGACGAGCGGGAGACGACGCGGCTTCCCGGAAGGCGGTCCAGTTCTTCGAGTGCCTGCAGGACCTGCGATCTGGGGTCGTCAAGGTTGGCGCCCAGCGCCACAAATGCAGTCGTCAAGACCCAGCCTCAGGATTCGGCAGGTTCCGCTGCGGCAGGCGCGTCTCCGCCCTCGCCCCGGGGCTTGCGCCGGCGCCGGCGCCGCTTCGGTCCCCGCTCGGGCAGCAACATCTGCTTGCGGGTTTCCTCGTCCGCTTTCTGGAAGTTATCCCACCATTCCGCGGCCTCCGCTTCCACTTCGCCGCTGTCGCAGCGGAGCACCAGGAAGTCATAGCCCGCGCGGAAGCGCGGATGGTTCAGCACGCTGTAAGGCCGGCGTCCGGAGCGCGCCAGCAGCCGCGGCTGCAGGGCCCAGATCTCCTTCATGTCGGCGCCGAACCGGCGCGGTATGGAAAGTTTCTCGGCCTGCACATGGATGACGTGGTCCATCGCCTTGAACAGCGCCGGCATGGCGCTGAGCCCTTCTTCCTGCGCGATCTTCCAGGCCGCAAGCACTTCATGCCAGAGCAAAGCAGCAAACAGGAACCCGGGCGACACCGGCTTGTCCTCGCGAATACGTTCGTCGGTGCTCTGCAGGGCCATCATCACGAAACGCTCGCCCATCGGCTGGTCAAGGATTACGTCAAGCATCGGCAGCAGGCCGCCGTGCAGGCCTTCATGGCGCAGTTGAAGCAGACAGGCCGTCGCGTGGCCGGACATCAGCAGCTTCATCATTTCCTCGAACAGCCGCGCCGATGGCACATTGGCCAGGAGCGGCGCGAGCCGTTTGATCGGCGCCCGCGTGTCGGATTCGATTTTCAAGCCAAGCTTCGCGGCGAGCCGCACCGCCCGCAGCATGCGTACTGGATCCTCGCGATAGCGCTGTTCCGGATCGCCGATCATCCGCAGCCTGCGCGCTTTCAGGTCAGCGAGGCCATCGCAGAAGTCGAAGATTTCCTCGGTTGTCGGGTCGTAGAACATCGCATTGATGGTGAAGTCGCGCCGCGAGGCGTCTTCTTCCTGCGTGCCGAACACGTTGTCGCGCAGGATGCGGCCGTGCTCGTCGGAACTGCCCTCGGCCGGATCGCTGCCATGCCGCGCCCGATAGGTCGACACTTCTATTGTGTCATCGCCGAACATCACGTGCACCAGGCGGAAGCGGCGGCCGATGATGCGAGAACGCCGGAATGCACCGCGCACCTGCTCCGGCGTCGCATCCGTGGCAATGTCGAAATCCTTGGGTTCCAGGCCGAGCAACAGGTCGCGCACCGCCCCGCCTACAATGTAGGCGGCGTAACCTTTTTCCTGCAGGGTGGTGGTAACGCGCCGGGCACTGGAGCTGATCTTGTCCCGGGTAACCCCGTGCTTGCTGCGGGGGACGACCTGGACTTGTCCGGGTGGCGATGACCGGCCGGAAAAAACCCGGCGTAACAGTTTCCGAATCATCCGGTTGCCGACGAATCCATGGGTGGTAGAAAAATATCGGAGGTAGTAAAGAGGCGCCGCAGAAAGTCTCGCCGCCGAGGGGGGTGGAGGGGAAGGCCGTAAAAGGGGCGATTATACATGCGGCCCCTTGTTCACCGGCGGGACCGGGAGGAACAAACGCTCGCCGCGGACCTCGACAGCGTCCAGCGGGAAGCCATACAGCCGGCTCAGGCGTTCCGCATCCAGCGCCTGTTCGCGCGGACCGGCATCGAAGCGCCCATCGCCTTGCAGCAGCAGAAAGTGATCGCAATAGCGGCTGGCGAACAGCAGGTCATGCAGCACCATGATCACCAGCGCGCCCTGCGTCGCTTCCAGGGCAAGCCGTTCCAGCAGGGCGATCTGGTGCGGAAGGTCAAGATGCTGAAGGGGTTCGTCCACCAGGTAGATGCGCGGGCGCTGGGTGAACAAGGCGGCCGCGCGAGCACGCTGGCGCTCGCCCCCCGACAATGTCGTAAAGGCGCGGCCGGCGAGCGCGCCGAGGTTCTGCGCCGCGATTTCGGCCGCGGCAATGCCTTCGTCTGTCTGGCTCCAGCCGAACACGCCATGCGCATGCGGATGGCGTCCCAGCAGTACATAGTCCCGGGCCGTGCCCCAGAACTCCGTGGTCTCTTCCTGCAGCATAACGCCGATGCGTGATGCCGCATGCCGTCGGGCTATGGAGTGAAGCGCAACTTCGTCCAGAAGCACGCTCCCCGCTTGAGGCGGTTGCAATCCCGCCAGCGTTCGCAGCAATGTCGACTTGCCGCTGCCGTTGCGTCCGAGTATGGCCCAGACCCGGCCGGCGCCGAATTCGAGCGACAGGCCGTCCACCAGTATCCGGCCGGGAAAGGCGACGCGCAGACTCTCAGCGCGCAGCATCGCTTCGGCCCGCCAGGAGCAACAACAGGACCGGCACCCCCAGCAGCGCGGTCAGCACGCCGACCGGGAACTGCAAAGGCGCCCACAGGCTGCGTGCGAAAGCGTCGGCCACCACCAGCAGGCTGCCACCGGCCAGGACGGATGCCGGCAGCAGCCAGCGATGATCGGCAAGCCCCAGCAAGCGCACGAGATGCGGCACGATCAATCCGATGAAGCCGATGGTCCCGCCGACGAGCACTGCGGTGACGGTGGCGACCGCCGCAAGGACATAGAGAAGAATCTCCATGCCGGCCACGGGAACACCGAGGGACAGGGCCTTGGTCCTGCCGAGAGCAAGTACATTGAGCATCCGGGCAAGGGGCAGGATAACGGCCAGCAGAACCGCCAGCACCAGCAAAGCCGGCACCGGATTGCCGGCGTAGCCAAGGTCGCCCATGAGCCAGTACAGCATGCCCTTCACCGCCGTATGCGGCGCGAGCACCAGGATCAGGCTCAGTGCCGCGTTCAGGCCGGCCGCAATCACAACGCCGGTCAGCAACAGGCGATAGGGATTCCATTCACCGCCGCGGAAACTGAGCAGGAACACCGCGGCGGAGGCGCCGATGGCGCCGGCGAGGCCGAGCCCGCTCTGTATTGCGGCGCCAAACCCCAGCAGCATTGCCAGCAACACGCCCAGCGCCGCTCCTCCGGAAACGCCGAAGATGTAGGGATCGGCCAAAGGGTTGCGCAGCAACACTTGCAGAAGGGTACCCGCCAGCGCCAGCAAGCCGCCGCAGGCGAATCCCGCCGCCACGCGCGGCAGGCGCAGCTTCCACACGATGTCCGCCACGGGGCCCGATGCCTTGCCGGAAAAGGCCGCCAGTAGTTCGCCGGCGGGAATCGATACGCTGCCGACTGCGACACTGCCGATCAGGGC
>CAYODB010000249.1:0-5325 GCA_964402495.1 uncultured Bordetella sp.
GCTCGTCATTTGCCCCTGCCCTGCCAACGCTCACCCAGAACCTTGAGGCCACCGAGAATGCCGCCGCGTGCAAACAGGACGACGAGCACCAGCAACAGGCCGATCCAGAATTGCCAGTAAACGGGATTCAGGCCGGACAACCAGTCCTGCGCGATCATGAACGCCGCCGCGCCGACAATGGCGCCATACAGCATGCCCGTGCCGCCGAGCACCAGCATGATCAGCAGTTCGGCCGAACGCGGAAATCCGAGCACATCGAGGCCGACGAACTGGGTCGTCTGCGCCAGCAGCGCGCCGGCAATGCCTGCGACTGCGGCAGCGATGGTGTAAATCCGCACCTGGTGCCTGCGCACCGGCGCGCCTATCGCCGGCATGCGCCGGCCGCCTTCGCGGATGCCCCGCAGGCTGAGGCCGAATGGCGAATGCACCAGACGGCGCATCAGCACGAAGAGCAGGAACAGCACGGCCAGGCTATATACATATGCGGCGCGGCCGTTGAGGTCGAAGACGAAGACTCCCAGTAGCTTCCACATCGCCACGCCGGACAGGCCATCGACGCCGCCGGTGATGAAGGACGCCTTGTTCGCGGCTTCGTAGAGCAGCAGGCCGATGCCGAGCGTAACCATCAGTCGCGTCAGGTCGCTTCCGCGCACAATCAGGAAACTGCTGAGCCAGCCGGTCAGCGCGGCGACAGCACCGGCGATCAGCAGGCCGCTCAGCGGTTCGCCCCAGCCGTGCACCGCCAGCAATCCGGCCGTGTAAGCGCCGATGCCGAAGAAAGCGGCATGGCCGAGCGAGACGATGCCGGCATAGCCGAGGATGAGGTCGAGCGAAAGCGCGAACAGTGCAACGATCAGGATCTGGCTGCCCAGCACAAGGTAGCCGGGCAGCAGGAAGAACGCAGCGACCGGCAGCAGCCAGAACAGGATTTCGGCGCGGGTCCAGTGCCCGTCGGGCAAACGGTTCGCTACAGGATTCATCACCACTTCAGCCGCCGCCCCGCTCATGTCCGCCTGCCGTAGAGTCCCGACGGGAACACGATCAGCAACAGCACCATCAATGCATAAATGACAAAGGCGCCGATCTCGGGCACATAGTATTTCCCGGCCACGTCGAACACGCCGAGGATGAGCGCGGCGGCCAGCGTGCCCTTGATGCTGCCCGCGCCGCCGACCGATACGACCAGCAGGAAGTACACCATGTATTTGACCGGGAATGTGGGGTCGAGGCCGAGCACATCGATGCCGAGCGCGCCACCCAGGCCCGCCAAACCGGAGCCGAGCGCGAAGGTCAGCGCAAAGATGCGGTTGACGTGGATGCCCATGGCGCCAGCGGCCTGCTGGTTGTCCACCGACGCCCGCACTTGCGCACCGAAGCGGGTGCGCGCGACCAGCCAGCCGAGGACCAGCGTGATCACGACAACCAGGGCAATCAGGAACACCCGGTAGGCGCCGAGATCGATCCCCAGCACCCGCACCTGCCCGCGCAGGAATTCCGGCAGCGCGACAGGCTGCTGGCCGGGGCCAAAATAGTAGGTGGCGCCTGCGATCGCCATGAACGTGAGCCCGATGCTGAACAGCACCTGGTCGAGGTGGCTGGCCTTGTACAGGCGCCGGTAGAGCGTGCGCTCCAGCACGACGCCGGCCAGCGCGGTGACCACGAAGGCAATCGGCAACGACGCCAGGAAGGGAACGCCGAGGCGTGACATCACCATCACACACACGTAGCCGCCGAGCATCGCAAAGGCGCCATGGGCAAGATTGATGAAGTTCATCAGGCCCATGGTCACGGACAGCCCGATGCCGATCAGGAACAACAGGCTGCCGTAGGCGATGCCGTCGAACAGGATGCCGGCGAAGTTGATCAGCAAACCGCAGATTCCCTATCTATGTCCAAGCGCCAAACGCAGAGTACGCAAAGGACGCAGAGGAAAAACAAGAGCGAGGAAGAGAATCCGGAGTGAAAGGAAGGCAGGATTCCATGTTCAGTTCCAATTGTTGGCAAGGCAAACTCTGCAATTGCGGGCTCCACTTTCAAAGTTTTCCTCTCTTGCCCTTCCTCCGCGTACTCTGCGTTGCGCGCCTGGCCTTTATTTCTTGACGCGGGCAGCCAGGACCCTGTCGACCAGTTGTTCGGCGAGGCCGAGGTATTTTTCGGGATCGAACAATCGGCCGAGATCGGCCGCGGACAGATGCTCGGTGACCCGGGCATCCATGCCCAGCACATCGCGCAAGTGCTTGTCCTTTTCGACGGCCAGGCGGCAGGCATCCTCCACCAACTGGTGCGCTGCCGGCCTGCCGATTCGGGGCGCCAGCGCCAGGGACGCCGCCTCGGCCAGGATCAGGCCCTGTGTCACGTCGAGGTTCTCGCGCATGCGCACCGCATCTATTTCGAGGCCTTCGATGGTTTCGGTCATATGGGCGAGCGCGCCCGCTGCAAGCATGCAGATCTCGGGCAGCGTTTCCCATTCCGCGTGCCAGTTGCCGAGTCCGCGCTCGTGTTCCTGCACCATCGCCGCAAGCATCACCGACACCAGCGCCGGCACCCGGGCCGCCGCCGCCAGGACCACGGCCGCCGCCACCGGATTGCGCTTGTGCGGCATGGTCGAGGAGCCGCCGCGGCCCTGTGTCCCCGGTTCGAAAACTTCGCCGATTTCCGTCTGCATCGACAGCGAGATGTCGCGCGCCATCTTGCCCAGGGACCCCACCAGAAGTCCGAGCGTGGTCGCCACCTCGGCAACGCGATCCCGCTGCGCATGCCAGGGCAGATCGGGCAGATCGAGCTTGAGGTCCGTGGCAAGCGCCGCCGCCACATCGAGCCCGCGATTGCCGATTGCCGCCAGCGTTCCTGTGGCACCGCCGAACTGCACCACCAGCGCCCGCGATCGCAACTCTCCGATGCGCCGGCGATGCCGCTCGATCGCGCTCAGCCAGCCTGCGGCCTTGAGGCCGAAGGTGATCGGCGCCGCCTGTTGCAGCCAGGTGCGGCCCGCCGCCGGCGTGCGCCTGTGCTTGCGGGCCAGCTTCACCAGGGCATCGGACAGACGGACCAGGTCGGCTTCAACCAGATCCAGCGCGCCGCGCAACTGCAGGACCAGCCCGGTATCCATGGCGTCCTGGCTGGTTGCGCCCCAGTGCACGTAGCGCGACGCTTCCCGGTTACGGTTCTCGACCAGCGCAGTCAGCGCCTTGATCACCGGAATCGCGGTATTGCCGGCCTGCTCCGCACCGCGCGCCAGCGTCTCGATGTCGAACAACCCGGCATTGCATTGAGATTCGATTTCCGCGACCGCGGCATCCGGGATCAGACCGACTCGCGCTGTAGCCCGCGCCAGAGCCGCTTCGAAATCCAGCATGCCCTGCAGGCGGCCGCGATCCGAAAAGATTTCCCGCACGGCGTCCGTGCGGAACAGCGCGTCCAGCATTCCCGGGGAATTCTGCGAGTTCAAGCGGGGTCCTTCCTTCAGCAGTCGAAAAACACGGTTTCGTCCAGGCCCTGCAGGATGACGTTCCACTCCAGCATACCCTGCCCGGCATTTCTTGCGATCAATGTGGCGCGGCGCTCCGCCGGAACCAGTGCGAGCACCGCATCCGCCGCGTTGCCAGGCTCGCCGGGAAAATAAAGGCGAGTGACCAGGTGCCTGAGCAAACCGCGCATGAACACAGCCACGGCTATGTGCGGCGCCTGCAGCGCACCCGCCGCACCCGCCACGCTTCCAGGCTTCAGCGTGACGAACCGGAAGGCGCCGTTGCCGTCGGTGGCGACGCGGCCGAAACCGGCAAAACCCGGTTGCGCGAACTTTCCATCCGGCCCCGCCTGCCAGAGTTCGAGGAGCGCATCGCTGACGGGCTTGCCATCGCCGTCCACAACGCGCCCGTTCACGGCGAACTTTTCACCCTGGGCGCTGCCGGCAAGATCGGAGACGTAAAGCCGGTCCATGCCGATATGGAAGTACGGCCCGACGGTCTGCGACGCGGTTGCCACCAGATTCATTTCTTCTCCATCGGCGTGGCGTAATGTCCGCGCAGGATGATATCGAAACGATAGCCGAGTGCATGTTCGGGGCGCGTGGTCTCCCAGTCGAAATCGGACACCAGCCGGTGGCGCGCTTTCTCGTCGGCCGTGCTGTTGAAAATCGGGTCGTGCGCCAACAGCGGATCGCCGGGAAAATACATCTGCGTCACCAGCCGGTTCAGGAAAGCGTGGCCGAACAGGGAAAAGTGGATGTGCGCCGGGCGCCAGGCATTGGGGTGATTGCGCCACGGATAGGCGCCGGGCTTGATGGTGACGAAGCTGTAGCGGCCGCCGGCATCGGTGACAGCGCGGCCGCAGCCGGTGAAATTCGGATCGAGCGGCGCATCGTGATCGTCGTTTTTGTGGCGGTAGCGTCCCGCAGAGTTGCATTGCCACAGTTCGATCAGGGCGTGCGGGACCGGGCGGCCGCCTTCATCGATCACCTGGCCGCCGACGAGGATGCGTTCGCCGAGCGGGGCGCCATCGTGCTGGCGGGTCAGGTCGTTGTCGCCCTCGGCGACGGCGTCGTAGCCGAATACCGGCCCGGTGGTCTCCGAAAGCGTAGGCGGCAACAGCACCAGCGGGCGCGTGGGCGCGCGCTTCTGCGTCGATGCATAGGGCGGATACAGATAGTCGGGCTGGGTCCCCGTCGGGGGCCGCCGGTATCCGGCAACGTCGGCCATGCTCTCTCCTCGTTTTCTTCCCGGCACTATAAACGCACACGGCCGTCCCGGGGGGACGGCCGTGCTTGCCAGGTCCGATCTGCGACCGTATCAGAACATGCCGTTTATCCGAACGTGCGCTACACATCTGCTAAAGTGCGCGCCTTTGTCGATTTTTGACGGAATCACCTGGGTGTGAAAAGGTCAAAGGTAAAAGTGGAAAAGCCCTGACGTGTACTAGTTGCGATTTGACCTGACGGACACTGTCAGATCTAAACTCCAAGACCAGCACTCACCGCGGATACCCTCGCGTAGCGTGGAGTACCCTTTTAGGACGCGAAGGAAACACGCAGAGGAAAGCAGGAATTTGAGTTGGATATTGCGGCGACGAGCGCGGTGTGGGCGATGCGACTGGGCACAATGAGCAATGGACTACCCACAACGCACATCGGTTCTCTCTCCGCGGTCTTTCCTCCGCGTCCTAAAAGGGTACTCCACGCTACGCGAGGGTATCCGCGGTGAGAGTTGGATTTTCGGATGGACAGTTGCTGCCCGATCACGTTCCGACTACTAGACCTGACGCTTTTACTTTCTGTTCTTCGTTAATTTCACTGTGAATTTTTCCTCACGCCAATCTCAAATCCAACTT
>CAYODB010000250.1:0-5281 GCA_964402495.1 uncultured Bordetella sp.
GAGCTGCATGAGGGCGTGACGGACTGGTGTACGTTCCTGCCGCAGGTCTACAACGCCGACTCCATCGGCTACCGTCCCGACCTGATCAAGAAGCCGATCACCGAATGGAAGGAACTGATCAACCCGGAATACAAAGGCAAGGCCGCCATCCTGGATGTGCCCGCGATCGGGATCATGGACGCGGCCCTGTGCTTCGAGAGCGCCGGCGAAATTAAGTATGGCAACAAGGGCAACATGACGAAGTCGGAAATCGACTTCACCATCAACCGCCTGATCGAACTGAAGAAGGCCGGCCATTTCCGTGCCACCTGGACCACGTTCGACCAGTCCGTGCAGTTGATGGCCGCGGGCGAGGTCATCATCCAGTCGATGTGGTCGCCGGCCGTCGCTGCCGTGCGCGTGAAAGGAATACCCTGCGTCTACGCTCCGGTCAACATCAAGAACGGCAAAGAAGGATACCGCGGCTGGTGCAACGGCATGGCACTGATGAAGCACCTGTCGGGCAAGAAGCTCGACGCCGCCTACGAATATCTGAACTGGTACCTGTCCGGCTGGCAGGGCGGCTTCGTCGCGCGCTATGGCTACTACAGCCCGGTGCCCTCGACCGCGAAAAAATTCCTTTCGGCGAACGAGTGGGACTACTGGTACGAAGGCAAGCCCGCCAAGGAAGCCATCCTCGATCCGTATGGCGTAGCGATGGAGAAGGCCGGCGCCAAGCGGGACGGCGGATCCTTTGTCGAGCGGGTTACCAACATTTCCTGCTGGAACACGCTGATGGACGAAGCCCAGTACATGAACAAGCGCTGGAACGACTTCAAGGTGGCGTAAGTAATTTCAGATCGTTGCCGGAAGGATTCCCTGCGGAATCCGTCCGGCCCAACAGACACCCATATATAAATGAGCTCAAGCGCCGACATCTCGCGCCCTAAACCCGCACGCGGAAACATCGCGTCCTGGTTCTATGTATCGCCATTGGTGCTGGTGCTGGTCCCGTTCTTCGTCGTGCCGATCCTGGTCGTGCTGGTGGCGAGCTTTCTGGAGAACGATGCCTACGGCGGCATAGTCGCGAATTTCACGCTGGCCAATTACGCATCGGTATTCACGTCCGCACTTACCTGGAAGCTGTACCTGAGTACGATCAAGTTCGCCGTGATGACCTGGGTACTCTCGCTTGGCATCGGTTTCTGGATCGCGTATTTCCTCGTGTTCCACGTGCGCAACCAGCTGCTCGCGATCGGGCTGTTCCTGCTGTGCACGGTACCCTTCTGGACCTCGAACATCATCCGCATGATTTCCTGGATTCCGCTGCTGGGAAAGAACGGACTGGTCAATTCGGCGCTAATGGCGACCGGGGTGATCGATCAGCCGCTGGAGTTTTTGTTGTTCTCCGATTTCGCAGTGGTGGTCGCGTATGCTCACCAGCTCACCATTTTCATGATCGTGCCGATCTTCAATGCCATGTCGCGCATCGACAAGCGTACGCTGGAAGCCGCGCGCGACGCCGGCGCCAGCCGACTGGACATCATGCGCCACATCGTCGTGCCCCTCTCACGTAATGGCATCGCGCTCGGTTCCATTTTCGTGCTGTCCATCGTCATGGGCGATTTCTTCGTGGTCAAGGTCATGAGCGGTGGCGGCTCGGCTTCAGTGGTGTCGGCGCTGTTCGAGGACATCGCCGTGCTGCAATACCCGCCGGCCGCCGCGGCCGCGGTCGTATTGCTGCTTGTGGTCGTCGTCATGATCGCGTTGATCCTGCGTACTGTGGATGTGCGCAAGGAGCTGGCGCGATGAACGCCACGCAGGCTTCGATCGCCGACCTGGCGAAACGTACACGGCGTGCGGCAAAGTATCGCGACGAGAACAGGCGGCCGTGGACATTCTGGGTGCTAGTCGCGCTGTTCGCCGCTTACGTGCTCGCGCTCTACGGGCCGATGCTGTGCATCTACGTGCTGTCGTTCCAGGATCTGCGCGGCGGGCTGGTGTTCCCGATGAAAGGTCTGTCGCTGCACTGGTTCGTGGACTTGTTCACGCAGGTGCGTACCGGCGACGTGAAGGGCGGCTTCGAGCGTTCGATCATCCTGGCGATCTTGGTGACGGTGCTGACGGTCGTTGGCTCATTCATGGCCGGGCTCGCCTTCCGCCGTCGTTTCCGCGGCGATGGCATCGTCTTTTATCTCATGATCGGCAGCCTCGTCGCCCCTGGCCTGGTGCTGGGCATCGGCATCGGACTGCTATTCCAGTATTTCGGATTGACGGCGAGCTGGTACACCTCGGCGCTGGGTGCGCAGTTGAGCTGGACGCTGCCCTTTGGCGTGCTGGTGATGTTCGCGGTGATGTCGCGCTTCGACCGGGCCTGGGAAGAAGCAGCACGTGATCTCGGCGCCTCACGCTGGCAGATTATCCGCATGATCGTCATCCCAATCCTCGCGCCCGGTATCGTCGCTGTCGCGCTGTTCGGCTTTACGCTTTCTTACGATGAATTCTCGCGTACGCTGCAAACTTCGGGCCCGCTCAACACCCTGCCGCTGGAGATCTGGAGCATGACGCTCAACGTCACTTCGCCATCGCTCTATGCGCTCGGCACCGTTACCACCCTGGCTTCGTTTCTGATTATCGGTGTATGCCTCGGCGCGATTGCCGTGATGCAGAAGCGGCGCTCCAACCAATCGGGCAGTCAACAATGACCATCACGACAGGAGATATCGAACTCGCCGGTGTCTACAAACACTTCGGTGGTATGGCCGCGGTGGACGGCGTGAGCCTGAAGATTCCGGACGGGGCCTACTGCTGTTTTCTCGGACCGTCCGGCTGCGGCAAGACCACCATCCTGCGCATGATTGCCGGCCACGAAGACCCCACCGGCGGCGAAATCTTGATCGGCGGCGAGGACGTCGCTGGCCTGCCGCCGGTGCAGCGGCGCACGGCGATGATGTTCCAGTCCTACGCGTTGTTTCCGCACCTGAGCGTGCGCGACAATGTCGCGTTTCCATTGCGCGTGCGCGGTCAGTCCCGCGCCGAGCGTTTCAAGGTCGCCGACGCCATGCTGGAAAAGGTGCGGCTGACCGAACTCGCCAACCGCCTGCCGGGGCAACTCTCCGGCGGCCAGCAGCAACGCGTTGCGCTGGCGCGCGCCGCCATCACCGAGCCGCGCGTGCTGCTTCTCGACGAACCGCTGTCAGCACTCGACGAGCAGTTGCGCATCCAGATGCGCACCGAACTGCGCCGCATGCAGCGCGAACTGGGTATTACCTTCGTGCACGTCACCCATACCCAGCTCGAAGCCATTGCGCTCGCCGATATCGTTGTGGTCATGGAAAAGGGCAAGATCAAGCAGGCAGGCCCGGCGCGCGAAGTCTATGCGCAGCCGCACGACCGCTATGTCGCGGAGTTCCTTGGCGGCCAGAACGTCTTCTCCGGAAAAATTACCCATGTCAACGGTTCCAGCGTCACCGTCAGCGCGCCGGATGCCAGCGCCATCGTCGTGCCGCTGATGGGCCGCTCGGTCGTCAGGGGCGGCGACCACGTGGACCTCGCGGTGCGCCGAGACGACATCCATTTGCGCCGTCCAGGCCTGACGGTCGAACCGGGATGGAATGCCATCAGCACCCGCATCCGCACCATCGAGTACCAGGGTGCGTTCGTCAAGGTCATGCTCGACACGATCGGCGAGGCGGAGTTCGTCGCCTATGTCCCCGAACGTGAATTTTTCTCCGATGCGTTCAACGTCGGCGACGCGGTCGCCGCCGCGTGGCCTGCCGAGCGCTCATTGCTTCTTTCCTAGGAATTCGTTGCCAGGAGGCCGAACCATGCAGATTAATTTCACCCTCAATGGAAAACCCGTCTCGGTCGACGTGCCGCCACAGGAACTGCTGTCCGAACTGCTGCGCGAGCGCCTCGGTCTGACCGGCACCCATGTCGGCTGCGACACCAGCCAGTGCGGCGCCTGTGTCGTGCACGTCGACGGCGCCTCGGTCAAAAGCTGCTCTACGCTGGCCGCGTCGCTGAACGATGCAACCGTGATCAGCATCGAGGGGCTGGCGCCTCCTGGCGGCCTGCACCCGATGCAGAAGGCCTTCCACGAGCATCACGGCCTGCAGTGCGGATTCTGCACGCCGGGCATGGTCATGAGTGCAGTCGATTTTGCCAAGGACAATGCCAAGCCCACGCCCGAAGCGGTACGCGGCTGGCTGGAAGGCAATATCTGCCGTTGCACCGGCTACCAGAACATCGTCGCATCTGTCATCGCCGGCGCCGCCGCGATGCATGCCGACGTAAAAGGAGCCTAGCGCCATGGCCGACCAGAACATGAAGAATCCGACCGGTATCGGCGCGGCCATCCGCCGCAAGGAAGACATGCGCTTCCTGCTCGGACGCGGCAATTACGTTGCCGACATGAAGTTTCAGAACATGACCTACGGCGTCCTGCTGCGCTCGCCGCACGCCCATGCGCGCATAAAGTCGATCGATACCGCCGATGCGCTGAAGTTGCCGGGCGTGGTGGCAGTGTTCACCGGCGTCGACCTGCTCGCCGACAAGGTCGGCGGCCTGCCATGCGCCTGGCCGGTGACCGGCAAGGGCGGTGCAGCCACCAAGGAGCCGGTGCATCCTGCGCTGGCGCAAGGCAAAATTCGCCACGTCGGCGATCCGGTCGCGTTCGTCGTGGCCGAAACGCTGGAGCAGGCGCGCGATGGTGCGGAAGCGGTGATGGTGGACTATGAAGAACTGCCCGCGGTTGTCGGCGTGCTCGACGCGCTCAAGACCGGCGCACCGGCTGTATTTGACGAAATCCCCGACAACATCTGCGTCGATTGGGAAATCGGCGACAAGGCGGCGACCGATGCCGCGTTCGCCAAGGCCGCGCACGTCGCTCGCCTCGGTCTGGTCAACAACCGGCTGGTGGGCAATCCGATGGAGCCGCGTGCCGCCATCGGTGACTACGATATTTCACGCGATCACCATACTTTGTGGACGACCAGCCAATTCCCGCATATCGCCAAGCTGCTGATGGGCAATTTCGTGCTCGGCATTCCGCAGCACAAGCTCAGGGTGGTATCGCCCGACGTCGGCGGCGGCTTTGGCGTCAAGCAGTTCCACTATGCAGAGGAAGTGCTGGTCACCTGGGCGTCGCGCAAGGTGTGCCGTCCGGTTAAATGGGTATGCGAGCGCAGCGAGGGGTTCATCTCGGATGCGCACGCCCGCGATCACGTCACCGAGGCCGAGATGGCTCTCGACGAGAACGGCAAATTTCTCGGCCTGCGCGTGAGCACGATCGCCAACATGG
>CAYODB010000251.1:0-5222 GCA_964402495.1 uncultured Bordetella sp.
GGCGACCGGCATCACCGAGCCCCAGTGCAGGCGATAGCTGAACAGCATCTCCTGGCCGGGCTGGGCCTTCTGTTCGGGATTCCAGAATGCCACGATGTTGTCGAAGGTCTCGTCGGCTGTGGGTAACTCCACGAGCTGTACCGAACCCTTGCCCCAGCCGGTGCGCGGCTCGACCCAGACGCTCGGCCGGCGGTCGTAGAACGCTCCGTCGTCCTGGTAGTTTTCGAAGTTGCGGTCACGCTGCAGCAGTCCGAAGCCGCGGGGATTTTCGTCGAGGTAGGCGTTGAAGCGCAGGATTGAGGGATTGGTAAGCGGGCGCCAGATCCATTCCCCGGAGCCGGTCCAGATGGCAAGGCCGTCGGAGTCGTGGATCTCGGGACGCCAGTCGTCCGCCACGCGCCTGTCGTTGTCGCCGTACTGAAACATGCTGGTGAGCGGCGCGATGCCCAGACGCTCAATGGATTTTCGCGGATAGAGCGCCGCGTCGACGTCGATCATCAGCGTCGCAGCGGGCTGGATGTCGAAGCGATAGGCGCCGGTGATGCTGGGCGAATCCATCAGCGCGTAAACCGTCAGCGTTCTGGAATCGCGTGCGGGTTGCTCGAACCAGAAGCTGGTGAACATCGGAAATTCCTCGGGTCGGCTAAGGCCGCAGTCCACGGCGAGGCCACGAGCCGATTGTCCAAACTGCATTTCGGCGCCGACCGCGCGGAAGTAACTGGCGCCAAGGAATGCAGCAATGTCGCGCGTCAGGTCGTTGTGGTGAAGTACCTGGAATCCGGCGAAGCCGAGATCGGCCGGCAGTTTCCTGCCGTCGAGGCCGCTTTTCTCATAGTTGAACATCGTGGGGTCGTAGGCGACTTCCAGCGCGACGCCGCCGGCGACGTCGTACATCCGGACCGGTTTTTTGAAGAACAGGCCCAAATGAAAAAACCGCACCTGGAATCGCGTCCGCTCCTGCGCCCACAATGAATGCCCGGGGCGGTAACGGATTGCCTGGTACTGGTCCCAGTCGAGCTGTTCCACTTCGGCCGGTATCGAGGTGACCTGCTCGCGATAGGCCTCGCCCGCGCGTGCGCGTGCCAGACCTTTGAGCCAGGCATAGTCGAAAGGCTGGGGCTTGCCCATATGGCGCAGCCCGCTCTGCGCGGCGAGCGCGTCCGTCCAGCGCATGAAAGACGAGCCCGCGAATGCGAGCGCGCCGGCTGATTTCAGCAATTCGCGTCGGTGCATGATGGAATCGGAGGCGAGAGCGGGGTGCTCCCGTCAACATCGACATCGCAGTGTGCAAAAGATTCCATGAAACAGGATCTGCTCTGCGTTGATGCGGTGGCCCGGAGGCCGCGACGGGCGGACGGTCAGACCTGGATGCCGAGTTCGACCGCTTTCTTCTCAAACCGGCCAATCAGTCCGGTTGCGCATTTCACGAATCGGGTATCGATGTAGCCCGTTCCCAGGGTCGCCAGCCATTCGTGCGGGATATTGGGCTCCTCCACGGAAACAGATTTGTCCATCGTGGATAGCGAGAGGACATGGGTTTCATGGGGGCCGGGACCGCGTCCGACGTCGAACTCGACATTAAGGACGCGCAGGTTCAATCCCCGCCGTGTTGCCAGCACGTAAACATCCTCTCTCGCGCCCCTTATCACCCGGGCGTAGAGCGCCGCGTCCACGTTCGTCATGTAAACAGTCCCGCAAATGTGAAGCCGTCATTTTACGCGTTGTGCGTGATTGCGCGTCTGGCTGCCCCGGGGCGTCGTCTCGGTCGAGCGACATAAAGCGCATGAACTCCCGACGGACACGGATGCCCAACTTTTAATGCACGGGAGTTTTGCCGTGCTGTAACACGAAGGCTTCGCCAGTTCCAGGCCGTCCAACCTTGACACAAGACGGAAATATGAAAGCCATTCTCAAGGAGCAAAGATGAAAACCATTGTCCGGGCTTTGACGTTCGCCGCGATGATTACCGGCGCGGGCGCAATGAACCAGGCGATAGCGCAAGCCCCGGACAACCCGGACCGCAAGGAAAACACCCGCCAGCGCGAGAATCCGGAGCGCCGCGACCAGCCGGCTGAGCGCAACAACCCGGACCGGGAGGATCCTTTGCTGTCAACTGAACTGCAGAAGTGCTATGCGGTGCCCGAAGCCGAGAAGGAGCGATGCATTACCGCGGTGAAAAGGAAGTACGGACAGATGTAGGTTCCAGGCACGAGGCGCGAGGTTCTCATGAAGTTTTTCCCTCGCGCCTCGCGCCTGGTAGCCGCTTGACGCTCTCGTCGAGCGGCTACGGGCGTTCCATCTTGCAAGTCGTCGGCATGACCGTGTCCTTGTACTCCGTACGCGTATCGGTCTTCCACCCGAAGCCGGTGCCCTCGGCGTCGATCTTGACGTCCTTGCCGCCGGCCTTGGTGAAGGTGGCGAGGTAGATCGGCTGCATGAGCTGATGATCGTCGGGGCGCATCCACACCTCGCCGGTATCGCTCTGGTACTTCATGCCCTCGAGCGCCCGCGCCACTTTCAGCGGATCGGTCGACTTGGTCTCGTTCATCGCCTTGGCCAGCATCTCCAGTTCCGTCTTGGCGGTATTGTAGAAAAAGTCGCCGTTGTACTTCTTGCGAAAGTCCAGGGCGAATTTCTCGATCTTGTTGCCGGCAACGTTGGCGTGCCAGGTGAATACCTGGCGGACGTGATCGGCGCCGGCGACGCCGACCGAAGTGGGGGCGCCCGCGTTGTGCGCGTTGAGCGTGTAATAGGTCACGCTCAGGCCGGAATCCTTGCTGGATTTGATCAGCAGGGTGTAGTCCGGGCCCCAGTTTCCGGTGATGACCGCCTGCGCATCGGAGGCCTTGATCTTGGCGATATACGGTGAGAAGTCCTTGACCTTGCCCAGCGGATGCAGGTCTTCGCCGACGATCTCGATGTCGGGGCGTTTCTTCGTGAGCATTTCGCGCGCGGCCTTGTTGATCGCCTGGCCGAAGGCGTAATCCTGGTTGAACAGGTAAACCCGCTTGATATCCTTCTGGCCCGTGATGTAGTTCGTGATGGCATCGAGCTTCATGTCGACGTTCGCGTCGAAGCGGAAATGCCAGAAATTGCACTTCTCGTTGGTTAGCGCCGGATCCTGGGCTGCGAAGTTGAAGAACAGCACCGAACTGTCCGGATTGCGGGAATTGTGCTTGGCCAGCGCTTCCGACAACGCATGGGCGACGTTCGAGCCGGCGCCCTGGGTCATGTAGCGGATCCCCGAATCCGTGATCTGCTTCAGCACCAGGACGCTTTCCTGCGGGCTCGATTTGTTGTCGAAGTGAACGATCTCGAATTTGGTCCCTCCCAGTACGCCCCCTTTGGCATTGATCTCTGCTGCCGCGGCATCCAGGTGCCGGCTGAAGCTTTCGCCGATCAAGGCGAAAGGCCCGCTCAAGGGGTCGATGTGGGCAATCTTGATGGTGTCCGCGGCCGACGCCGGGACCGCCGGACAGAAGGACAGGATGGCGGCCAGAATACCGGCCAGGGCGGGCTTGCGCATGGGGCTCTCCTCGATTGGACTTTGATTTTAAGGACTGTTTGATTGAGTATAGCGGGCGATCCGATAATCCGCAGGTAAAAGGGTCGCCAGGGAGAGCCATGGACAGCGCATTTCTGAAAAAGCACGCCTACAGCGTCGCCGCCATGCGCAAGCTCGCGCAGAAGCGGCTGCCGCGCTCGGTATTCGATTTCGTGGACGGGGGCGCCGAAGACGAAATCGTGGTCAGGCGCAACGAAACGGCCTTCGACGACTTGTCGCTGTTGCCCCAGCCGATGCGCGGTACCACCCGGCGCGACCAGACCGTCGAACTCTTCGGCAGGAAGCTCAAGGGCCCGGTGCTGATCGGTCCGACCGGCATGACCGGCATGCTGTGGGCGCGGGGCGAGATCGAAGCGGCCCGGGCGGCCGCCGCCGCTGGCACGGTCTATACCATGAGCCACGGCGCCACGATCAAGATGGAAGACCTGGCGCGCGAGGCACCGGGCAACCTGTGGATGCAGGTATTTCCCTACAAGGATCGCGGCATGACGCAGTCTTTCGCGGAGCGGGCGCACGCAGCGGGCTTCCAGGGGCTGGTGTTGACGATCGACAACCAGGTGCTCGGCCAGCGGGAGCGCGACTTGCGCAACGGCTTCACGATCCCGCCGCAATTTGAGTTCAGCGGTCTCGTCGACATGGCCCTGCACCTGCGCTGGCTGCTGCGCATGGCGCGCGCGCCGCGCCTCGCGATGGCCAACTACGAACGAGAAGGCGATACCGGCGTGTTCTCGATCGGCGCGCGCATCGTCGGCTGGATGGATGCGAGCGCAAGCTGGAAGGAAGTCGAATGGCTGCGCGGCTTCTGGGACCGGCCGCTGATCCTGAAAGGCATCCTGCACCCCGACGATGCGAAGCGCGCCCTTGCCATCGGCGTGGACAGCATCGTCGTGTCCAACCACGGCGGCAGGCAACTCGACGTCGTGCCGGCCTCGTTGCAAGCCTTGCCCGCGGTCGTCGATGCCGTCGGCGGAAAAATGCCGGTGCTGCTGGACGGCGGCGTGCGCCGTGGAGGCGATGTAGTCAAGGCACTGGCGATCGGTGCGACCGCATGTTTGATCGGCCGTCCCCACCTCTGGGGTGCGGCGGTTGCGGGCGAGCTGGGCGTCGCGCGCATTCTGGAAATCTATCGCACCGAGATCGACCGCGTCATGGCGCTGTGCGGATGGGACGACCTCGACGCCATCGATCGCTCGGTGTTGTTCGACCCCGCGGCGAAGTCAGGATCGGTGTTGTCGGCGATGGGGAGGAAGCTGACGGCGCTGCTCGGATGAGCAGGTTGAAGGTGAAAGCTGAAAGTGAACGGCTTACACCCTCGACTTTCAATCCCACTCTGTTTCACAGTTATCTTTCAGGACTTCCTCTGCGTTTCCTCCACGCCCTCTGCGTTGAGCGTTTGAATTAGATTGTCCTGTGTCTGGTTTCTGTATCCGCGATGGTGGCGATCAAGGCAACCGTCGCCAGCACCAGGCTGGGTGTAGCCGTGGGAAGAAGTTCCGCCGGTCGTCGATTGCATTGCTTCTCCCTTGGTGAGTGGCTGGTGCCTGGTGAATAAAAAATCTTCAACCACGGATCTCTTTTGAGTGACACTGGCATCCAATCACTAGCCACTAGCCACTAGCCACTAGCCACTAGCCACTAGCCACTAGCCACTAGCCAC
>CAYODB010000252.1:0-5174 GCA_964402495.1 uncultured Bordetella sp.
ACACCGCCGCCCGTAAATCAAAGCTTCAAAGAGCAGAATAGTGCCGCTCACGCGGAGTGACGGTACCATTGAAAAAGCGCGCTATCTCTTCGCGCGTCGCCTCAAAATCCCGCCCCGCAAGGTCCGGGAGCCGCGCGAAAGCGCTGTCATAATCATCCATCTCGATACAGGCATCTGCGCCCGAGGGCTCAAGCCGCAGGCAGCGGTCCGGTCCCAGCAGCAGTTTAACCTGCGCCGCCGCATTGTCGCTGGTCAGGAACATCGCCGCTTTGATGGCTTCCCGCCACGCCACCAGCCCCCGGAACACGTCGGGCTTACTCAGCTCGAACGGCGCATTGCCGGTGCCGATGCTGAAAATGTCGATCTGGTCGAAGGCGAGGTCGTAGGCGGACAGCGCATCGACCATGGCGACCATCACCGGGTTGTTCGCCCACACGCCGCCGTCGATGAAGATGCGCCCGCTCTCCTCATGCTCAAGGCCCTTCAGATAGGTGGGTGCCGCCGACGTTACCCGCGCCACCTTCCACATCGGCGTCAGGTGATCGTTCCTGAAATCAGCATGATGATCGGTCTTGAAAACCGCGATCTCCGTCTTCGGCATCATGAAGGCCGGAATGACAAGTCTCGCCGACGACTGTCCCAGCAGGTGCTCGCGAAAGCGCCGCTTGAGAGCCGCATCCAGTTCTTCGTGGTTGAGCTTGGGACCGAAAGCCCAGTTCCAAAGCTGCCGCACCTTTCCTGACAGGCGCAGCGGAAGTGGTGGAAAAATCTTGCGGCCATCGTCGCGGTAGAACGCGACGATATCGGCGGTCGAAATCCCGAGGCCGAGCCCCAGCGCGATGATCCCACCAGTCGATGTGCCCGCGATCATGTCGAAATAGCGCGCCAGGTTCTCGCCCCTGCCGAACTCCTCCTCGCAACGCTGCAAAAGGGCCGCCGTGTAGACGCCCCTGATGCCGCCGCCATCGAGCGACAGAATCCTGAACGGCTTTTCCTTCGGCCAAGGCTGGCGCACACGCCGCGCCGCAAGACTGTTCGCGCGGCGGTCAGTGAACATCAGCCAGTATCTCCTTCACAGTCCGGGCCTCAGCGGCATGCATCCGCGCGACGCTTTCATAGCCGACACCTGGAGCGAGCCATTCGCCCGTCAGGTGCCACAGCTCGTAATAGGCGAGCCACTCGGCCGTCCACGGCAATGTCGTCGCCGCGATCAGGTCGGCAGGCGTCCACTCCCTGCCTTCAGGATCGAACAGGCAGAGCCCGGACTGTTCCGGCTTCTCGGCAAAAAAGATCAGGTGCGGAATTTCCGCGAACGTGCCGCCGGGCCGTGGCTCCAACTGCGGATCGTCGATCATCACATAGGGCAGCGACATCACCACCGGCTTCCAGATGATGGACAGCGTGTAGAACCGCGCCTTCGGCCTGAGAGGTCCGATCCAGATCAGCGTGCCGTCAGCCAGCTTCTTGCCGTTGAAGTCAGGCCACTGCGTGGCCATCGCTTTCAACTGCGCATCGGACGAGCGGCGCTGCAACGCGCTATTCCTCATCCTCACCGCCGACTATGACGGGATGGAAATTGTGACGGGGCACTTCCCGCAGGCGCTCAGGGGCGGCGACAATCGCGGGCGCAAAGATTGCCCCGGTGCGCGGCTCGGACAGCACGACGGCGGGGCTGCTGCGTCGATCATAACGCGCTGCGAGGGCGTCGCGCTGCTCCTTGCCGACCCTCTCCCCAAACAGCTCGTCAATGGTCTTTGCAATCTCGGCAAGCGAGGCTGTCGCCATGTGACTGAGCCGGTCGGCAAGATATTCCAGCTGCTCCGCGAGCCCCTTCATATCCCTGACCAGCGCGTCCGCACGCGGCCACCGGTCATTGATGAGGTCGGGCCGATAGGAGGGGTTTTCCTCCTGCGGGCGTGTACCGTCGGCGAGATGATGACGGAGAATTTTAGCCGTCGATTCGGCCAGAGCGTAAAGCTGTACCGACAGACCCTGCGGGAAATAGCCCACGTCACCCGCCCGCTTGGTCAGGTAGATCGACGGCGGGCGCGGCAGTGGCGAATCCTCGTAGCGCAAATTCAGAAAGCGCTTGAGCAGTTTCAGCGCGACAGCCTCCTGCGCATCAAGGGCGCTCGGGATAACGGGCGGAAGATCGTGCTGGTCTGCCTTGGCGACTACTCGCCCTTCCTCCTCGTCAAGAACCATGAGGCGGCTCTTCGAGAGGGTCTCGCGGTGACGGCGCAGCTGTTCGGTAAAGAGCGCCTGGCCGATGCCAACCTGCCCCCGGAACCAGCCGGTGAATCCCCAGGGGTTGGACGGCACCCGCGCGTCGGGTCCGCTGTCCGGCGAATGGAAGATTTCACCCGCCCGCTCGACGGCGAGCCGTTCGCGCCTGTCGAGGATCGTCACGTCCATGTGCATGAAGGGGAACTGCAACTGGACGCAGCGCGTGCAGCGCACGATTTTGACAACACCGGAAAGTCCCTGCAGGGCCTCTTCCAGCAGGTCGAGCGCGCGGCTGTTGTCCCAGTGGTCTGGCACATCGATTTCGACAATGGCATCCACGTCGAACCGGTCGTCCTCCGTGCCGCTGACGATAGTGGTGCTTGAGGCAATCGAGCCCTGCGCATAGATGCGGCTGACCCCGTCCACGAGATAGATGGCGAGCGGGCTCTCGGAACGCTCCAGATGCGTCTTCAGACGCCGGTAACGGCTTTCGGCAACTCGGCGGTCGCGCGGGCTCAGCTCGATGAGCGCCGCAATATCGAGAAGGACCTCGTCGAGGGTATCGGTGTTCCTGAAAGGGTCCTGCTCGGCCATCGCTGTCTATCCTTTGAACTGAATGTTGCTCTCCACATGCCGCTGACGACATGAGACGACCGCGCCGGATCGGCGCGGTCGTCGGTCTCACCCCTTGGGCGGGTTCGGGTCGCGCCCGTGGCTGTCGCTCTGGCCGATCCGGCCATCCAGATTGTGGATGCGCAGCTCGGTCTGCTGGTTACGGCTGACCTGCCGCCCGTAATCGACCGCCTCCTGCTTCGTGTCGAAATGACCGGCGGCGCGTTCAGCGCCACCCCGCTTGACGTCCCAGCCGCCCTTGTTGCTGGAAACCACATGATGTGTCTCAGGGCCACGTCGTGCTACCATATTTTGATCTCCTTCGGAATGAATGAATCAGAAGTACGTATACTCCGAACATTCTAGGCAGGCCAGATACGCGTTGTCAAGCACAGTCCGTATTGCTACTCTGAACTTACCAGAACACGGGAGACAGAATTTGACCACGCCCCTCGGCGACAAAATACGGACCCTGCGCAAAGCGAAAGGCTACACGCTCGAAAAACTGGCGGAGCTGGCGAAGTCCAGCAAAAGCTACGTCTGGGAGCTTGAGAACAAAGAGCCGCCCCGCCCGTCGGCGGACAAGATCGCCAAGATAGCCGCTGTCCTCGGCGTCACCGCCGACTATCTGATCGATCCGTCCGACAAAGTGCAGGTCGAGGATGCAACCGATACGGCGTTCTTCCGCAAGTACCGCAACATGGACCGCGGCACGAAAGACAAGATTCGTCGGATGGTCGATCTCATGGGTGACGACGAATGACAGCCCCTTTCACCGCAGAGCGCTGGGCTTTCGAGATTACCCATCTGCTGAACGCGGTGATGGGCGGCGAGCAATTCCCGATCGATATCCCGATGATCGCGAAGGAATACACGGCAAAGAAGTGGCCCGACGACCCCATCATCAGCGTCAAGGGCGACAATCTGCCGAAGTTCGACGGCGCGCTGTTCAAGGCTCCGGCTGGGAAGAAGGGCTGGGGAATCATCTACAACAGTTCGATGGCATCGCTCGGCCGCATAAACTTCACGCTGGCGCACGAGTTCGGCCATTACCTCCTGCACCGCATTGCGTACCCTGACGGCTTCTATTGCAGCCAGGAGCAGGTCGCATGGGATTCGGAATACGGCCAGCTTGAACACCAGGCCAATGTTTTCGCCGCGAACTTCCTGATGCCGCTCGATGATTTCAGGCGTCAGATTCCTGAGCGGGCGAAGGTCGATCTCGACATAATCTCCCACTGTGCAGACCGCTACCGGGTGTCGTTGATTGCAGCGGTCCTGCGCTGGCTCCACTACACCACCAAACGCGCAATTCTCGTGGTGTCGCGGGACGGCTATATCCTGTGGGCTCGGTCCAGTGCGTCTGCCCTCAAGACGGGCGCGTATTTCAAGACCAGCGCCGGCCCGATCGAAATTCCGGCGGCGTCACTGGCCGCAAAACAAGACCTTCTGATCGATGGCCGAACGGGCGTAGACCATGATGCCGGTGCCTGGCTGCGGGAACCGGCGCGCGAGATGACGATCTTCGCCGAGCAATATGACTTCGCTATCTCTCTGCTTCTGCTCGAAGACGCTCGCCCATCTGCAATGGACGACGCTGAGCCTGAACTGGACGCCTACGACAAGATGGTGCCGGGAGAGCGCAGGCGTGAGTGGTAAGGCAGCGCTCGACCGCGCCTTCGCCGAACTGCGCCCGGAAACCCGGATCCCTGAAGAGTAGATCGCCTCCTTCCCCAGCTTGATGCGCGAGAACGTCAGGAACGGCCCGATTCCCTTCCGCCGCGCCTATCTGCGTGCTGTCATCGACCAAGTCGAAGTCGATGACGGAAATCCGTATCCACGGCAGAAAGTAAGTTCTGGCGCGGCTGGTGATGGGCGGCGGGGCCACTCCGGCAGGAGTGCTCAGTTTTGTTCGGAAATGGCGCGGCGTTGAAAGTTGCATTCACGCCACAACCTCAATGAGGTTGGCGCACCCGACACGATTCGAACGTGTGGCCTCCACCTTCGGAGGGTGGCGCTCTATCCAGCTGAGCTACGGGTGCATCAGAATTTTTTCTAGCCCGACCGACCTTTGACGGTCAACGGATTCAGACGACTTCAATCGCATGGCTTCGGTCAGGTTTGTTAAGCCGGTTCATATTCCTGCCTTACGCCAGCCTATCCGCTCCTTCGCTACCGCACGTCCCAAGCTGCTTACGCGGTGCTTACGCGAGTTTGGCTTGGCTTTTCACGGTACACTTCAGAGTTTATAACACATTGACCTTTCGGCCTTTTTTCCTTTCCATTGTCTTCGCTAGCCCCTTGACGTCAGCCTTCGGAGGGCAGCGCTCTATCCA
>CAYODB010000253.1:0-5173 GCA_964402495.1 uncultured Bordetella sp.
GTTCATCAATGTGCTCTTGCCCGACCCCGACGCGCCGACGATGGCAATCGTCTGGCCACGGGCGATCTCGAGGTCGATGCCGCCGAGCACCGGCACGGAATAGTCGCCCTGGCTGAATATTTTCTGCAGTCCGCGGCAAGACAGGACGATGTCACTCATAGCGCAATGCCTCCGCGGGATTCACGCGGGAAGCGCGGAAACTCGGGTAGAGCGTCGCCAGCAGGCTGAGCACGAAGGAGGTGGCGGCAATGACCATCACATCAGACAGGTGCAGGTCGGAAGGCAGGTCGCTGATGTAGTAGACGTCCTTGGCGAGGAACTGCACGCCGAACGCGTGTTCGATGGCGGGAACCACAACGTCGATGTTCAACGCCAGCAGGGTACCGCCGACGATACCGACGAGCGTTCCGATGACGCCGATAAGCGCGCCCTGGATGATGAAAATCTTCATGATCTCGACCGGCGCGGCGCCGAGCGTGCGCAGGATAGCGATGTCTGCGCGCTTGTCTGTAACCGCCATGACCAGGGTCGATACGATGTTGAACGCCGCCACGGCCACGATCAGGAGCAGGATGATGAACATGACCCGCTTTTCAATCTGCACCGCGCGGAAGAAATTTGCGTGGCTGCGAGTCCAGTCGGTGACGTACACATCCGCGTCCAGCGTCTCCGTGAGTTCGCGGGCTACCGTCGGCGCACGAAACAAGTCTTGCAGCTTAAGCCTGATGCCCGAAACCTTTTCGTCCAGGCGATAGAGCTTTTGCGCGTCAGCCAGGTGTATCAGCGCCAGGCCCGCGTCGTATTCGTACATGCCGACCTCGAAGATTCCGACCACTTCGAACTGCTTGAGCCGCGGCATGATCCCCGCGGGCGTCACCTGCCCCTGCGGAGCAATAAGCACGATTTTGTCGCCTGTGCGCGCGCCGATGCTCATCGCCAGTTCGCTGCCCAGGACGATGCCGAAAGTCCCGGCGCGCAACGCACCGAGCTTTCCGGTTTTCATGTGCCGGCCGATGTCCGCGACCTTGTCCTCGTCCTCCGGCAGCACGCCGCGCACGATCGTGCCCTGCACCGTCTGGCGATGCGATATCAGTCCCTGCGCCATCACGTATGGGGCCGCGGCCACGACTTCAGGGTTCTTCCCCGCCTGCCGGGCGACACGCTTCCAGTCCGGCAGCGAGGCCCCCATGCCGGCGATCTGCACGTGGGAAGCCACGCCGAGTATGCGGGCGCGCAACTCCTTCTGGAAACCGTTCATCACCGACAGCACCACGATCAGCGCGGCCACACCGAGCGCGATGCCGAGCATGGATGTGACGGAAATGAAGGAGATGAAATGGTTGCGCCGCTTGGCGCGCGTGTAGCGCAGCCCGACGAACAGTTCGTAGGGCGTCAGCATGAGTAAAGGGGGGGCATCAAACGCATCGTTTTCGAATGGCGAGCCGAAGTCTGCCACATTCCGCCGCGGCTGACTAAGCGTAGACGTGGCACGTCAGGAATGGCGGCGCTGCGTGCTACACTCATCGAGCTTCTCCCGCCCGATTCTCGTGCGCCCGGTTCTCGTGCCCAACGTCACCCTGTTCATCCCTTCCCTGCCACCGCCCCCCCTGGACGGTTTCGGAGAACCTTCCCCGCAGCGCTTTCCGGCACTTGAACGGATTGTGGCCCGAGGACGTGCGGGCAGTTCGGATTGCATGACCTTGACCGCCTGGCTTTGCGAAAGTTTCGGTATCAGGCGGCAACTGGACTGGCCCGCCGCGCCCATTTCCCTGCAAGGTGAAGGCGAGGACCCCGGCCGCAGCTTCTGGCTGTGCGCGAGTCCTGTGCACTTGCAGGTGCACCGGGACCAACTGGTGCTGCTCCCGCCCGCTTCGCTGTTGATTCCAGCGACAGAATCGCAAGCCCTGCTCGAAACCCTGAACCGACACTTTTCCGTGGATGGCCTGCTGTTTGTCGCGCCCCATCCGCAGCGCTGGTACCTGCGACTGCCTTCCTTCCCAGACCTGCACACGGTTGCACTGGACGATGCCATCGGCCGCGACATCAACCGGCTGCTGCCGACTGGTGACGACTGCATGCATTACCACGGTCTGTTCAACGAGGTACAAATGTTGCTGCACGCTCACGCGGTCAATGAAAACCGTGAACAATCGGGAGCCCTGGCGATCAATAGCGTCTGGTTCTGGGAGGGCGGCACCCTGCCTCCGGCAACCCGCGCTTCCTGGACCGGAGCCAGAGGCGACCTTCCCTTGCTGCGGGGCCTTTGCCACCTGGGGAATGTTCCCGTCGCCAGCCTGTCCACCGGCCTGAATTTCCCCGATACCGGCAACATCCTTGTGGTATTGCCGGAAGGGCCTCCCGGCGACCGCTCGGATTGGGCCATGCACATGACCAGACTTGAGCAGGATTGGGTCGCGCCCCTGCTGCAGAAACTCCGTGCCGGAAAAATCCAACGCCTCGACGTCGTCACAGTCCAATCCGGCCAGGCGCGGCACTGGACGGTTTCTGCGCGCGACCTCTGGAAATTCTGGGTACCTGCCGGACCGCTGGCCGGCCAGCTCGGCACGGCCGAACCATGAACGCACCGCGCATCGTTACCCGCGATGTCCCGCAACGTGCTTACGAGGAGCTGCTGGCCAACGGCATACCGCCGGTACTGGCGCGGATCTACGCGGCCCGGGGCATCGCCCATCTGCGCCAGCTCGACACCTCGCTCGCCGGCCTGCTGCCCATGGATAGCCTGCAGCATTGCACCACCATGGCAGCACTGCTTGCGGATGCCATCGCAGCCGGCAAACGCCTGCTCATCGTCGCCGACTATGACGCGGACGGCGCCACGGCATGCGCCGTCGGCATCAACGCGCTGCGGGCGTTCGGCGCGCAAGTCGATTACCTGGTGCCGAACCGGTTCGAATACGGCTACGGGCTCACGCCCGAAATCGTTCGCCAGGCCGTCGCGGGCAAACCCGATTACCTGATCACCGTCGACAACGGCATTGCATCGGTGGAAGGCGTGGAGGAAGCGCACAAGACGGGCATGCAAGTCCTGATCACCGACCACCACCTGCCCGGCGCCGAACTACCCCGCGCGGCCTGCATCGTCAACCCGAACCAGGCGACGTGCACGTTCGCCAGCAAGAATCTCGCGGGTGTCGGCGTCATGTTCTACGTGATGATGGGGTTGCGCGCGGAACTGCGCCGCCGCGGCTGGTTTTCCACCCGTGTCGAACCGAATCTCGCCGAGCTGCTGGACCTCGTCGCGCTGGGGACCGTTGCCGACGTGGTGCGCCTGGACGACAACAACCGCATCCTCGTGGACCAGGGATTGAAGCGCATTCGCGCCGGGCGTGCGCGACCCGGCATCGCGGCGCTGTTCCGCACCGCGGGTCGCGATCCTGCACGGGCATCCACGTACGATCTCGGGTTCGTCGCCGGGCCGCGGTTGAATGCAGCCGGACGCCTCACCGACATGCGCCTCGGCATTGAATGCCTGCTCTCCACCGACACGCGACGCGCGGCGGAACTCGCCGCACAACTCGATGCGCTCAATCGCGAGCGCCGGGAAATCGAGACGGGAATGCAGGAAACCGCGCTGGCTTTGATGGATGGCCTGGAACCCGCCGAATCCTTCAGCCTGAGCCTGTTCCAGGAAAGCTGGCACCAGGGCGTGATCGGGATTCTGGCTGCACGCCTGCGCGAGCGCTTCCACCGCCCGGTGATCGCCTTCGCTCCTGGATCCGATGGTGAGGCCAAAGGATCGGGCCGGTCCATACGCGGACTGCATTTGCGCGACGCGCTCGACCTGGTTTCCAAGCGGTACCCCGGCCTCATCCTGCGTTTTGGCGGACACGCAGCAGCAGCCGGATTGAGCGTGCGCATCAAGGATGTCGAAAAATTCGGCGACGCCTTCGAACAGACCGTCTGCGCACTGCTGACCCCCGCCGACCTGGAGCGCATCATCGAAACCGACGGGCCGCTCGACGCCGGCGACATCAACTTGCAGTTCGCCGAAGCCCTGGACGCGCAGGTCTGGGGACAGGGGTTTGCCCCGCCCGCCTTCTTCGGCCAGTTCGAGGTGGCGGAGCAACGCATCGTCGGCGGGCGCCACCTCAAGCTGAAACTGCGGCATGGACGCCACACCCTCGACGCCATCCGGTTCGGCGAGGACCAGCCCCTGCCCTCGCGCATCGGATCCGTCTACCGGGTGCAGGTCAATGAATACAACGGCGCGCGCAACATCCAGCTCGTGGTGGACCACTGGCAGCCGGCCTGAACACGGGCGTTCAGGCGCAGTTTCCCCCTGCTGATGCAGGCACATCGGTTAAAATGCGGCGCTTCAGAAGCCTCACGCAACGCCGGACGGAAAACCACATGGATGCAGAACACCTCAACGCGATCGCCAACCAGCTCGACGACCTGGATTCCCGGGGCCAGGAACTGCGGAGGTATCTTTGACTTCGAAGGCAAACGCAACCGCCTGAGCGAAGTCGTCCGGCTTTCCGAGGATCCGGCGATCTGGAATGACGCCAAACGCGCCCAGGAACTGGGACGGGAAAACAAGCAGCTGGAATCGGTAGTCGGCACCCTCGAAAAGCTGGACCAGGGACTGCGCGATGCACGCGACCTGTTCGGGATGGCGCGCAGCGAAAACGACGAAGCGGCGGTGATGTCCGTCGCTGGGGACGTCACGGCGATGGAGAAAATCGTCGCCGACATGGAATTCCGGCGCATGTTCTCCAATCCCATGGACCCGAACAACTGCTTCCTCGACATCCAGTCGGGCTCGGGCGGCACCGAAGCCCAGGACTGGGCCTCCATGCTCGAGCGTATGTACCTCAAATTCTGCGAGCGCAGGGGGTTCGGCATCGAAGTGCTGGAGGAATCTCCCGGCGAAGTCGCGGGCATCAAGAACGCGACGATCAAGGTAACGGGCGACTATGCCTACGGGACACTGCGAACGGAATCCGGCGTGCACCGCCTGGTCCGCAAGTCGCCTTTCGATTCCAACGCGCGCCGCCACACTTCGTTCGCCAGTGTGACCGTCTATCCGGAAGTGGATGACACCATCGAAGTCGCAATAAATCCCGCCGACTTGAGGGTCGACACCTACCGTGCCAGCGGCGCCGGCGGCCAGCACATCAACAAGACCGACTCCGCGGTGCGCATCACCCAC
>CAYODB010000254.1:0-5172 GCA_964402495.1 uncultured Bordetella sp.
GTCGAGCGGTCAAGGTGCGCCGCATCGGCCAGCGCCTGCTGGGTCAGCCCGGAGTTGGCGTCGATGATCACCAGGATGCCGAACAGCCCGGGCGAGATTCCGGCGCCGTCCACGGCGTCCGCGAAGTCGGCAAAAATTGCGCGCTGGGCGAGCCTGAGCTGGTAACCGATCAGGCCGGGCAGCAGGCCCAGCCCGGCGCTTTTTCCGGGCCCTGAACGGGGCGACCGCCGCGCCTTCGATTGTTTGACTTCCAACAGTTTGGTTCCCATACTGGAGTCGATATTAATGTATCGGCGGGCAACCCGCCAGCCGTCCGCCAATGACCCTCACCGTGACCGTCGCCGACCTTGGCCAGACCGCTCCCGCGGAAGAGGGCGAGACGGTCCTCGACGCGCTGCTGGCGCACAACATCGGCTTCGCCTACAGTTGCCAGGCCGGCAACTGCGGAACCTGCAAGTGCGAGCTGGTTTCCGGTGACATCATGGAACTGGAGTATTCCGCGCATGCCTTGTCGGCGGACGAGCGCGCGCGCGGCATCGTGCTGGCCTGTCGCTCGCAGATGTGGAGTAATGTCGTGGTGCGGCGGCTGGATGCCGAGGATTTCGTCGTGCATCCCTCGCGGGTGATGCGCTGCCGGGTCATGGAAATATCCAGCCTGACGCATGACATCCTCAGGCTGCGCCTGGAAATCGCCAGCGGCGGTCCTTTCACCTTTTCCGCGGGCCAGTATGCGCAACTCGAGTTTTCCATGGTCCCCGGTGTCGTGCGCGACTACTCGATGGCCAACCGTCCGGACGAGAAGCTGCTGGAATTCCATATTCGCGTGATGCCCGGAGGGTCGGTCAGCCAGCGCATTGCATCGGAGCTGAAGGCGGGCGACATGGTCAAGGTCAGCGGCCCGCTGGGTACTTCCTACCTGCGTGCGCAGCATGAGGGACCGATGTTGTGCATTGGCGGCGGCAGCGGTCTCGCCCCGGTGAAGTCCATCGCGGAGACAGCGCTGGCTGCGGGCTTTACCCATCCGGTGCATCTGTATTTCGGCGTGCGCTCGGAGCGCGACGTCTATTTCGAGAAAGAGCTGGCGCAGATGCGGAAGAACTTCCCCAACTTCAGGGTTCACATCGTGCTTTCCGATCCGAATGCGGCTTTGGCCGCGAATTCACTGCTGCCGAGACGTTTCGGCTTCGTCACCGGAGCCGTCGCGGCGGATTTAGCGGGACTTGAGGGATTCAAGTCCTATTTCGCGGGTCCGCCACCCATGGTCGATGCGGCATCGGAGCTGGTGCGCTCGCTCGGTGTCGCTTCGCGCAACATCCACGCCGACGCCTTTTTCCCGGCCGCGGCCGGGCCCGCGAAAGCGGCGGTTGCGCGATGAGCGCGCCGGCGATGCTTGCGGGACGCGTTGCGATCGTCACCGGCGGGGCGCGCGGGATTGGTCTGGCGATCAGCGAAGAACTGCATCGGCTCGGTGCCGCGGTCGTGATCGCCGACAGTGGCGTATCGATTTCGGGCGACGAACCGGATGCGCGAGTGGCATGGTCGATTGCGGAAAAGCTGGGCGCCAATGCAGCGGCCTTTGTCGAGGACATCGCCGCACAGGGGGGTGCGGAGAATGCAGTTCGTCTGGCGGTAGAACGGTTTGGCGCGCTGGACATTGTGGTGAACAACGCGGCGATCCTGCGCGATGCGTTCATTTTCAAGGCAACGCGCGATGGCTGGGAGCGCGTGATTGCAAACAATCTTACGGCGCCCTTCGCCCTGCTGGCCGCGGCCACGCCGCTGATGCGCGAGCAGCAGAAGGGCGGGCGTGCTCCTGGACGCATCGTTAATATCGTTTCCAGCGCGGGCCTGTTCGGCAACTTCGGCCAGGCGGCCTATGCTTCGGCCAAGGCCGGCCTGGTTGGGCTGACGCGTGTGGTGGCCATGGACATGGCACGTTCCAAAGTAACCTGCAATGCGATTGCCCCGTTTGCCGCAACACGGGTGACCGACACCATCCAGCCGGTCAACGAAGCCCAGACCGCCTACAAGGAGCGCGCACTCAGGATTCCCGCGCACTATGTCGCGCGGCTTGTGGCGTTTCTCGCTTCGAACGGGCACGACATCAGCGGCCAGCTGTTCGGCGTGCGGGGGCGCGAACTCATGCTGTTTTCCCAGCCGCGGCCGATCGCAAAGGCCGCCATGCAGGAGGGCGCCGCCTGGGATCCGGCCGAACTGGCGAAATCGATCGGATCCGCTTTCGCCGGCAGGCTCACCGACCTCGGCACCGACCTGGAATTTTTCAATACCGAACCGCTTGTCTGAAAGCACCCTCATGACCGCAACCGCCACGCTCGAAGTGAAAACCGCCGCCGACCTCGCCAATCAGCCCGAGGAATATCGGGCCGCGGTGAAGAAAATCGTCATCAGCCATGCGGTGAACGAGCTTTATGGCGCGCAGGTGTTCGACGAGCCCGCGATTGCGCTGGCGCCGACGCCTTACGCGAAATGGCTGACCTGCCGGGTGGCGATGGAGGAGTACCATCATCATGTGCGCTTCCGTGGACTGGCGGAGGAAATCGGCGTGCCCGCGGAGATGATGGATCCCAAGGTCAAGAAGCCGCTCACCATCTTCAGCTTCGAGCTGAAGACCTGGCCGGAATTCTGCGTGATCAAGGCGATTGCCGACTATGCGGAAATCCTGCAGGTGGAAGATCTGCTGCATTGCAGCTTCCATCCGTTGCGCAACCTGGCGCGGATCACCATGCCGGAGGAGAAGTTCCATGCCAAGTTTGGCAAGGACTTCTGCATCGAGTTGATGCAGACGGCAGAAGGAAAATCAGCGGTGCAGGATGCGATCAACCGTTATTTCCCGATCACGCCGGGTTTCTTCGGTGCCAGCAAGTCGAAGAACAACGAAACTTACCTGCGCTGGGGGTTGAAAACGCGTAGCAACGACGAAATGCGCGAGGATTTCCTGTCGCGCGTGACGGAACTGGTAGAGAAGGATTTCGGTTTGTCTTTGCCGAAGATCCAAGCCTGACCGCAGAGGCGCGGAGGCGCAGAGGAAGCGCAGAGGAAGCGCAGAGGAAGCGCAGAGGAAGCGCAGAGGAATGAAAGGGCATTTGGGACGCGATTGCGGATATTTCCAGGCGTTGACAGCATTGGTCATGAATAATTCATGCCTGATTTCTCTGCGCGGTTTTCTCTGTGCCTCCGCGCCTAAAAGGGTACTCCGGGCTACGCCAGGGTATCTGCGGTGAAGATCCGGTCTGGAAAGTGAGGAGACGATGGGACAGCCTTTGAAGGATCCCCGCGCGGAGCGGGAAGCGTTCTACCGGCGCATCGCGCCGGCGCATGTGACGCCGCTGTGGGAAATGATGAGCGCGCTGGTGCCCAGACAGCCGGCGTCACCTTGCGTGCCGGCGCTGTGGAAATATGCCGAGGTGCGACCCTGGCTGATGGAGTCCGGCGAGCTGATCACCGCGAAAGAAGCGGTGCGCAGGGTGCTGATCCTGGAGAATCCGGGGCTGCCCGGCCAGTCGGCCATCACCAATTCGCTGTACGCCGGCTGGCAACTGATCCTGCCCGGCGAAGTGGCCCCGAGCCATCGACACACGCAGACTGCATTGCGTTTGATCGTCGAAGGCGCCGGCGCCTACACGGCCGTCGACGGCGAGCGCGTGACCATGCATCCGGGCGACTTCATCATCACGCCGTCGTGGACTTTCCATGACCATGGCAATCCCGCGGGCGAGCCTGTTGTCTGGCTGGATGGCCTCGACATTCCACTGGTGCGCTTCCTCGATACGGGGTTTGCCGAAGAGTATCCGCGCGACGAGCAGGAAGTGGTGCGGCCCGAAGGCGACGCCTGGCTGCGCTACGGCAACAACCTGCTGCCTGTCGAATACAAGCTGCAGAATTCGACGTCGCCGGTTTTCGCGTATCCCTACTCGAGGTCGCGCGAAAGCCTGCAACAGCTCGCCCACGTCGACAAGCCGCATGCCTGCTTCGGCTATAAGATGGAGTTCGTCAATCCGGCCAGCGGCGGACCGGCAATGCCGACCATGGGCGCCTATATCCAGTTGCTGCCGAAAGGCTATGCCGGCAAGCCCTATCGCAGTACCGACGGAACGGTCTTTTCGGTCGTCGAAGGTGACGGGCGTGTGGTCATTGGCGGCAAGACTTTCGATTTCACCGCGCGTGACACTTTCGTAGTTCCCGCCTGGCAGGCGTACTCGCTGCATGCGGCAAAGGAGAGCGTGCTGTTCAGCTTTTCCGACCGGCCGGTGCAGCGTGCACTCGGCCTCTGGCGCGAGGAGCAACTGCAATAGAAGCGGCGGTCGCGGCGGGTACACGCTGGTTTTCCAGTTTGTGCAAAAATACGCGCTCTTCGCTTCCGGGCGCTGGCCACTGGGAACGCGGGTAGACACTTTCACACTCTTCTGACCATGAGCGAAAACAATATGCTGTTCGACATCGGCCCGGCCCCTTCCGTACCCATCATCGGGCAAAAGGAAAAGTTTCCGATCCATCGCATTTATTGCGTCGGCCGCAATTACGCCGCGCATGCCCGCGAGATGGGCAAGGATCCGGACAAGGAGCCGCCGTTTTTCTTCCTGAAGCCCGCCGACGCGGTGCTGCTGAACGGCCAGATGCACTATCCGCCGGGCACCGAGAACCTGCACCATGAGATCGAGCTGGTGGTGGCGATCCAGCGCGAAGGACGCAACATCCCGTCGGCCAAGGCGCTCGATTACGTATATGGCTACGCGGTCGGCCTCGACATGACCCGCCGCGACCTGCAGTTCAAGGCGCGCGACGCCGGGCGGCCCTGGGATTTCGGAAAATCCTTCGACGAGTCCGCGCCCGTCACGCCGATCCATCCTGTGGCCAGCGGCGGCCACCATTCCACCGGCAGGATCTGGCTCAAGGTCAACGGGGAAGTCCGCCAGCAGGCCGACCTCGGCGAGATGATCTGGAACGTTCCCGACACGATCGCCTATCTGTCCGAATACTATCTGCTGCGTCCCGGCGATCTCATTTTCACCGGCACGCCGGCCGGTGTCGGTGCCGTCAAGCGCGGCGACAAGCTGCTGGGCGGCGTGGATGGGCTGGGCGAACTCGCGGTTACGATCATCTAGCAGCCTGTCGGACTTGAGTTGATGATTTGAGCGATGTTGATCATGGTAA
>CAYODB010000255.1:0-5166 GCA_964402495.1 uncultured Bordetella sp.
CTGGAGCGCAATCGCATTATCCCTTAGAAAATTTTTTATTGGCCGCGACCTGGAACACTGCTTTTTCCCCTAGCCCCTAAACCCTAGCCCCTGTCTTACTTCGGCCTCGGATTCTCGAGGCCCCGGTCCGGCTCCGAAAGCCGGCCCCCGCGCAGTTCAGTGACCGCGTTCGAAACGGCCCGAGCGACATTACGCACTTCCTCGAACAGCGCCTGGTCCGCATCGAGTTCGTCGTGGCTCGTTGCATAGGGTTTGTAGTAACCGATGTAGCGATCAAGTCGCGACTGTGTTCCCGCATCGACCAGGCCCATCCAGTCCAGCCAGTCGGAGAGCGAGCGCCGCACGCCTTCGATTCCAGTCACATCCCCATGCACGACCAGGCCGTAAGTCCTGCCCTGCAGGTGCTTCGGATAAGGCCAACCGGCCAGCTCGAGTTCCTTGGCTTTCGCCGGATCCTTGCCATGGGTCGTCGTCGGATCGGGATTTCCTCCGTCCGCGCATACCAGGCGGTCGATCATCAGCTTCAGCACGCTGGGCGCCTGGTACCAGTAGACCGGCGTGCAGATGACGATGCCGTGTGCCGCAACCCAGCGCTCGTATATTTCCGCCATCCAGTCGCCGGTCTGGTTGAGCGCATTGTTCGGATAGCAGCTGCAGGGCCAGTGGCATAGCGGCATCGCCGTCGAGACGCAGGCCTTGCAGGGAAAAATCTGCCTGCCGTAGTCGGACGTCAGCAGACTGAGGTCGAGAAAGTCGACTTCGATCCCCTCGCCGGCGAGCGTTTCCCGGACCGTGGTGGCGAGGCGGAATGTCTTGGAGATCTCCCCGGGACAGGTGCCGTCGTTGCGTGCCGAAGCATTGATGAGCAGCACGCGTGATTTCGTCAGCGGATTCTTTTGCTGCGCTTCGGCCTTTTGCAGGCGCAACCGGGTTTCGCTCCATTCCACCGAGATCTCATAGTCCGGATCCGCGAATCCCGGTCCGGCCTTGCGCACCATCGGCGCCTTGCGGCCCTCGATATAGCCATCCCAGGCGATTTCCTCGAGCTGCGCGATCGCGTCCCGCGCACGGTCGAATGCCGGATCAAAAAAGTTGCCGCGGAAACGCCTGCCGAATTCCTCGCGGGAGAGGTTGCCGGGCCACTGCCCCGTTCGCACCGGCGTCACGGCGTTCTGCCCGAAGCTGCGTGTGCTGAGTACTGCGTGCTGAGTGCTGCGAAAGTGCAAATCATTCGAACTCCTATTCCTGGCCCTGGCGGTAACGGAACAACCTCATGTTTCACAACGACCACTCTGTCCACACTTGCGCGCGCTGCTTTTGATATTTCTCAGAACACAGCACCCTGCACGCAGTACGCCTTCTCCCTTATTTCGGGCACTGCGCCCCGCTATCCGCCCAAGCCTGGAACAGTTTGCCGAATTCTTCCTGCGTGCCGGGCACTGGCGTGCGGCCCACGCCGGGATTCCATCCCCAACCGACCAGCGGGTCATGCGCCATGTGCTCGATCAGGTCCTCCATGTTCTTGCCGCCGTTGAGCAGGGGATCCTTGATCTGCCGGCAGATCTGGCCGAGCGATTTTCCGACCCAGGCCATTTTGTCGGGCGCCAGCAGCCAGCGCGGGTTGCCCGGCATACGGCCGGGATCGTAGTTCGCCGCGCCGTGACAGGTCAGGCAGCGCATGCCGGGCATACCCATGCCGCCGGCGCCGCGCTTGACCGGCGGTTCATGTGGATGCATGTCGTCGCCCTGCAGCGGGCGCTCCGTCTTCGGATGACAGTTGAGGCAGCGCGGATGCTGGATTACCTTGCCGGCTTCCGTGAACAGGGCGAGCGAACGGGCGCGCCTGTCCTTGATGCCCGCGAACTCCGCGGCAGGCTTCAATTCCGTCGCCATTTCCTGCGGCGCGGCGCGCGCTTCCAGGAACGCCATAGTCATGACCGCCGCCGTACAGGCGAATGAGAACGTGGTGATCAACATGGGATTCATCGCGGTCTCCTAGACAGAACGGGTTTTTGGTGCGGGTTTCGCGGGACTGCTGAACGGCAGGCTGCGCACCGCCTTGCCCGTGAGCGCGCGCCAGGCATTGGCCACCGCCGGGCCGATGGGCGGCACGCCGGGCTCGCCGACGCCTGTCGGCTTCTCCGCCGACTTGACGATGACCACTTCTATTTTCGGCATCTCGTGGATGCGCAGCATCCGGTAGTCGTTAAAGTTGCCCTGCACCACCTGCCCCTGATCGAGCGTAATCTGGTCGAACAGAATCGTGCCCAGTCCATAGCCGATGCCGCCCTCCATTTGCGCTTTGATGTTGTCCGGATTCACCGCGACACCGCAGTCGACGGCGCACCAGACCTGCTCCACCTTAGGCAAGCCGTCCGCACCAAGCGAAACCTCCGCAATCTGGGCGACGTAGGTGTCGAAGGATTTGTGCACCGCCAAGCCACGGGCACGGCCGTTGCCGACCTTCGCGCCTTTCCAGCGCGCCGCCCGGCCGACGGCCTTCAGCACTTCCGTGTAGCGCGGCTGGTCCTTCAGCAGCGCCAGGCGTCCGTGCAGGGGATCCCTGCCGCCGCCGACCAGCAACTCGTCGATGAAAGTTTCGGTCGCGAAAGCGGTATGCGTGTGACCGACCGAACGCCACCACAGCACGGGAACGCCGACATCCATGGTATGCGCGGTCACACGCAGGTTGGCAATCCTGTACGGAAGGTCGCTTGCACCTTCCACCATGGTCGGATCAATGCCGTCCTTGATCATGGCTTCGAACGGCGAGCCCTTGACGATGGATTGGCTCACCACCACCTGGTCCCACGAACTGATGTTGCCCGCCTTGTCCAGGCTGCCCTCCATCCGGTGCAGCGTGAACGGCCGGTAGCGGCCGCCGCGGATGTCGTCTTCGCGAGTCCATACCAGCTTTATGGTGGCATCGCGGCCCAGGGCCTTCAGCGCTGACGCTGCCTCCGCCGCAAGTTCGCCCGCCGGCTGGGCGCGCCGGCCAAAGCTTCCCCCCGCGAGCAGCGTGTTGATGGTCACTTTCTCTTCAGGCAAACCCATCACGGCGGCGATGGCCTTGTGATCGACGGTTTGCAACTGCGCGCCATACCAGGCTTCACACGCGCCATCCTTGAGCGCAATGGCGCAGTCGAGGGGCTCCATCGGCGCGTGCGCAAGGTAAGGAAAGACATACTCGGCCTGCAGCTTCCTTCGGGCCCTGCCCAGCGCCTTGGCGAGATCGCCGCGCTCCACTGCCCGGGTGCCGGGTTGTTTCGACTGGCTGCGATACTGGGCAAGCAACTGTTCGCTGCCGCGCATCTCTGCATCGGCGTCATCCCATTCGATCTTCAGCGCATCGCGCGCCTTTTTCGCCGCCCAGAACCCGTTCGCGTACACCGCGACGCCCTGCGGGATGGTTTTGACATCCACGAAACCATGCACCTTTTGCGCCGCGCTGTCGTCGACCGCTGCCGCCGTGGCGCCGAAGCGCGGTGGATGCGCAACCAGGACCGTCAGCATTTCCGGCGGCGCCAGGTCGAGGGTGAAGAGGGCGCTGCCGTCGGACTTTGCAGCCGTGTCGAGCCGCGACACCTTGCCGCCGATCAAAGTGAATTTCGAAGGATCCTTGAGTTTGACGTCCCTGGGCGGCGTCAGTTGCGCCGCCTGCTGGGCGAGTTCGCCGAAGCGTGCCTGCCTGGCCGATCCGGCATGGCTGACGATTCCCTTCGAAACGGTGATCCCGCTTTCCGCCACGCCCCAGGTCTGCGCCGCCGCCGTAACCAGCATGGCCCGTGCGGTGGCGCCGGCCTTGCGCATCTGTTCGTAGGAATTCGCGATAGCCGTGGAACCGCCGGTACCCTGGATGCCGAAGGCAAGGTTCTTGTAAAGCTCCGCATTGGAAGGGGCGCCCGCGGCGCGCATCTGCGACCAGTCCGCGTCGAGTTCCTCGGCGACCAGCGTCGACAGTCCCGTGTACGGACCCTGCCCCATCTCCAGGTGCTTCACCATCACGGTCACCGTATCGTCGCTGCCGATGACGACAAAACCGGTCGCATCGATCGTTGCGCCAGGCACTTCGCCGCCACCGATCACGGCGGCAGCCCCGGAACGCTGCGCATAGGCAACCCCGCCGAGCTTTACCGAGACCACCAGGCCGGCGCCGATGCCGACGCCGCGCAAAAAGGTCCGGCGCGAAACCGGGCCGGTCAGGGACTTCGAAACATGATTGGTCCAGCGCATCGGTCAGGCTCCCATCGTACTGGCCGCGAGATGGATCGCGGCGCGAATGCGCACATACGTGGCGCAGCGGCAGACGTTGCCCGCCATCGCGGCGTCGATGTCGGCATCAGTCGGTTTTGGAATTTCGGCCAGGAGCGCCGCCGCGGTCATGATCTGGCCGGACTGGCAATAGCCGCACTGGGGAACATCGAGAGCCGCCCAGGCACGCTGCAGGGCCTTGGCCTCTTTCGAGTCGAGGCCCTCGATCGTGGTGACCCTGCCGCCTTCCATGAGGCCGATCGGCGCCACACAGGACCGCCTGGGCAATCCATCGACGTATACCGTACAGGCACCACACTGCGCGATGCCGCAACCGAACTTGGTGCCAGTGAGTTTCAACTCGTCACGCAGAACCCAGAGCAGCGGCGTATCGGGCTCGGCCTCCACCGTAAAAGTGTTGCCGTTTACAGACAAAGTGGTCATGAATGAACCTTTTCCAGCTCGGATTGATGGCGCCTGTCATTCAGAACAGCGGCGGTGCGGGCAAGTTCCATCACATTCGCTAGAATGGTTCTTCTTACTTCTATAGAGGCTCCCATGTCATCGACCCAAACGCCGAGCGGACTCGGCATCGAGGAAATCATATCCGGCGAAGGCAAGGTCGCCGAAGCAGGCCAGCGTGTAACCGTGCATTACACCGGCCGACTGACCGACGGCAGCAAATTCGACTCGAGCAAGGATCGCAACGACCCCTTCGAGTTCTGGCTGGGCAAAGGCCAGGTCATCCGCGGCTGGGATGAAGGTGTGCAGGGCATGAAGGTGGGCGGAACGCGCAAGCTGACGATCCCGCCGCAACTGGGCTACGGCGCGCGCGGCGCCGGCGGCGTCATCCCGCCGAATGCGACGCTGGTATTCGAGGTGGAGCTGTTGGGGATCGGCTGATCGCCTGTCGCT
>CAYODB010000256.1:0-5157 GCA_964402495.1 uncultured Bordetella sp.
GGTGAAGTCCAGCAGGTCACGCATCGGCCAGAGGGGATCCTTGACGCGGATGTTGATTGGAAACAGATCGCCGTGGGTGGGCTTCACCTGGAGCGCCGGCAGATCGATCGCGATGCCATCAAGACCGGCGTCGAGGTCGTCCCAGGTGTTGGGGAGCAGCAGGTGAACGAGCGGAAGTGAATCGGAGGGCGATGCGGGAGCGGACCGCGCGGGCGGGGGAGCGCCCGCCTGTCCCGGCGTTCCGATCAGCAGGGTCCGCTCGGACGGAAGATGGCGTCTGGCGATGAACTCGGCCAGAGGAGCAACCGAAGGGGCGTCTGCTGCGCCCCCGTGAAGGCGAAAGGTCCGGGTGGCGCTGCCTTCCGGCTCGCGGCCGCTGCTCACCTGATAGGCCGCCATTTCTCCGATGGGTTGCTCCTGCTCGGCATTAACGAAGCGAATCTTCCGGCCGACGATGGACTCGGGCAGCCGGTGGGTGGTTTTGTGACGGCCCTGGGCGCGCTCAAACAGGACCGACTCGGCCGCACTCTCACTGGCGCGCTCGTTGACCACCCCACGGGGCAGCAATTCCATTTTCCCCCAGGCAGCGCCCGCCATCTCGAGGTGATTCCACGGTTCGTCGGGCAGATCGAAGGTGATGGCCTGGCCGGAGTCGACGTAGCAGTCCCAGTCCGGAAGCGGAAAATAGTCCCTGCGGCCGGGCAGCCGCGAGCGATTGTAGACTCCAGGCCAGGTCGTCTCGCGAATGCCGTCGTTGGCCTTCCACCACCAGCGCCGCAGATCGTAGGCGTCGTGAATCTCGACTTTGCGCACGCTCAGGGCGGCCCCCGGGTAGTAGGGCGGCGGTTCCTCGGGCCGTTCCCATCCGTAACGCATGAACCAAGCGTGGGCGTTTATCGGGGATGCGGCTGCCGGCCGCGCCGGTGATTGGGCCGGATCGACAAAGACCTTCTTCCTCTCGTCCGGGTCCGGGCCCGCAGCTGATGCGAGGCGCGCGACCGCGTCATCCTCAAGCATGTGGTCGTAAATGCGCAGCTCATCGATATCGCCTCCGCGAATATAGCTGTCGGCGCTTATGACGCGGTGCGGGCTGATCAGCCGCGAGTGCGGTCCGAACTGATCGAGAGCCGTGTCGTAGACCGTGACGGATTTCCCGTTTTGGGTCCGGATTCCCCTTGGGATTACCAAGGCTGAGGCGACCGCTGGATCCACCGAGGCATAGGGCGTGCACGGCTCGGTGGCGGCTAGTTTGCCATTAACGTAAAAGCGGATTCCGCGGTTCTCATCCCAACCCAAAACGAGGTGCACCCATTCACTCGGCTCTGGAAAGGACTCGACCGTGACGGAGACGCGCGTGCGGGCCAGGCTGGCATCGGTCACGAACGCGTCGAATCCACGGCCGTTGTAATCAATCCTTAGCCAGACCATGTCATGACTCGAATGATCGGCGTAGGCGACGCGGAAGAGAGGAAACTCGGTCGGCCCGACCGGGTAGCGCGAGCGCCAGAAGAAGGAAAGTGTGCCGCGTTGCGCATAGATATTGCCTGGGGCGCGCCAGGCAAGCTGCTGGAAATTTCCGCATTCCAGTGCGGCGCCGTGGGCACCATCGGCAATTTTTCTGACCTCGGAGTCGAAGGTCGGCTCGGGCTTTCCCGCCGCGGAAAAATCGGCCGTGGTGCCCTGCTCGCCCGATAGGTAGAAAAGCAAGCCCGGTTCCGGCGGGGAAGCGACGACGATGGTGGCGATGGCGAAGGCAGCGGTCGTCGCCGCGGCGACCGATAGGCGGAAAATCAACATCGAATCAGAAGGGGTGTGCGCGCTGGCAGAGCTGGAGAGAGACGCCCCAGGGATCGCGCATCATTACGAGGCGGGTGCTGTCAGCCTGAGGCTCATCGGGGGTGACGTGAGTGGCGCCGGCCGCTTCGAGACGGCGGAGATCGGCGTGCGCATCGGCCGAGACGACGGCGAAGTGAAAACACAGGGGATGCGTTGCGGCATAGTCCGGAATCCCGGCCCTCGGATCGGTGTAGAGCTCGAGCACTACGCGGCCGGTCTCGTCGGCGAGGAAGCGCCGGAAGGGCGGCTCGTCGAGGAGGCGAACGAGTTTAAAACCGAGGTGTGCGACATACCAATTTCCCTGGGCGCGGGCGTCGGCGACATTAAGGGCGAAGTGTTCGAATTTCATGGAAGCAAAGTGGACGTGGTGGGTGAGAAGGCGGAGGGAGGAATCAACGGCCGCACCAGCCGCCGTCGACGGCCAAGACCTGCCCGGTGACATAGTCGGAAGCTGGAGAGGCCAGAAACACCACTGTGCCCGCCAGGTCGGAGGGCTCGCCCCAGCGGTTGGCGGGAATGCGGCTTAGAATATCCTTCGAGCGGACGGGATCCGCCTGGAGGGCGACCGTATTGTCGGTCTTCATGTAACCCGGAGCGATGGCGTTTACCTGCACGCCCTTGGCCGCCCATTCGTTCGAAAGGGCCTTGGTGAGCTGGCCGACCGCTCCTTTGCTGGCGGCATATCCCGGCACGGTGATGCCGCCAGTGAACGTGAGCAGCGAGGCGATGTTGATGATCTTGCCGGAGCCACCTGCGATCATGTGTCGTCCGGCCTCGCGGCAGGCGGTAAACACCCCGTTGAGATTCACGTTGATGACGTCGTCCCAGTCGGAGTCGCTGTGCTCGGCAGCGGGGGCGCGGCGAATGATGCCCGCGTTGTTAACGAGGATGTCCAGCCGCCCTTTCCACTCGATCGACTGCGCGATCAGTCGCTGGACGGCGGAGCGGTCGGACAGATCTGCACCGAAACCGATACATTCCGAGTCGTTGGTCAGGCCGCCGAGTTCCGCCTGAACCGCGGCGAGGCTGCCCGTGTCACGGGCGTTTACGATGACATGGGCGCCGGCTTGGGCGAGACTCCGGGCCATCGCGCGGCCGAGCCCGCGGCTCGAGCCAGTGACGAGGGCAACCTTGCCGTGAAGCCCAAAGCTTTGATCGAGGAATGACGTCATCGCTTAGCGCAGTTCGGATAGGGGCACGCCATCCATGTCGCTGAAAGCCTGATTGTCGCCGCCCATCGCCCAGACAAAACGATAGTTGCCGGTGCCGACACCGCAATGAATCGACCAGGCGGGCGAAAGCACGACGTCGCGGTCGCGCACGATCAGATGGCGCGTTGTTTTCGGCCGACCCATGAGATGGATGGCGATGTCATCCCCCAGGTCAAAATAAAGGTAGATTTCCGTACGCCGGCTGTGTTCATGCGGCGGCATCGTATTCCAGACACTGCCCGCTTCGAACTCGGTGAAGCCCATGACGAGCTGGCAGCTCCTGATGCCTTCGGGGTGAATGTACTTTGCGATGCGGCGCCGGTTTGCCTTGGCCGGATCACCGACCGGATCGGATTTCGCCTGCTCGCGCGTGGCGCGGGTGGTCGGATGCTTCGCATGGGCCGGCGTGCTGATGAAGTAGAATGCGGACTGTCCCTTCGGGCCATTCTCGAAGGCAACTTCCCGTTCACCCAACCCGACATAAAGACAGTCGAGGGTGCCGATTTCATGCCGTTCGGAGCCTACGCGAATGGTTCCCGGGGCTCCCACATTCAAAATGCCGATCTCGCGCCGCTCCAGAAAGAAGCTGGTGCCGAGTTCCTTCGCATGGGGCAGTTCGAGCGGCGATTGTGCGGGCACGGCAGCCCCGACGATCATGCGGTCGAGGTCGGTGTAGTGCGCATTGACCTCGCCGGCTCGGAACAGACCGCTGATCAGGAACGCGTCCCTGAGTTCATCGGTGCTGAGCGTGTTGGCGGCGGCAGGGGAAGGAAAGTAGTGAAGTTGCATGGATGGTGTGAGGGCGATGGGTGCAAAGTGTCAGCTGCTCGTCATTCAACCGCGTTGACGGCGCGGATCAGAAAATCCCTGGCGGCGGTGGTGCCGGGCCGGTCGGTCGCCTTGGTGGCAAAGATTCCCAGAAGATCGGCGTCGCGGTCGGCAAAGATGAATATGCCACCGAAGCCCGTGCGGCCGTAGAAGCGCTGGGGCTCGTCGGGAGCCCTCGGCCGGGTGGGGATGGAGGAGGGCAGATCCCCGGCTTTGACGCCACGGATGGTGGGCCCCACCTCCCATGACGCGCCCCGGATGACTGCCCAGCCCTCGGCGGTCTGATGCGGCACGGGTGACAGCATCTGCAGCATCCGGTCCACGGCGCGCGAAGAGAGGATCTGCCGGCCATTGTAAACGCCGCCATTCAGGATCATCTGGACGAAGATCGCCATGTCGCCCGTGGTGGAATACAAACCGTAGCCGCCATGTGGAAACGTGTGATCAAACTCCAAGGGCTCGTCCGCCGGGATCCAGGCGCCGTCCTCAAATCGATGGGTCCGGGCGATCCGCTCGTACTGATCCGGCGCCGGGTAGTGCGACGTATGCCTCATGCCGAGCGGTTCGAAGAGCCATTCACGCAGGAACGCAGAGAATTCCACCCCGGATACCACTTCAACAATCCTCGCGAGGATATCGGTGTTCAGTGAGGAGTACTGCTGACCGGTGCCCGGCGAAAAGAGCAACGGCTGCTGCGCGACCCGCTCGACGAATGTGCCCAGGGTCCAGTCACTGCGTGATGCCCATTCCTCCTTCGACATGACCTGCTGCGGAAAATGTCCGGCAAAACCGGCGCTGTGCGTCAGCAGGTGAAGCATCCGCAGGGGCGTGGTTGCCACGCTGCCATCAGCCAGGCGCATCCGCGAGAAGGCGGGGAGAACGCCCCTCACCGGATCATCGAGGGCGACGCGGCCTTCGTCCCAGAGCATCATGAACGCGGTGGCGGTGAAGGCCTTGGTGACGGACGCGAGCGGGATCAACGCGTCGGTCCGCAGCGGCGCGCCGGTCCCATGATTCGCGTTGCCGACCGCCTCGTGTGCGACGATCTTGCCGTGCCGGGCAATCAGGTAGCCGGCGAAGGGGTACTTTTTATCCAGCGTGATCTCGCGCTGGTAGTCGGCTGCGATCTTGCTCAGCTGTACGGCGTCCATGTCCGCATCCGCGGGCTGGGCAGGCGAAAGGTTTCGATCACGCACGACGATGCGATTTTGGATATCGATCGGTTGGGGTTGCGCCTTGCGCCATTCGGCTTCCGCGACCCTCCTGGTTTGATTGCGGAATA
>CAYODB010000257.1:0-5084 GCA_964402495.1 uncultured Bordetella sp.
GTTCGAAGCCCTTGCACAGCCACACCAGGCCTGGCTTGCCCGGCAGGTGCGCGACGAGCCCGAGGGTTTCGCGCAGGGCCGCCGTTGGCACGGCGGCGATGACCAGTTGGCAATCCGAGAGTGCGGCTTCTGCATCGCCGATGAGGCGCAACGTGGTTGGAAGCGCAATGCCGGGGAGATAGCGGCTGTTGACGCCTTCGGCACGCATGCGTTCGTACTGCTGCGGATCGCGGCACCATAGGGTGACCCGATGCAGCGACGACATCGCGATGCCCAGCGCCGTTCCCCATGCACCGGCACCGAGAATGGCGAGATTCATACGCCCCAGAGCTGGCTGACCTTGATGAAGCCGGTCTCGCCGTCCGGGTGACGGACCTTGACCCAGCCGGCGGTGATGCCGATGAATTCAAGCAACACCCCTTTCTCGGCGGTAAAGGCCAGCGCCGCTATATCGGCGGGCGACTGGCGCGCCTCGGCGCTCGAACTCCTGACCATGACCGTGCGCTTGTCGGACAACTGCTTGCTCTCTATCCAGGCGAATTCACCCGTATCGTCGCGCACCTTGTTCCAGCCCTCGATCTTCACCACCACTTCCACCGGATAGTCGCGAGACAGCACAAAAAGCTTCTGCGCCTTGGTCGAAGGCGCGTCATACAGCACGGCGCCGGAATCGGCGACCGAACGGAAATCCAGCGCCAGAGCCGCTGCCGGGGTGGCGGATCCAACCGCCAGAACTGCAATTAAGACCGGGGCGCGAAACATCTGCAACGTCCTAGTGGGTGGGAGCCGCGGCGGCCTGGGCCTGGCTTTGCTGCCGGGCCTGGTGGATCGCCTCGAAATTCATGGGCGCCAGGACGACCGGCGGAAAACCCGCCCGCACCACCGCATCGGATATGACCTCGCGCACATAGGGAAACAGGATGTTGGGGCAGGTCACGCCCAGCACGACCTCCATTTCCGGTTGCGGCACGTTGCGGATCTGGAACACGCCGCCCTGGGTAGCCTCCACCAGGAAAACGGATTTGTCGCCGAGCTTGGCCGTGACGGTAACCGTAAGGAGCACAACGTAGTAACCGTCGTCGATGGGGTTGGCGGCGTTGTTCATCTGGATCTCGATCTGCGGGGGATCGCGCTCGAGGTAGATCCTGGGAGCGTTCGGCACTTCGATGGAAAGATCCTTGACGAACAGCTTTTCAACCGAGAAGGCCGGTTGGGTCGGATTGGGTTGCTGGCTCATGTTTACCTGTAGTTGAATGAATTAACTTGCCGTTGCGGATGCGCCGACGCCGGGCCGCAGCAGCGGACCCAGCTTGCCGGCATGATCGAGCGCAGCCAGGTCGTCGAAACCGCCGACGTGGAAGTCCCCCACGTAGATCTGCGGGACCGTGCGCCGGCCGGTACGCTGCATCATCTCCGCACGGCGCTCCGGATCCAGATCAACGCGGACTTTCTCGATCTCCGTGACACCCTTGGTGCGCAACAGGCGCTCGGCCGCCACGCAATACGGGCACACTGCCGTGCAATACATCCTGATGGGCCGCACTTTATTTCTCCACTGGAAGGTTCGCCTGCTGCCACGCGTTGATCCCGCCGGACAACACCATCACCTGGCCCAGGCCAGCCTTCCTGAGCTGCGCTGTGACTGCATGCGAACGGCCGCCGGTCTGGCAGACAAGGATGACCGGCCGGTCCTTGAGTTTTGCCAATTCGCCGGCGCGCTTGTCGAGCTGGCTCTGGGGAATGTTCCGGGCATTCGGCGCATGGCCGCCGCCGAATTCCGCGGGCTCGCGCAAATCGACCATCACCGCGTCCTTGCGGTTGATGAGCTGCACGGCCTCCATCGGCCCGACTTCAGTCGCACCGCTGAGCTTGCGGCTGATCAACGGCCAAACCAGCACGCCGCCGCTCGCCAGCGCGATTAATAACAGCCAGATATTCTGTTGAATGAATGTCACTTGCTCTGCTCCCGATTCATCTGCTCTGCATAATGCAGCAACTGTTTCACGCCTGGCTCCGTTTCGGCAAGGCGCCTCACGAACCCGACTGCTTCCTTCCTGTCATTGGGATAGTTCGCTGCCGCCAAGTCCCAGTACGCACGCATGCCATCGAGGTCTCCCCCCATGGCAAGCAGGATCGCCTGGCGATACGCAATGTCATTGGTGGGAAGATATCGCAGCACCCGCGCATTGAGAACGATCTTGTCCTGCAACCGTTCCGTGTTCAGCAACATCTGTCGCGCCAGCGCCAGTTCGATGTAGGGGGCAAAAAGCGAATGGCCCTGCAGATCGAGCAATGTCCCGACCGCGGAGCCGGAGCGCACATAGGCCGATGCCGCCTCAACCGGCGGCCGCTGGATCCGTTGCAGCGTCCGGTAGTCGCGGAAAACATTGCTGAATGCCACCACCCCAAGCAGCACGGCGGCCGCCAGAACCAGCCTGCCGCTGCGTGGATTTCCGACTGACAGCGGCGAGGATTCGGCCACCCCCAGCAACACCGCGGTAATCCCGAGAAAGTACGCGTACCACAGTGGGTACTCTAGCATACTGTGCAGTCCCAGAACCCAGAGCGCGACGAGAATCCACCAGAGCTGCGGCCCCTGCCGCTCGCGGCGCAGCGCCCACAGCCACCACGCCAATCCTCCCAGCAGGATGACCAGTCCCGCGATCCCGAACTCCGCGCCAATCTGTATCACGAGGTTGTGCGCGTGATCGATGATGCCTTCCTCGGTAGTCAGTCCGGGAATGCGCGCGGTCAGCGCAAAGTAGTTCCAGGCAAACTGCTTGAATCCCACACCGACCAGCGGCGAGCTCGCAAACATCAGCCAGCCCCCCTCCCAGAAACGCAGGCGAACCGACGAGGACATCCCCTCGCTGCGGACACGATCGCCGATGGTCTCGATGGGGACATTGACCCATGACAGCACGGGCCCCAGCAACATGAGCGCAACGAACAGACCTCCGAGCACAGCAATGCTGAACAGGAGTATCCGCGTGCTTTCCAAGCCGGGCTGGCGCAACCGCAACAGCCCGGCAAGCACCACGAATACCAATGCGTAGAGCCATACCGCTCGCGCACCGGACGTCACCAGAATCGACAGAATCAGGACCACGGCAGCGACCGCGAGCCAGGGAGAAATGCGGCGCACCCCAAACAGGTAGCCCACCGACGCCAGGCCCAGGCACAGGTAACTGGCCAGGTGATTGGGCTGGCCGGTGTTGGCGTAGATGCGCCCATGCAGTTGCGGCACGATGAGCGGCGCCAGCGCAGTTTTCACGCCGAGCAGTTGGATCAGGCCGATAGCCGCGCTGAGCAGGGAACCTGCGATCAGGAACCAGCAAAGCGCATGGACGACGGCTTCGATGCCAAGCACCTGCCGCAGCCGGACTGCGAGAAGCGCAAGGGCCGCGGCCCAGAGCACGTACAGCGCCCCCAGCAGGTTGAACTGCGGATAAACCGCCTTGCCGAAGCTGATCTGAAGCACCATGAGCAGGGCGAATCCGAGGAACATCAACCCGATGCGGGGCAGGCGGATTCCTGCCCAGAGCGGCCGGAACAACAGGCATGCGATCGCAGCGAGTCCCAGTCCAAACGCCGCGGCCTCGCCATAGAAGCTGGCCACAGGCTCGCGAAATACGGGACTGAAGAAGGGGAGCGTCCAGCCCAGGCCGACGAGAAACAGGGCGACCTTCGCGGGAGAGATCCGTTGGCCAGCAACCCCGGTGGAAGTCAGAAGGCAGCCCTGTGATTGAACTTGAAGTGCGAACCGCCGGTCACGAATGCGCGACACCCGGCGATGCCGATAATACAATTCTAACGCGGCGGCAGATGCCCCCGCATCCCGATCCCCTTCCGGCGAATCGCGAAGATGAAAAAGATCGTACTGTTACGCCACGGCGAAAGCGTGTGGAACAAGGAAAACCGGTTTACCGGCTGGACCGACGTCGACCTGTCCGGAAAAGGGCTCGAGGAAGCACGCGAGGCCGGCCAAGTCCTGAAGGACGCCGGATTCGTCTTCGACATCGCCCACGGCTCGGTTCTGAAGCGCGCCATCCGCACCATGTGGATCGTGCTCGACCAGCTCGGGCTGATGTGGATCCCGCAGCACCTGTCCTGGCGCCTCAACGAGCGGCACTACGGCGCGCTGCAGGGCCTGAACAAGTCGGAAATGGCGGCGCAGTACGGCGAGGAACAGATCCTTGTCTGGCGCCGGAGCTATGACGTGCCGCCGCCCGCGCTGGAAAAAACCGATGAGCGCTACCCGGGCAAGGATCCGCGGTACGCGGGCATGACGCGGCAGGATGTTCCGGTCACCGAATGCCTCAAGGACACGGTGGCTCGCTTCCTGCCGCACTGGAACGATGTCATTGCACCGGATGTCAAAGCAGGCAAGCGCGTGATCCTCGTTGCGCACGGCAATACCATCCGGGCACTGGTGAAGTATCTGGACAACGTGTCGGAAAAGGACATCGTCGGCCTCAACATTCCCACCGGCATCCCTCTGGTCTACGAGCTCGACGAAAACCTGAAACCCCTCAATCACTATTATCTTGGGGACCAGGAGAAGGCGCGACAGGCCGCCGCTGCGGTCGCCGCGCAGTCTCGCGCAAAGAGTTGAACGCGGAACGAGTGCCGAAATCCGGCAGGCTCCTTGCCCTCGCAGCGATAGCCCTCGTTGCGCTCCCGGTCCTGTTCAGCCCTCCTGCTGATGCCGCACCCAAGGACCAGCTACGGGAATTGCGCGAGCGCATCGAGGCGGTTCAGAAGCGGCTCAGCGAATCCGAAGAATCCCGCGCCGAGGCCGCGGATGCCCTGAAGACCTCAGAGCGCGCCATCAGCGAAACCAATCGCAAGCTCTATCACCTGTCCGGACAACGGCGGGCGGCGAACAGCTCGTTGTCCAGGTTGCAGGCGCAAGCCGGCGAAGTCGAGGAGGACATCGCCCAGGAGCAAAGGACGCTGAGCCGGCTCCTGTACCACCAGTACCTGAGCGGCCAGTCGGACGCGATCAAACTGGTGCTCAATCGCGAGGATCCCAACGAAATCGCCCGGCAGTTGCACTATCTCGGCTATGTATCTCGCGTCCG
>CAYODB010000258.1:0-4965 GCA_964402495.1 uncultured Bordetella sp.
GAACAGAACCGAGGATAGCAAAGGAAGTTGACCGGCGCATTACCACCCGGTGGCAGCGTGTTTGGCGAAGAATGCCAGCAGCCGGGCCGGCAGCCAGTCCAGGTTTCCGGGAAACGGGCCGGATACGAAGCCGCCATGGCCGCCGCCATCCGGGAAATCCAGTTCCACCGAAGGTGAAACGTCCGCCGCCGCGGGCAGATAAGGTCCCGGAAGAAACGGGTCGTTGCGTGCGTGGATGATCAGGGTTGGCGTTTCGATGTGCGCCAGATCGGATTTGCTGCTGGCCCGGGTCCAGTAGTCGTCAGTATCGCGATAGCCATGCAGCGGTGCGGTGACAAGGTTGTCGAATTCGCGCAGGGTGCGGCTGCGGCGCAGCTTTTCGCCGTCGTAGCTACCCGGAAAGCGCTGCAGCTTGGCCAGGCTCTTGGCTTTCAGCGTACGCATGAAAAGGTCGCCGTAGCCCAGATTGAGGCCCCGGCTGAGCCGATCACCGGCCGTCATCAGGTCGACCGGAGCGGATATCGCCGCCGCGGCTCGGACCACGCGAGCCGCCTGCGTTCGCTCACGGCCCAGCCACTTCAGCAACGCATTGCCCCCCAGCGATACGCCGGCGGCGAACAAGGGGGCCTGCGCTGCCCGTCCGTTCAGGCGCTTCAGGATCCAGTCGATCTCGTCGGCGTCGCCGGAATGATAGGCGCGCGGCAGGCGGTTGGGCTCGCCACTGCAGCCGCGGAAGTGCACGACCACCCCACGCCATCCGTGGCGCGACACGGCATGCATGACGGCTGCCGCATAGGGGCTCGCCGAATTGCCCTCGAGGCCGTGAAACAGCGCCAGCAGCGGCGCCACCGGCGGACCGTCCACCCAGTCGAGGTCGATGAAATCGCCATCGGGCGTATCCCAGCGCTCGCGCTGGTATCGGGGCGAGCGCTGCCTGAGGAAAAAGAACGGATAAATCGTCTGCAGGTGGCCGCCGGGAAGCCACCGTGGGGCGCGATAGCCGGTGCCCATCAGTGCAGCACGGACGGCGGCGGTTCCTTGGCGGGGGCAACCGTCGCCAGCGGCGAGGCATGGTGCATGAGCATGCGCCAGCCGCGATCGCTGAGCAGGTAGATGTTGGTGGCGAGCACCGGATTGGCAGGGCGCGATTCACCGGCGACGGTGACGTGCTCGTAAACGCTGTGGATGGAAATCATGCGGCCGGAGAACACCCGGTTGCCGACCAGATGGAATTGCAGTCCGGGACCCTGCGCCAAAATCTGGCGCCAGGATTCCCGCACCTCCACCACGCCGGTATGACGTGCTCCGCCCGGATGCACGCAGACGATGTCTTCCTCTTCGGCCCACACCGCCATCATGGCGGCGAGGTCGGCGCGCTCGAAGGCCTTGTAGAAGGCCTGTTCCGCATCCTGCGGCGTGGCGAAAATTTCGGTGATCAATGGATTGTCGGAGTTGGCCGGGCGGCGAAATTCTCGATTTCGGCGAACACGGTGCCGGGATCGAGTTTCATCATACAGTTGAAGTGCCCGAGCGGACAGACGCGCTGGAAGCAGGGGCTGCACGGCAGGTCGAGACGGAGGATGCGGGCCGAATCGGAAAGCGGCGGCGTGAAACCGGGCGAGCTGGAACCGTAGAGAGCGACCATCGGCCGGTCGAGCGCGGCGGCGACGTGCATGAGGCCCGAATCGTTGCTGACGACGACGGCGGCGCAGGACAGAAGCACCACGGCTTCGTCGAGACTGGTGCGGCCGCACAGATTTATGACCCTGTTGCCGCTTGCTGCGCGAATCTCCTCGCCGAGGTCGCGTTCTTGGGAGGAGCCCACCACCCACGCCGCGTAGCCAACTGCAGACAATTTGCCGGCAAGTGCCGCGAAATGGGACGGCGGCCAGCGCTTTGCCGGGCCGTATTCGGCACCCGGGCAGAAGCAGGCGATGCGGTCGCCGATAATCAGGCCCAGCCGGGACAGGAGTGCAGCGCGCTCCGCTGTGCCCACCTGCAGATGTGGCCGCGGCACCGGCCGCGCCAGGGACGCCTCGCGCGGGCCCGCAAGGAAGGCGAAGCGCTCGACCATCAGCGGAAGCGCCTGCTTGTCGAGAGGCCGGGCATCCGTAAGCAGTGGCTGGCGCATTTCGCCGACGAAGCCGATGCGCTGCGGAATGCGCGCGAACGCCGGAACCAGGGCCGACTTGAAGGAATTGGGCAGCACGTAGGCGCGGTCGTATCTGGCCGCGCGCAGTTTGCGGCCCAGGCGCCAGCGATTCCCCAGCGACAGGTCGCCATGCCCGAACGGACTTTCGATGGTGCCGGAGACCTCGGGCATGCGCCGGTAGATCGGCAGCGCCCAGCCAGGGCCGAGCACGTCTATCGCCGCATCCAGTTCATGTTGCTTGAGGAGCGTGAGCAGCGGCTGCGACATCAGCGCATCGCCGACCCACGATGGCGCCACGATCAGGATTTTGGTCATGGCTTCTGTATTTCATTCTCACCGCCTTCGCGGTGAAAAGGTCTAGTGCGCAGCCTTGACAGCCCCGCGCAAAACATAGCGCGTGCCGCAATAGGGACACAGCGCCTCGCCGGTCTTTTCGACCGGCAGGAACACGCGCGGATGGGTGTTCCAGACCTGCTGGGAGACAAGCGGGCAGTGCAGCGGCAGGTCGGCGGCACCGACTTCCACCCTGCGCTCGCGGCTTGCCGCCTTGCCGTCGGCCGGCTTGTCCCGATTCATCGTACAGGCCCTCGGATCATGGGGTCACACCTGGTGCAGCCAGTGCCGGTATTTCTCCGAACGGCCGTTGACGACGTCGAAAAACATCGACTGCAGCTTCTCGGTGAGCGGGCCGCGCTTGCCGGCGCCGACCGTGCGGCCGTCGACTTCCCGCACCGGCGTGACTTCTGCGGCGGTGCCCGTAAAGAAAACTTCATCCGCAATGTACAGGTCGTCGCGGGTGATGCGCTTGGCTTCGACCTTGTAGCCGAGGTCGGCCGCAAGCTGGATCACCGAATCGCGGGTGATGCCGATGAGCGCCGAATTGAGTTCCGGCTCGACGATGCGGTCGCCTTTTATCATGAACAGGTTTTCGCCCGCGCCTTCGGCGACGAAACCGTCGACGTCCAGCAGCAGGCCTTCGTCGTAGCCGTGTTCGGTTGCTTCCATGTTGGCAAGAATGGAATTGGCGTAGGTGCCCGAATACTTGGCGCGGCACATGGACACATTGACGTGGTGGCGCGCAAAGGACGAGGTTTTCACGCGGATGCCTTTCTCCAGGCCTTCGGCGCCGAGGTAGGCACCCCAGGGCCAGGCTGCGATGGCCACATGAACTTGCGCGCCTTTCGGGGATACGCCCATCTTTTCCGAGCCATAGAATGCGATCGGGCGGACGTAACAGGATTCCAGGTTGTTGGCGCGCACCACGTCCTTTTGCGCCTGTATCAGCGTTTCCCTGTCATACGGAATTTTCATCATGTAGATATGCGCCGAATTGAACAGGCGCTCCGTATGCTCCTTCAGGCGGAAGATGGCGGTACCGTTGACGGTCTTGTAGGCACGCAGACCCTCGAATACGGCCAGGCCGTAATGCAGCGAATGGGTCAGCACGTGGGTGGTCGCGTCGCGCCAGGGGACCATTTTACCGTCGTACCAGATCAGACCGTCGCGGTCGGCCATCGACATGTTGCTTGCTCCCTTGAAAAAGGCTCAATTCTAGCGCAGACGCGGGCCGGTACAGTACGAAGGCTGTATGCCTTGCCCGAAAGCATCCCCATGCTTTACTCTTGCGCTCTTGTATAAGCTGTCCGGCGCTCTGTTCGTTGCGTCGCCGTCAACAAGAACAAAAGGTAACCAGTCAGGTCACATGTCCGAATCCCGGCAACCCGCCGTTATACCAGGGCGAGACTTCATTTCCCGCCTGGGCGCCGCCGCCATCGATGCGGCAGACAGCGAGGAATTGAGGCTGCGCAAGTCGCTGCTGATGTTCGCCAGCGGCCTGATGAATGTAGCGGCGATCATCTGGCTCGGCATCTACTGGTGGATGGGCCTCAAGCTGCCGACGTCGATTCCGCTCGGATTCCAGATCCTGTCGGCGCTGGTGCTGGTGATTTACCTGCGCACCCGCAACTTCGATTTCTTCCGCCTTGCGCAGCTCGCCCTGTTCCTGTTCTTCCCCTTCGTCATCCAGTGGGCCATCGGCAGCTTCGTCAGTTCGTCGGGCGTTGCGCTGCTGGCGCTGCTGGCGCCGATCGGGGCGATGGTCTGTTATGGTCCCCGCGAGTCGATCCCGTGGTTTTTCGCCTACGTCGTGTTGACGGTGGTGTCAGGCATATTCGATTTCTTCCTCGCGACTGGCAGCGAGGGCTATGGCATGCCGATGAAGACGGTCGCCGTGTTCTTCGTGCTGAACTTCACGATCATCTCGACCATGGTCTATCTGCTGCTGCGCCACTTCGTGCAGGAACGCAACCGCTTTGAGAAGAGGCTCGCGGAGCAGCACGAGCTGGTGCGCGTCGAGCGCGAAAAATCGGAACGCCTGCTGCTGAGCATCCTGCCGCCGCATGTGGCCGAGCGGCTCAAGTCGAATCCGGGCACGATCGCCGACGGCTTCGCCGATGTTTCGGTGATGTTTGCCGACGTGGTCGATTTCACCCGCCTGGCGGAGGAACTCACCCCCAATCAGGTGGTGTCTTTCCTGGACGAGGTCTTCACCCGCTTCGACCGGCTGTCGGCGAAATATGGCCTGGACAAGATCAAGACCATCGGTGACGCTTACATGGTGGTCGGTGGACTGGCGGGCGAACGGTTCAACTATGTCGACCACACGGCGGACATGGCCATGGAGATGATGGAACTTACCCGGTCGGACCCAGCCCTGCGCCGCCTCGGCATCCAGTTGCACATCGGCATCGCGACCGGACCGGCGATCGCCGGAGTCATCGGCGCAACCCGCTTCATCTACGATCTCTGGGGCG
>CAYODB010000259.1:0-4955 GCA_964402495.1 uncultured Bordetella sp.
CCGGTGGTGCTGAGCCGGGCGGAAGTTGACGCGGTACTGAACCGGATGCATGGCGTCAACGGCCTGATTGCCCGCCTGCTGTACGGTTCCGGCATGCGGATCATGGAAGCGGTACGGTTGCGGATCAAGGATCTGGATGCGGAGCGCTGCGAGGTCTTCGTGCGCGACGGCAAAGGCGCGAAGGACCGGGTGACGATGCTGCCCGCGAGCCTTGTGGATCCATTGCGCGCCCATCTGGTGCTGGTACAGGAACTGCTGGGGCACGCCGACGTGTCCACCACGATGATCTACACCCATGTGCTCAACCGCGGCGGCCGCGCGGTCGTCAGTCCGCTCGATTCGCGTTGAGCCATTTGCCCGCCCGCGCGACGATGAGGGGCTGGTAAAGTGGCGGCATGTCTTCACCGGGCAGCAATGGCCAGTCATCGGCAACCGCCTGCCCGCTCTGTCTGCATGCGGGCGGGGAGGTCCTGTGGGACGACGGCTTTGCGCGTGTGGTGCTGGTGGGCGACGCCGACCATCCCGGTTTTTGCCGCGTGATCCTGAACGCGCACAAGAAGGAAATGACCGACCTCGCCGAGGGCGAACGCGCCCGCGTCATGAACACCGTGTTTGTCGTCGAGAAACTGCTGCGCGAATTGCTGCAGCCGGAGAAAATCAACCTTGCCAGTTTCGGCAACCTGGTGCCGCACCTGCACTGGCATGTGATTCCGCGCTACGCCGACGACCCGCATTACCCCGGCTCGGTATGGAGCGCCAGGAACCGCGACAGCGCGCATGCGCTGCCCGTGGGCTTGGTGCGGACGCTGCGGCAAAAACTGGCCGAAACGCTGATTCCCTAAGCGTGCTCTTTCGCTGCGACAGCCTGCCCCTTTGCCGGCAGGCGGCGGGTTTCCGGGAATATCACCGAGAATGTGCTGCCCTTACCGGGCGTGCTCTGGATTTCCAGCCGCGCCTGGTGCCGTACAAGAACGTGCTTGACAATGGCCAGGCCGAGGCCGGTGCCGCCGGTTTCGCGGGAGCGGCTGCGGTCCACCCGGTAGAAGCGCTCGGTCAGCCGGTCGATATGCTGCGGTTCGATGCCGATGCCACTGTCGCGCACCGAGAACGCAGGATGGTTTCCTGCCAGCAGTTCCCAGCGAATCTCGATCTCACCGTTTTCCGGCGTATAGCGCACCGCGTTACTGACCAGATTGCCGAAGGCGCTGCGCAGCTCGTCGGTGTTACCCCTGAGCCAGTCGCCACTCTCCGGTTTCAGCAGCAGGCGATGGCGTCCGGCCGAGAGGATTTGCGCATCCTGGTGCAGCACCCGGACCAGCTCGGGGATGCTGACGTCTTCCTCGCGTAGCGGATTCTGGGTGCTCTCGAGCCGCGACAGCGTCAGCAGGTCCTCCACCAGCCGGGTCATGCGGCTGGTCTGCTGCATCATCAGTTGCAGCGAACGGCGCGTCATTTCCGGATCCGGCGTCGTCATGTCTTCCAGGGTTTCCAGGAAGCCGCCGACCACGGTCAGCGGCGTGCGCAATTCGTGGGACACATTGGCGACGAAATCGCGGCGCGTGGTTTCCAGCCGCTCCCAGCGGGTGATGTCCCGGCCGAGGATCAGTTTCTGGTGGTCGCCATACGGCACCTGCTGTATCGCCAGCATCATCTCGCCGTCGTCCCGGGACATGCGCAGCACCAGTGGCTCGCTGGTGTTGCCGGACTCAAGATGGTCGACGAACTGCGGCTGGCGCAGCAGGTAGGTGATCTGCTGGCCGCGGTCGCGCTCCAGGTGCAGCCCGAAATAATCCGCTGCCCTCGGGTTGCACCATTCGATGCGGTCGCCTTCGTCGAGGATCACCACGGCGTCGGGCAGCGCGGCGCCCGCCATCTGAAAGCGGTCCAGGGCCGCGGTGAGCACGGCTTCGCTCTGCTTCTGGCGCTTGAGCATGCGCCGCAGGGGCGAGAAGACGTATTCCCATGAACCGCTGCCGATGGGAACGGTGTCAAGGCGCGGATTCTGCAGCCAGCGGTACAGCGTGGTGAGATTGTCCAGATGGTGGAACAGCAGGGCCAGCAGCAGGGCCGCCAGCAGCATCAATGCGCCCCGGCCTCCGAGGATCGGCCATGAAAGCAGCGATGCCAGGGCAATCAGGACGACGGTGGAGAAGGGCCTGCCCCACAGAGACTTCAATCGATCGGTCCCGGAATTGTGCCGACCGCGATTATCCCAGAAATCCCCGCCATCCAAACCTGGAGCGGGCGATCACCTCAACTTGCGGAAAACCGGTAACCGGTGCCACGCACGGTCTGCACCAGGCGATCGAGCTCGGTGGGTTCGAGGGCCTTGCGCAGCCGGCGGATGTGCACATCCACCGTGCGCTCCTCGACGAAGACGTGATCTCCCCATACCTGGTCCAGCAACTGGGTGCGCGAGTGCACCCGCTCAGCGTGGGTCATGAGGAAATGCAGCAGACGGAATTCCGTGGGGCCGAGCTCAACCGGCTTGCCATGGCCGGTCACCCGATGGCTGCCCGGATCCAGCTTGAGCCCACCGGCTTGCACGACGTCGTCGGTCATCTCCGGCGCGCGCCGGCGCAATACGGCCTTGATGCGCGCCATCAGTTCCCGGGGCGAGAACGGCTTGGTGATGTAGTCGTCGGCGCCGGTATCGAGCCCGGCCAGCTTGTCCTGTTCGTCCGAACGCGCGGTGAGCATGATGATTGGGATCGTGCGGGTGCGCTTGTCGGCCCGCAGGCGGCGGGCAAACTCGATGCCGGAGAGTCCGGGCAGCATCCAGTCGAGAAGCACCAGGTCCGGCAGCGCGTTCGAAACCAGGTTGAGGGCCTGTTCGGCATTATCCGCCCGCAATGCCTGATGGCCAGCCTGCTTCAGGTTGTAGGCAATCAGTTCCTGGATCGCCGGCTCGTCTTCGACCACGAGTATGGTGGCTGCCATGTGGGGATTTCCTGCCTTGTTTTAAGCGTTTGCAATACTATGAACCTAATGTTACAAGTCCGTGACAGCACGCATCCTGCCTGCGGGGACTGGGCGGCTGTTTGCCGGATTGCCCTCCAGCTATGATGCACGACTTTCCCACCCCCAAAGCTCTCACATCAGCCGTGGCAGGACTTCAACCAGGGGCGCCCCGCCCCACCGAAATCAGGTTGCACCAGAAATCGCGCTTGCTGGAGGTCGTTTTCGACGACGGCAAGGCATTTCGCCTGGCCTGCGAGTTCCTCCGCGTCCATTCCCCGTCCGCGGAAGTGCGCGGCCACGGTCCAGGACAAGAGACCTTGCAAACCGGCAAGGAGGACGTGCAGATCATCGCGGTTGAACCGGTGGGCAACTACGCGGTCAAGCTGGTGTTCAGCGACGGCCACGACACCGGGCTGTACTCCTGGGACTACCTTTACGAGATTGGCAGCCACCAGGACGCGATGTGGCGCCACTATCTCGAGCGCCTGCAACTGGCGGGCATCGAACGCGCGCCCGTGGCGCCCCCCCCCTCGCCGAAGATGGCGTGGAAGAAACTCTAGGCGAGGACGCCATGGACTCCCGCAAGACGGCTTCCGGCAAGACCGCCGATTTCGGCTTCCAGCAGGTCGCTGAGGACGAGAAGGCGAAAAAAGTCGCCGGCGTATTCCGCTCGGTGGCAGAGCGCTACGACGTGATGAACGATCTCATGTCCGCCGGCCTGCATCGCGTGTGGAAGCGCTTCGCGGTGGAACTGAGCGGCGTCCGCGCCGGAAGTCGCGTACTCGACGTGGCGGGTGGCACCGGCGATCTGTCCGCACTTATGAGCGCACGCGCCGGCCCCAGCGGAGAAGTGTGGCTGACGGACATCAACGGGGCCATGCTGACACGCGGCCGCGACCGGCTTCTCAATGACGGCCGGATGCTGCCCGCCGTGCAGTGCGACGCCGAGCGCCTGCCTTTTCCCGAGGGCTATTTCGATTGCGCCATCGTCGGCTTCGGCCTGCGCAACATGACCCGCAAGGACGCTGCCCTTGCCGAAATGCGCCGCGTGCTGCGCGCCGGCGGCCGCCTGCTGGTACTCGAGTTTTCGCAGGTGTGGTCGCCGCTCAAACCGCTGTACGACGCTTATTCCTTCAAGGTCCTGCCCCTTCTCGGCAAGCTGATTGCCGGCGACGGCGACAGCTACCGTTATCTTGCGGAATCGATTCGCAAGCATCCGGGCCAGGACGAACTCAAGCAGATGATGGAGCGGGCCGGATGCGAGCGCGTGCAGTACTACAACCTGAGCGGCGGCGTCGTGGCGCTGCACGTTGGCCACAAGTTCTGACGCACCACCATGCTTGCGATCACCATCAGCCGGTTTGCCAACCATGTGCTTGCCACCGCCGGCTGGGCACGCGAGAAACTCGCGGCGCACGCCGGCAAGGTCGCACAGTTCGAAGTCCCGCCGCTGCGGTTTGCGCTGCTGGTCGGCGCTGACGGACTGGTACACCCGGCCGATTCAGCAGCCGTTCCGGCGGTAACGATCAGGTTCGACCGCACGGCCTTGCTGGAAACCCTCGCCGATCGCGAACAGGCCTGGCGCAAAGCCCAGGTCGAAGGCGATACCGCGTTCGCGTCGGCCATTTCCCAGGTCGCCGCCAACCTGCAGTGGGACGTGGAAGAAGACCTGAGCCGCGTGTTCGGCGATATCGCCGCGCATCGCCTGGCGCAGGCTGGCAAGGCCGCGGCTGCGTGGCCGCGGCAGGCCGCGAAAAGCGTCGCCGCCAATGCCGCGGAATACCTCACCGAAGAAGCGCACCTGCTCGTCACGCCCTTGCAAGTCGGGGAGTTCGTGCGACAGGTGGACGAACTGCGCGACGCCGCCGAGCGTCTGGAAAAGCGCATCGAACGTCTTTCGCGCGGCGACTGACGTCCCGGACGACCCGATCCCATGCACCTGTTCAGGCTGCTGAAAATCCTTCGCGTCTCGGTGCGTTTCGGTCTTGACGAAT
>CAYODB010000260.1:0-1541 GCA_964402495.1 uncultured Bordetella sp.
GCGCGGGCGAAGCCGAACTCGACAATGCCGCGGTGATTCGGGAAATCCGTCGGCGATACAGTTAGCTGCCATCAAAAATAAGGGGGTAGCGTCTTTACCTTCTCCGCATCTTTGCCCGAGTTTTGCCGATTTCCCGAACTATTGTCCCTTGAGTGTCTCATGGGAATTCAATTGTTATTTCATTCATCGCCTTTCTTGCCTTGGCTTTAAATCCCAACTCGCGATTGCATGCCTCACGCCGCGAAGTGCAATCTCATCTTCTGCCGATGCTTCGGGTTTCAGGAGATCCTTGACAGCCCCGCCAGCGAATCTTAGAAGCGCTCGCTTTGCATGAGGCGTAACAGGATTGTCGTCATTCTCGCCGTTGATGAGCATGAGAGGGGCCTCGATGCGGTCAGCCCTCATGAAGGGAAACAGGTTGAGGTAGGTGTCGGGGCGTCCCACAGCAGGTGCTACTTCTGCTGAAATCCGAACGGCGTGAGCGTCAGGTTGTACGCCCCGCTCATGGCGACCCCCTCGCAAAAGACACGTGAATTGGCAAGATGGGTCGCGACCATCATCGCTCCGCACGAATGCCCGACCACGGCCACCTGGCGCGGATCTCCGAGCCCAGAGACGGCAACGTGATCGATCGCCGCCCAAGTGTTCATCGTGACCTGCTCGACGCACTTGTCGTTAGACGGCAGGCACCCTTTCCGACGATCGGCATGGTGACCCGGTCGAGCACCGCATGGCCTTGCAGAACGTACGCGAGCGTTCCATCGGGAAACAGGGCACGATAGCCGCCGGCCCGCCCGGCTGCGGCGCCCGGGGTCAGCCTTCGGTCTCAAGCTGCACCTTGCGCCCGCGGAAGCGCAAGCGCTTGAGTATCTGCGGCATGCAGAGAAAGATCACTGTCAGCACCAGGAAAACGACGACGATCGGCCGGTCGAGCAGCGCCAGCAGGTTGCCCTGCGTCATAATCATCGACTGACGCAGCGCCTCCTCCATGCGCGTGCCGAGCACCAGGCCGAGGATCACCGGCGCCACCGGGTAGCGGTGCTTGCGCATGTAGTACCCGAGCACGCCGAAGCCGCAGAGGAAGACCAGGTCGAGCGTTTGCTGGTTGGCGTTGTAGACGCCGATCACGCAGATCACCATGATCACCGGCAGCATCAGCCGCATCGGCACATAGAGCAGGCGCACGAACAGGCCCACCAGCGGCAGGTTGAGGATCAGCAGCATCACGTTGCCGACATAGAGCGCGGCGATCAGTCCCCACACCACCTCCGGGTGCTGGCTGAACATCATCGGCCCCGGATGCACGTTGAGCGCGTTCAGCGCGAGCAGCAGGATCGCGGTGGTGCCAGAACCCGGGATGCCCAGCGTCAGCATCGGCACCATCGCGCCGGCGCTGGCGGCGTTGTTGGCGGATTCCGGCGCGGCGACGCCGCGGATCTCGCCGTGGCCGAAACGCTCCGGATGCTTGCTGATCTGCAACTCCACCGAATACGAGAGGAAGGAGGCGATGCCGGCGCCGGCGCCCGGCATCACACCGACGA
>CAYODB010000260.1:1551-4934 GCA_964402495.1 uncultured Bordetella sp.
GCTGATGGCGCCGAGGCAGTCGCGGATTTCGCGGAAGGATATGAACAGCCGGTGCTTGATCACCGACTTGACCTCGCCGCCGCGCAGCTCGTTGGTGTTGAGCAGCACCTCGGACACCGCAAAGAGGCCGATGGTGACGATCAGGAATTCGATGCCGTCGAGCATCTCCGCCATGCCGAAGGTGAAACGTGCGACGCCGGTGACGTCGGTGCCCATGGTCGAGATCATCAGGCCCAGGGTCATTGCCATCAGCCCCTTCACCAGCGAGTCGCCCGACAGACTGGCGACGGAAGACAGGCCGAACACCATCAGCACGAAATACTCTGGCGGACCGAAGTTGAGCGCCCACTCGGCGATGCGCGGCGCGAACAGCATCAGCGCCACCACGCCAAGGGTTCCGGCGATGAAGGAACCGATCGCCGAAATGCACAGCGCGGGCCCCGCCCTGCCCTGCAGCGCCATCTGGTGGCCATCGATGCAGGTGACCACCGAGGACGATTCTCCCGGCACATTGAGCAGGATGGAGGTGGTTGATCCACCGTACATCGCGCCCGAGTACAACGCCGCGAGCATGATGATCGCGCCTACCGGGTTCATGTTGAGCACAATCGGCAGCAGCATCGCCAGCGCGCCGGCGGGGCCAATGCCCGGCAGCACGCCGATCACCGTCCCGAGGACAGCGCCGATGAAGGCGAACATCAGGTTCTGGGGCTGCAGCGCAATCTCGAACCCGTACATCAGCAGCGGTAGTACGTCACCCATGACGGATTCCTAGAAAAAGGGGGCCAGCGGCCCGAGCGGGAGCCGGATGTCCAGCAGGTAATGGAACAACCCGAACACCACCGCCGTGACAGCGGCGCTGTAGCCGACAATCCCGGCCCAGCTCGGATGCCCGAGATAGCGGAAGGTGATCACCAGGAACAGCGACGTGGAGATCAGGAATCCCAGCGATTCGAAGACCAGCGCATAGGCCAGCAGCATCGCCGCCGGCACCAGCGCCGTGATGTCCGAACCCTTGCCCCCCTCTTCCACTTCGTTCCCCTCGTTCCCGGCCTTGTCCTTTTTGACGGCGGGCACCCCCTGCACGAAAAGCAGGATGCCCAGCAGGATGCCCAGCACCGTCAGCAAACGGGGGAAAAACGCCGGGCCAATGACGTCGCCCTGCAAGGAGGCGGTGAGCTGCGTGCCGCCCCAGCCGTAGACAAGGACGACGGCGAGGAACAGCAGCGCAGCGATGCGGTCACCGCCGAGGGAGAATTTCATGCGCATGGATACTCCTGTCGTTCCGGTTTATTTGCTGCTCTTGAGCAGGCCCATATCTTTGTTCAGGCGCATGTAGGACTTTTCCTCTTCCTCAAAGAAGGCGACCAGCGCGGCCCCGGTGGTCCAGCTATCGACCAGCTCGGTGCGGGAGACGTAATCCTTCCACTGCTGGGTTTCACGCACCTTGCCCAGCGCCTGCACCCAGTATTGCGCGGCTTCGGCGCTGATGCCTTGTGGCGCCATCACGCCGCGGAACTGTTTCGGGAAACGCGCGTTCACGCCGACATCCTGGAAACGCGGCACATCAGGCAGCTGTTCGAGCTTCTCGGTCGAGGCCAGCGCGCGCAGCTTGCCGGCCTTGACGTGTTGGGCCATCTCCGCAGGGTTCTCCATCATGAAGTGCACGTGTTTGCCGAGCAGCTGCGGAATCGCCTCGCCGGCGCCGCGGAACGGGGTGTAGGAAAACTGCACGCCGCCGAACTCCTCGAAAATCTTGCCCGACATCGAGGCGCTGCTGCCGTAGGACCCGCCGCCCTGCAGGATCTGCTTGGGCTTCTGCTTCGCGGCTTCAAGCAGGTCGCGCACCGAGCGCCAGGGACTTTCGGCATTGACCACCAGCAGCATCGGGTCGACCGCCATCAGCGCGATCGGCGTGAAGCTGCGCCACCCGGTGTCGGAATTGATCAGCATCGGCAGGTTCAGGCTCTGCGGCGTGTAGGTTGCCAGCATGTGCGGGTTGCCCTTGTTCTGGAAGGTCACGTGACGGCGCGCCTTTTCGCCCTGCGACCCGGTCACCGATTCGACACCGACCTGCCGCGGCACGATCTTGTTCTTGTTCCAGATATCCGCGATCTCGCGCAGCATCAACTCGTTGCCGGTGCCCGGCGCGGAATGGGTCACCATGGTCACGCGCTCCGTCGGCACCCACTGCGCCAGCGCGCCGCCCGTGACGGACAGCCCCACCACGCATGCTGCAACTACCGCAAACAAGCAGTTTTTCCTGACATTCATCACGATCTCCTCCATGCGGCTTTTCGCCGCAGTTGACTTCCGCTTCTTGTTTTTATTTTCTGCTGCCGAAACCGGGCAGGTATACCGGCCCGTCCTCGATGCCATCCACCGGCGGACCGCTCATGCCGTGGCTGGTGTCCTTGGCGACGAAGGTCAGCACGTCGCCCGCCGCCGAGGCAATCGCGCTGTGGCGCATGCCCGGCGGCAGGTGCGTCACCGAGTTCGGCGGCGCCTCGACGGCATGGCCGTCGATCTCGTAGAGCATGGTCCCGCTCAGCACCAAGCTGAACTGCTCGTTCGGATGGGCGTGCAGCTTGGTGCCGCTGCCCACCGCCTTGTGGATGTGCCCCACCTGCACCTTCTCGCCGCGCAGCGCAGCGCCAAAGGACGAGGATTTTTTCGAGATGAAGTTGCGCGGGATGACCTGCGCGCTGGTCGGCCCTTCCGGCACTTCATCGAGGTGCTCGATGTCGTAGACGTACTGGACATTCCTGCCGGAAACATTCTTCGTTTGCGGCTCCGGCAGGCCGCCCGGACCGGGTTTCCATTCGTTCGTGCCCAGGCCGAAACCGGGCAGGTGCCGCGGGCCGTTGTAGACGCCATCGACCGGCGGGCCGACGATGCCGTGGCGGGTATCCTTGACAGCGTAGAAGATCACATCTTCCTCCGCGCTGGACACATGGCTGTGCGGCATGCCGGCAGGGATGTGCACAACATGCCCCTTCGGCACCCGGAACACCTGCCCGTCCATGTCCGCGATCAATGTGCCCTGGATCACGTAATTGAACTGTTCGTTGGGGTGGGTGTGAATCTTGGAGCCGGTGCCGCGCGGCTTGTGCACCAGCGCGACCTGGACGCGTTCGCCCTTGACCACCGCGCCGACCGAGGTCGATTTGCCGGTGGTCAGCGTCTCTCCCGACAGCAGCCGTCTTGGCGACACCTCGGCGCTGCAGGGCCCTTCCGGCACGCGGTCGAGCTCCGCAAAGGGGTAGACATGGCGTACCGGCGGTTTTTCCTGGGCGATCGCTGACATGTTGTGTTCCTCCAGTAGCGGCGGCGGCAGATCCGGGATCAGGGACGATGCGCCCAAACCCCGTCTGCCACAACCT
>CAYODB010000261.1:0-4921 GCA_964402495.1 uncultured Bordetella sp.
GCCGTGTATGTGCTCAAACCCCTGACCGAGGATGAACTGGCCACGTTGTTCGCCCGGGCAATGGCCGGAAGTTTTCCGGGGTTGCTGTTTCCCGACCAGACCCGGGATCTGGTGACCGGTGCGGCGGACGGGGATGCCCGCCGCCTGCTGAACATGGTCGAGACCCTGGGCAACGCGGCGGTCGCGTCGGAGGTCACTCAGATCGACGAAGCTTTCGTGCAGAACACCCTGGCGCAGAACATGCGCCGTTTCGACAAGGGCGGCGATGCGTTCCATGACCAGATTTCGGCCCTGCACAAATCCGTTCGCGGTTCTTCGCCCGATGCCGCCTTGTACTGGCTCACGCGCATGCTGGACGGCGGCGCGGATCCGCTCTACACGGGGCGGCGGCTGGTGCGCATGGCCATCGAGGACATCGGACTGGCGGACCCAAGGGCACTGCGCCTGGCGCTGGATGCCTGCGAAACCTATGAAAGGCTGGGGTCGCCGGAGGGGGAACTGGCATTGGCCCAAGCCGCCATCTATCTGGCATGCGCGCCGAAGTCGAATGCCGCATACGTTGCGTATAATGAAGCCCGCTCGTTCGTCCAGTCCGACAAGTCACGGTCGGTGCCGGAGCATCTCCGCAACGCTCCCACGAAACTGATGAAGGAACTCGGCTACGGCCGAACCTATCGTTATGCGCATGACGAGCCGGAAGCGTATGCGGCGGGGGAGCACTATCTGCCCGACGGAGTCGGGGATGTGCAGTTTTACAAGCCCACCCCGCGCGGCCTGGAAGCAAAGATTGCCGAGAAGCTCGCGCATCTGCGTGAGCTGGATCTGAAGGCAAAGAAAAAAGACTAAAGGCGTTGACGCAAAGGTTTCGCTTCAATACCCCCTTGAGGGGTGCGCAGAGGAAAAACAGAAAGGACGCAAAGGAAAGCGATGCTGGATGTTCAATTGCTACGCAAGGATTTAGACGCTGTCGCCAACCGATTGGGCAGCCGCAATGGTTATCGTCTCGACATTGAGACTTTTACTGAACTGGAAGAACAAAGAAAAGCCTTGCAGGCCGGCACCGAGTATCTTCAGTCGCAACGCAATGCACTATCGAAACAGATAGGAGAAGCAAAGAAGAAAGGCGATCAGGAGGTGGCCACCTCGCTGATGGCCCAGGTCAATGAATTTGCGGAGAGGTTGAAGAACGACCAGGAAAGACTGGTTCCGATCCTGAAATCGATCGATGACTTCCTGCTTACTGTTCCAAACCTGCCTCATCCTGGCGTGCTGGCCGGAAAATCCGCTGACGACAACGTCGAGGTCCGCAGGGTGAGCGAGCCGCGCAAGTTCGACTTTGCCCCCAAGGATCATGTCGATGTCGGGACCGGGCTGGGCATGCTGGATTTCGATACCGCGGCAAAGATCAGCGGCGCGCGCTTCACGCTGATGCAGGGACCGCTGGCGCGCCTGCATCGCGCACTTGCGCAATTCATGCTCGACGTGCACAGCGGCGAGCACGGCTACACCGAAGTGTACGTGCCCTATATGGTCAACGCGGACAGCATGCGCGGGACCGGGCAGTTGCCGAAGTTCGAGGAAGACCTGTTCTCGATACCCAAAGCCGACGGGGGAAAATTCTACCTGATTCCCACCGCCGAAGTTCCCGTCACCAACATCGTGCGGGATGAAGTTCTGGCCGCGGACAGGCTGCCCCTGAAGTTCGTCTGTCATTCGCCCTGCTTCCGTTCGGAAGCCGGATCTTACGGCAAGGACACACGCGGCATGATCCGCCAGCACCAGTTCGACAAGGTCGAACTGGTGCAAATCGTCCATCCTGACAAGTCCTACGAAGGCCTGGAGCAGTTGACCGCTCATGCCGAGGAAATCCTCAAGCGCCTTGAGCTGCCGTTCCGCACGGTCGCGCTATGCGCTGGCGACATGGGATTCTCGGCAGCCAAGACCTACGACATCGAGGTGTGGCTGCCGGGCCAGAATGCCTATCGCGAGATTTCCTCATGCAGCAACTTCGAGGCCTTCCAGGCGCGGCGCATGCAGGCGCGTTACAAGGGCGAGAAGGGAAAAAACGAACTGGTGCACACGCTCAATGGTTCCGGCCTGGCGGTCGGCCGAACCTTGGTTGCCATCCTGGAGAACTATCAGAATGCTGACGGCAGCGTGACTATTCCCGAAGTGCTGCGTCCCTATATGCGCGGTATGGACAGGATCAGCCGCGCCTGAGTCAGGTCAGGGCGCGACCACGCGCGCATCCAGGGTTCCCGCGTCCGAGAACAGCGGCCGGTGAGGATCCTCGTAGCGGACGAGGATGTCGTAGTAGTTGCGGATGTTCTCGGTCAGGACGACGGCCTCGCCGCCCCGGGCAAAGCCGCGCTTCACCGTAATGTAGTAATCCGATCGCGCCAGCAACGGCAGGGTGTTGCGCACGTCGATCCATGAATCTGCGTTCAGTCCGCGCCGTTGCGTCAGGATTCGCGCATCCTCAAGGTGTCCGTAGCCGACGTTGTACGATGCGAGCGCCATCCAGGTCCGGTCCGGTTCCGGGATGCGTTCCGGCAATGTGTCCTTGAGCATGCGCAGATAGCGGGCGCCGGCCAGGATATTCTGGTGCGGATCCAGTCGATCGCTGACGTTCATGCGGTCGGCGGTTTCCGACGTGAGCATCATCAGCCCGCGCACGCCGGTGGGGCTGGTGGCAAGCGGATTCCAGTGCGATTCCTGGAAGCCCAGTGCGGCGAGAAGCCTCCAGTCGATGCCAGTCAATTCCTGCGCTTCCTCAAATGCGCCGCGATACTGCGGCAACACGGTTGCCCGCCGCTGCAGGAACGCGGTGACATCGGCCTGGTCCAGTCGCTCGATATGCCCGTAGTAGCGATCGAGCAGCACGCGCAGCGCGCCGCTGCTGTTGATGCGGAGGAAGAAATCGCTGATCTGATTTACAAGCAGTGGGCTGGCGCCTTTAGGGAGTGCCCATGCAAGCGTTTCCGGTGTGCCGAGGTGGAAAGCACGCGCGATGTTCGGCAGGAAATTCTGCGCCAGATCGACCACGTTGGAGTCGGTCACTACATAGTCGTGCTCCCCGTCTGCAAGCTCGTCCAGGAGCGCGATGCCATCGCCGATGGGTATTTCATCCCAGCGCAATTGCGGGACGGACTCCCGTTCGATGCGCAATTGCTCGGCGCCGCTGGTGCCCGCCATGGCGGCAACGCGTTTGCCGACGAGATCCCGCACACTGCGCGGACGCGGCCGGTCCGTATTGTAGGCGACGACTTTCTGCACGGACTGGTATGCGGGGCCAAACAGGAAATCGCGCCGCCGTTCCTCGGTCGCGCTGAGGCCGGCCGCTGCAAAATGCGCGGTATTCCGGCTCAGGGCGGGCAAGATATCCGCAAAGTTGGAATACTCCACCAGGCGCAGCTTCATCCCGATGTCCTTAGCGAACATTTCCAGCAGGTCCTGCTCGATGCCGACGTACTTGCCGTCGGCCCCGAGGAATCGGGTGGAGGGGCTGTTGCGGACCAGTACCACCAGTTCATCGGTCAGGCCGAAAGGCAGGACAGGGCGCTGGATCAGCGTACCGGGATCGCAGGACGGGAGGATGATCAGCAGCGCCGCCGCAACCACCTTGTATGTGGAAAATGCACGGCGCTTGGCATGTGCCGCCGTCTCCGGCACCTGAACCCGGCGCGAAGCACGGCGTTTATTCGCAAAGGCGACCATCGGCTGGTAAAATATCATGAACGTCGGCAGTACAACTCCGGAGAGGTACCGAAGTGGCCATAACGGCGCTGACTCGAAATCAGATGGTCAGGGAGACCTGGCACGTGGGTTCGAATCCCACCCTCTCCGCCAAGTAGATCCCTAATGCATTGATATACAGATAGAAATTCTTCTAGCTTACGGCCTACCCACAAACCAACCCACAAGTTGGATTCCCGCCCCGTTGGATTGGCATGGTTTGACGGCTTTTGGCCGGTTTGATTCTCGCGCCATGAACCAGTTGAGGCACTCAATGCCGCATTCCGCCAGCTCGGCTGTCGAAGGATCGGCAATCTCTGTTGGTATTCCTGCGTCATCTTGGGGCACTCACCAGCTTTGTTATTGCGCGGCAAAGGGTTGCAATTCGTGCCCTTTGAGCGTTGGTAGATGACTTCCAATTGATGCAGGAACTGCGCCTATGAACTTGACCCCCTTCCGTGGACACCTCAACGTTGGTGCTGGAGGAGTCTGCAATGGCGAGCAAACAGAATCGTTATGCGCCGGAATTCCGGCGGAAAATAGTGGAACTGGTACGTGCGGGGCTTAAGCCTCGCGAGTTATCCCGGGAGTTTGGGTCCACGCCCTGGTCGATTGCGCTGTGGGTCAAGCAGGTAGCCCGAGATGCGGGTCGAGGCGATGGCGGGCTCACGAGCGAGGAACGCGGCCGGCAGCAGCTACAACGGCGCGAAGTACCTGGACGGCCGCAGGGAGATGATGACCAACTGGGCGAACTATCTCGACGCGCTGTGCGCCGGCGCCAACGTCACGGCGATTCGCAAGGCCGGATGAATCTTGAGCGCCAGTGTGACGATATGCCTTACCGGCCGATCAAACTCAATTTCTCTTCGATAGGAGCACCATGGATTTAACGTCCAAGAGAATGACCTTGCCCCTGTTTTCCGTATCCCATAGCCGAGCCTGTCATGCGGCTCGCTGCTTCTCTGTGAGCCAGTTCTGCTAGTACTGCATCGGACTGACATAGGCCAGGGTCGAATGCAGTCTGCGATGATTGTAGAAGGTCATCCAGTCGATCACCTCGTCCATCGCCGCCCTCCCGTCTCGAAGCGCCGGCCATGCAAACGCGCTACTTTCAGCGACCCCCACAGACTCTCGGTCGGCGCATTGTCCCAGCAGTCACCTTTTCGGCTCAGTTCACGATCGACTG
>CAYODB010000262.1:0-4911 GCA_964402495.1 uncultured Bordetella sp.
CCTGCAGGCGGCCGGACTGATCCACTACAGCCGGGGAACAATCACCGTGCTGGACCGAACCAAACTCGAATCGCGCGTTTGCGAATGCTATGCGGTGGTCAAACGCGAGTACCTCCGCCTGCTTCCGGAACTCATCGCGACCTAGACAGGCGGTGCGGCGTCCTCGGTGTGGGTGCTGGGTGCACCCAGCCCTGCTTTTCTCAGCACTCAGCACCCAGCACTCTGCACCCAGTACTCAGCACCCAGTACTCAGCACTTTTTTTCACCGGCAAGCCAGGCCCGGATGACGGACAGCAGATGGCCGATGCCCACGGGTTTGGAGAGGTAGTCCGATGCCCCCGCCTCGATGGCCTTCTCGGCGTCGCCCTTCATGGCCCTGGCCGAGACGCCGATGATCGGCACACTCCTGAAATGCTCGAGGTTGCGTATACCGCGGATCGTGGCGTATCCATCCAGCCCTGGCATCATCATGTCCATGAGGATGATGTCGATCTGCGGATTTTTCTTCAGAATCTCGATGGCATCCGCGCCGGTCTCGGCGTTCATCACCGTCATGGCATGCTGTTCGAGGACGCTGGTCAGCGCGAAGATGCCGCGCGTGTCGTCATCGACGAGCAGCACCTTACTGCCCGCGAGTTCGGGCATCCCCTTGCCGGTGCGTGGCAGCGGACCGTGTTGGGAGGAAGGCGCCTCCGCGCCCGGATTCCAGAGCAACGCTTCCGCCGCAACCACCTCCACCGTGGCCTGGTCCGGTTCGTCGCGTGACCCGTCGGCAACACCGGAGTCGTCGCCCTCTGATTTCGGCACAAAGGGCAGGTAAAGCGTAAACGTACTGCCGTTGCCGGAAGTGCTTTGCACGGTGATCTCGCCCCCCAGCAGATTGGCCAGCCGGGAACTGATCGACAGGCCCAGGCCGGTGCCGCCGAAATGCCTGCTGGTCGTTCCATCGGCCTGCCGGAACTCTTCGAAGATGATCTGCTGCTTGTCCGCCGAGATGCCAATGCCGGTGTCTATGACCGCGAATGCAGCGACTTTCGCCGCGCCGTCGAGCACCGGGTGTCCCGCAGACCAGCCGGAAGCCGCCACGGCGACATTCATCGACACGACGCCTCCCGGCGTAAACTTGAATGCGTTGGAAAGCAGGTTCTTCAGGATCTGCCGCAGGCGATTCGCGTCCGTGCGGATCGCGGGCGGCAGGTCCCGGTCGATCGAGATCCGGAATTGCAGGTCCTTGTCGTGCCCGATCTGCTGGAATGCACGATTCAGGTAATCCTGCAGCTCCGCGAAGCTCTCCGTGGTGAAGTGCAGCGTGACGGTACCGGATTCGATCTTCGCCAGGTCGAGGACGTCATTGATCAAGGCAAGCAGGTCATTGCCCGCGGCCTCGATGGTCTGGGCAAATTCGACCTGCTTCGAGGTGAGATTGCCGGCCGGATTTTCCGCCAGCATCTGCGCCAGGATGAGCAGGCTGTTCAGCGGTGTCCTCAGCTCGTGCGACATATTGGCCAGAAATTCCGACTTGTAACGCGAACTCAACGCCAGTTGCCCAGCCTTCTCCTCGAGCGACGCCTTGGCCAGCTCGACCTGCCTGTTCTTGTCCTCGATCTGCTTCATCTGCTCGGACAATTGTCGGGCATTCTGCCGCAGTTGCCGGTTGGTGCGCTGCAGAGCCTCCTCGCGTAGCTGCGCTTCCGCCTGGCGGGCCGCGAGCTCGTCCGCGCTGTCCGTCGTTCGTCGCCGCTGGCTTTCGGCGACCGGCAAGCCTGCGTTGCCGGCCAGGTTGCGAATGCGGGCAAGCTCCTCCGTCATGGCCTCACCCACCCTGGCGAGGTCGTTGAATGCACCGGCGAGCTCGCCGTCGACACCGGCAAGGCTGGATGGCATCCGCACGGAAAAGTCACCGCTCTTGAACGCGTGCAGGGCGCGCAGCATTTCGCTTCGATCCGGTGTTTGCCGTGATGTTTTCGGTGGTGTTTCCGGTGGTGTTTCTGGTGGTGCTTCCCGTGGTGTTTTCCGGGAACGAGGATTGCGCTGATCTGTCATGACCGTCTCCCTCCTCGAAAGTTGTTGCCACCCCGGGCGCCGGCGCATAAGGACAGCGCATATCTCCAGGGCAGAATGCGGATCTGTTGCAGCGGGACGATCAGCGCAACAGGCGGGCGCAGGAAGCGCGGCCGGGCCGGTTACTCCATGAGCCGATGCTTGATTGCGTAGCGGACCAGATCCGCATTGTGTTCGAGCTTGAGCTTCTTGAGGATGCGGATCCGGTAGGTGCTTACCGTATTGGGGCTCAGGGACAATTCCTCCGCGATCGTGGTGATCGACTTTCCGGACGCGATCATCCACATGACGCGATATTCGCGGTCGGACAGCGATTCGTGCGGACGGACATGCGAGGCGCCTTCGAGTTCGACGGCAAGCTTCTCGGCCAGTGAGGTGCTGACGTACTTGCCGCCGCTGACGGCCTTTCTGATGGCGAGCGGGAGCTCTTCGGACGCGCACTCCTTGTTGATGTAACCCGCCGCGCCGGCCCGCAGCACGGAAATCGCGATCGCGTCTTCCGGGTGCATGCTCAGGATGAGCACGGGGCGCCGCGGGTAGGCGCGCTTGAGTTCCTTGAGCACCACCAGGCCGTTCCCGCCGGGCATGGAGTAATCGAGGATGAGCACGTCCCAGTCCAGCTTGCGGGCGAGGTCAAGCGTCTCGTCGGCATTTTTCGCTTCGCCGACCACCGCCATGTCGGATTCGGAGCCTAGAAGCTGCTTCAGGCCCTGTCGAACCAGCGGGTGATCATCTGCAATAAGGATATTCATTGGCCCATGCTCTCGCGCAACGACGGCTACCCGGAAAATCGCTCTCGGTTTCCCTGCGCAATGCCACGACGCATCGCGGGCAACCACGGCATGGGGCCGGGGCGAAGCGGGATCGAAAGAGTGACTGTCGTTCCCTTGCCGCCTTTGCCCTCGATGGCAACAGTGCCCGCGAGAAGGAACGCCCGCTCGCGGATTCCAAGGAGGCCGAGCGATTTCGGATCCTGCAACTGCGCCTCCGACACCCCCCGCCCGTTATCGACAATCTTCAGTATGAGATTGTCGGTATCCACCTGCAAGCCTATGTCTACTCGCGTTGCGCCGGCATGGCGTGCCACGTTGGCCAGGGCCTCCTGGAGTATGCGGAAGGCCGCGGTTGCGCGCACACGGTCCACGACGGGTTCCTCCGCCGGCAGATCGACTTTGCAGCGGATGCCGGTGCGAACCTGAAACTCCGTCGCCTGCCATCTCAGGGTGCCAATGAGCCCCACGTCATCCAGCACCTGGGGCCTTAGCGTGGAAGAAATCCTGCGCACGGATTGAATTGTCGCATCAACGAGCCGGAACATCGATTTCGTCCTCGCGGCCGCCTCCACCTGATCCCCGGGAAGCCTTCTCTCCAGCCACGACAGGTCCATCCTCAACCCCGTCAATGCCTGTCCGAGTCCGTCATGGATCTCGCGCGCCAGGCGGGTGCGCTCGTCCTCGCGCTCCGACTCGATTTGCGCCGTTGACGCGCGCAGCCTCTCCCCGGCTTTGCGCAGGTCCTCCTCGATCAGTTTGCGCGCGGCGATTTCCCGGCTGAGCGCCGCGCTGTTCCGGTAGAGGTCGATGAATACCGATACTTTTGCCGTCAGGATCTGCGGCACCACCGGCTTGACCAGATAGTCCACGGCCCCCGCCTCGTAACCGCGAAAGATGGAAGCAGCGTCCGCGCCGGAGCCGGTCAGGAAAATGATCGGAGTATTGCGCGATTGCTCGCGCTTTCGAATCAGCCGTGCGGCCGCAAAGCCATCCATATCCGGCATCTTCACGTCCAGGATGATGACGGCGAAATCGCTGATCAGGAAGCAACGCAAGGCTTCGGCGCCGGTTTCCGCGACGACGACATTCCGATCCGGACCATCCAGCAGTTCCCGCAACGCGAAAAGCAGGTGGGGATCGTCCTCGACGACGAGGACGTTGCATATCACCGGCTCGGGCAAGTTGACACGCCCGGAATCGGCGGAGCGCAACTCGGGGTCCGGGGAATCTGATGCCGGGATGCGTTGTCCTGATTTCATTTTTCAAAACCTTGGTGCAAGGCCCTGGTGCAGATCCGTCGCCAGCCCGTCCTCCTCAGGGCGGGAGATGGCGGCGGCAACCAGGCACAACGCTGTCCCCTGAAAACCTGCCGCCGATCGCCAGGACACCGCATCGCGGTGCCGGTGGTTGCGGCGCGCTGTGCTCGCGGAAAGCCGGTGATCGCGAAAAGCCGGTGATCGCCGAAAGCCATAAATCGCGACCAGCAGATGCTTTGTCGGCGAGGGAGCCACAGTACGCCCGAAGCATGGTCGCGAGCGCGTGCGGGGATGGCCCGAACGGACCATGTTTCAAAAGACGCTGGGCGGCGGCGGACCCACGCGCGGGCCGTCGCGATTCGAGCGGCAGACAACGCACTGTGCCGCAATTCGGCCTCCGCCCTCGCAACGCCATCGAGCTATTTTTTCAGGCACGGCAATGAGTTACGGGGCGCAACGCCCTGTCGCAGGCAGTCGGCATTTACTCGTGGCTGCGCTCGCCGCCCAGTTTTCCCCAGCGTAAACAGGCGTCTTCAACGATGTCGCTACGCGTTGTCGCTTTATCACTACAGTTTTGTAGTTGTGATTCTACAAATTTATCGTTAACTATATGTAATTAATGGAGATATATTTCATGGCATAACCATTGCAATAAGGCGCTGCGGCAGAGTTATGCAGGACCGTTGTGAAAGGAATTCACATGAACCGTGTCGTCTCCTTAACTGATCAAAGCATCGCTTCATCGAAATTTCCCGGCGATCCCCCGCCCGCCTCCCCCGACAGCAGACACAGCAAGGCCGTCACAAGCGCTTCAATGTTCA
>CAYODB010000263.1:0-4836 GCA_964402495.1 uncultured Bordetella sp.
GGCCGTAACCGCGGCTTCGACGGGTACGACACGCGTTCCCGGTGTCAGCCCGTAGGCGTCCTGCGAGGGCATCAGATAGAGGCGATCGCCGGAAAACCCGACGACTTCTGCCTCGACCGAATTGCCGTTCGGGAGCAGCAGCATGCAGGTGCTTCCCACGGCGAGTTTGAGGCCGACCGCCTCCATGATCAGCCCGGCGGCGCGCGTGAGATAACCGCTTGGGGCCAGTGCCTGGCTCGAATCGATCCGCGTGCGGCAATCGGCCAGAAAGCCTGTGAGCCGCTGTATGCGTCCGGCGCCCGCGGCCTGGAATTCGGTGTTCATGCGCTGGCTTGCTCCTCGTCGCTTGCGAGCCAATTGCCATCGCGGCCGAGAGCGCTGACAATGCGGCGCCAGCGCGCATTCATCGTGGCATCGACTTCGCCGTGCGATGTTGCTGCCACGCAGCCGCCGCGAGCGACCGCGGTATCGTCGACGATGGTCCACCCGGCAGCGCTCAGCGATGCTCCGGCGAGCTCGCGCGTGAGCACGGCATCCTCTGGATGCAGGTTCAGGCGCCTCTGGTCTCCGAGAACCGGCAAGCTGCGTATCGCTTCCTGGATCACCGGCAGGATCAGTTGCGGTTTCACCTCGAGCGCGCCTCGCAGCATCTGGCGCGCGAGGTCGAGTGCGACATCGAGCACCTGTTGCGCAATCTGCTGATCGAGTTCGTCGATTCCGGCGGAATAAGCAGTGGCAATGGCAAGGAGCCGTTGCGCATCCAATGCGGCGCGCTGCCTGCCCTCCTTGAGCCCTGCCTCGTAGCCGTCACGCTGTGCCTGCTGATGGATCTTCTCCACCTGCGCAACGGTCGTCAACGAGACCACGGTACGAGGGCCCGGCGCATCGAAGCTATTGAGCTCCCAGCGCTCGAAGGCGCGGAGGTGCTCTTTTGGAATGACGTTCGGCGCGGCCATATATGGGCGGTCGGTGGCTGGTGGTTAGGGGCTCGGAAAAGCAGTGTCCGTGGCTGAGAAATACTCAGACGAACGCATCGTCTCCCTTGGCGCCAAGTGCGATCTGGCCTTCGTCGGCGAGGCGTCGCACCAGCTTGAGGATTTCCTTCTGTTCGGCCTCGACTTCGGACAGGCGAACGGGGCCTTTGGATTCGAGGTCTTCGCGCAGCGTTTCCGCGGCGCGGGTCGACATGTTCTTGAAGATCTTTTCGCGCAATTCTTCGCTGGCCCCCTTCAGCGCCACGATGAGGGATTCGGATTGCACTTCGCGCAGGACCAGTTGTATGCCCCGATCGTCGATCTCGTTCAGGTTGTCGAACACGAACATTTCGTCGAGTATCTTCTGCGCCAGATCGGCGTCGTAGCCGCGGATGTTCTCCATTACGGTGCCTTCCACCGTTCCCGGCATGAAGTTCATGATCTCCGCCGCAGTGCGCACGCCGCCCATTGGGCTCTTCTTGAGGTTGTTGTTTCCGGAAAGCAGCTTCGTCAAGACGTCGTTGAGTTCCTTCAACGCCGAGGGCTGGATCCCATCGAGGGTCGCAATGCGCAGGACCACGTCATTGCGCGTGCGCTCCGTCATCAACCCGAGGATTTCGCTTGCCTGGTCGCGCTCCAGATGCACCAGGATCGTGGCGATGATCTGTGGGTGTTCGTTCTTGATCAGTTCGGCGGCCGAGGGCGCATCCATCCATTTCAGGCCTTCGATGCCGCTGACATCGCCGCCCCGCAGAATGCGGTCGATCAGGCCTGAGGCCTTGTCGCCCCCGAGCGCCTTGTTGAGGACGCTGCGGATATATTCGTCGGAATCCATTCCCAGCGACGTTCTTTCACCCGCCGCCTTGTGGAATTCCCCGAGCACGCCACCGATGTTCTCCCTGGTGACGCTTTTCATGGCCGCCATGGCCTCGCCCAGCTTCTGGACTTCGCGCGGTGCGAGATGCTTGAGCACTGCGGCGGCAGCTTCTTCTCCCAGTGTCAGGAGCAGAATCGCGCTTTTTTCGATGCCTACAACGCTCACTCGCTGGCCACCCAGGAGCGAACGATGTTGGCGACGAGTTTTGGTTCCTTGTTGGCAAGCTGCTTGGCCGATTCGAGGTTGTTCTGATAGGACGGTACGCCCGGGACCACGAGTTGCGCACCGGCGACTGGGAACGGCAACCCCTTGGGTTCGATCACGGGCGGGGTCAATGCGCTGCGAAACATCGGACGCAGCACTTTGAAGAACAGGAACAGCACCAGGCCGGCGATCAGCAGATTCTTGCCGACTTCCTGTCCCAGCTCCCACGTGCCCGGCTGTTTCCAGAACGGTTCCGATTGCAGGTCTTCCGCTTCCGGCACGGTGAACGCCGTATTGGCCACGGTAACGGTGTCGCCGCGAGTCTCGGTGTAACCCATGGCTTCGCGTACCAGTTTGTTGATCTGCGCCATCTCGTCATTGCTGCGCGGTTTGTAGGAAATCTTGCCGTCCTTGGCGATGATCTTGCGATAGTTCACCACGACGGCGACCGACAGCCGTTTGACGTTGCCCGTGCTGTGGCGGATGTGCTTGAGCGACTTGTCGACTTCGTAGTTCACCGCGGAGTTCTTGTTGGTATTGCCGCTACTCGCAGGAGCGGGCGATGCGGCGACTGCGCCCGGCGCCTCGGGCTGGCCGTTGATCGGGGCCGTCGCAGGTGAGGATGGTTGATTCGACATGGCGCCGGGAACGCCACCAGTCTGGGTTGCGCCGGGGCCGCTGTTCGATTCGCTCGAGGTCTGGCTGCGAATCGCCGCGGCATCCCGGGTCTGATTCGGACGATATACTTCCTCCGCCTGTTCGGTCTGCGAGAAGTCGATGTCCGCGGCGACCTGGGCGTGCACATTGTCGTTGCCGACCACGGGTAGCACGATGGCTTCGATGCGCTGCGCGTAGTCCTGCTCCATCGTCTTTACGTATTTGAGCTGGCCGGGTTCGAGTCCGGTCTGTTGCTGCGTGTCGGACTGCGCGGAAAGCAGCGTGCCGTTCTGGTCGACCACGGTGACATTCTTCACCGGCAGGTCGGAGACGCTGCTGGAGACCAGGTGCAGGATCGCGCTGACTTGTCCGGGCTCGAGTGCGCGGCCGGCATTCAGATTGATCAGGACCGATGCGCTGGGTTTCTGCTGTTCGCGCATAAAGACGCTGGGCTTCGGGATCGCCAGGTGCACCCGCGCGGCGGCGACAGCGGAGATTGACTGAATCGAGCGCGCGAGCTCGCCTTCGAGGGCGCGCTGATAATTCAACTGCTCGAGAAACTGGCTGGTGCCGAGTTTCGGCGATTCCATCAGTTCGAACCCGACCAGGCTGCCTTTGGGCAGGCCCTGGCTCGCGAGCCTCAACCTTGCTTCATGCACGCGCGTGGCCGGCACGAGAATGGCGCCGCCACCGTCGGCAAACTTGTAAGGCACGTTCATCTGGGTCAGCGCGGCGATGATCGCGCCGCCGTCGCGATCGTTCACGTTCGAAAAAAGCACGCGATAATCCGGAGCCTGGCTCCAAATCCACGCACCCATGGCAAGCGCGACCGCGGTGGCTACCGACAGGATCAGCGCGACAATCTGTCGCCCGCCCGGGCCGCTCAACTGCTGCAGGGTCTGTACTGCGGTTCCAGCCATCGAATCACCTCAAAGAAATTGCGTCTGCGGGATGTCCCCGCCGGCCTGTTGGCTAGCGGATTCCGGATGACGGCGATTATGGCGAGCACGGGGCAATTCAAACCGGTGAAAAGAGGGGCTTTTATCCGCTTTATCGGGGCAGGGTTCGCGGGCGGGAGGCGTATTGTGCCGCTATCGCCTAACTGGATTGCACATATGGACAACAACGATCACCAGATGCCGACGACAAACTTGCAAGACGGGTCGCCGACAAACGACGAATTGGTCAACGCAGTCAAGGTCCTGGCGGGCAAGTTTGATCTCCGGTCGCTGGAGCGCCTGTATATCCTGCAGACGCTGGCCACCGTGGACGGATCGCGTCGCGCTGCTGTGGAGCGCCTCGGGATTAGCGAACGCACACTACGCAACAAGCTGCAGCAGTACCGACTGAATACCGTTACTTAAGGCGCGCGAGCGCCAGGGGGACCGCACAATGGACCGAATATCCGTGGAAAGCGTGTTGAGCCAGATCCGGGCGATGCAGGAAATCGCTTCAGGAGGCCAGAAAGCCCCGGCGGCCGATGCACCCGTCAGGACGGACTTCGCGCAGATATTGCGCTCGTCCCTGGAGCAGGTGAGCGGCGCCGAAAACCAGGCAACCAACCTGTCCCAGGCCTTCGAAAAAGGCGATCCGAACGTAAACCTGCAAGACGTCATGATTTCAATGCAGAAAGCCAGTATCTCCTTCCAGACCGCGGTCCAGGTGCGCAATCGCGTGGTGACGGCCTACCAGGACATGATGAATATGCAGGTATGACCAGGAGTAAGGGGTGAGGAAAAGAATTGAGACTCCAAACCTCACCCCAAAACCTACTTGCGGAAAGTGCGCGAGCGTTCCAATAGCATGATGTAGCGCTGCACCAGGCTTTCGAACGAAGGGGCAAGGCTCAAAAACTGGCACCCGCAGCGGCGAAAGCTCGTTCCATTCTTGAGGGCCGTAGCGAGCGATGTGCGTACTGCGAGCGATACCACCAGCGTGCCCGCTTCAGGGAGCCCGATGCGGCAGTTCTCGAAGACATCCCCCACCTTGAAGCCGTCCGCGGCTTGATTGTCCAGCAGCGCCACGCCGCCGATACTGATGTCCAGCACCACGGTTTCGGCCTGCACGCCCGGACCGCGGTCCGCCAGCGGCAGCGTGCAGATCAGCGGTTTGGTGATCGGGGTG
>CAYODB010000264.1:0-4813 GCA_964402495.1 uncultured Bordetella sp.
CTCCGGGACTGGTGGATCTCGGTGGTCTGGCCGAGTTGCGAGGCATTCGTGTTGGCAAGGATGAGATCGGCATCGGCGCGATGACGCGCCATGTGGACGTGGCCGGCTCTGCGGTCGTGCGCCGGCTGATTCCGGCCTTAGCCGCGCTGGCCGGCGGCATCGGCGATCCGCAGGTGCGCAACCGCGGCACGATTGGTGGATCGATCGCGAACAATGATCCGGCGGCAGACTATCCGGCTGCATTGCTCGCGCTCGGCGCGACGATTACCACCAGCACGCGCAAAATCGTCGCGGAGAACTTTTTTACCGGGATGTTCGAGACTGCGCTCGAACCTGGCGAGATCATTCTTCAGGTGACATTTCCGGTTGCGGTGAAGGCAGCCTATGAGAAATTCCGCAGTCCGGCTTCGCGCTATGCACTGGTCGGCGTATTCGTTGCCAAAACATCCTCGCGTGTACGCATTGCCGTAACCGGCGCTGCGCCGAGCGTGTTCCGCGCCACGGCGCTCGAAGCGTTATTGTCGGAAAAGTTTTCGCCGGATGCGCTGACCGGATTTCGTTTTCCCGCCGAGGGGCTCAATGCTGACATGCACGGCGATGCGCAGTATCGAGCCAGCCTGATAGGCGTCCTCACGCGCCGCGCGGTGGCGAGCCTGTTGGCGGGTGGCGGTAAGAATTGATGCCCGCAGCCGGAGGTTTGCACGAGCAGCAGGCGACGCATGTCGGTGAACTGGCGCGCCTGCCCGCAACCGATCTGCTCGACGGTTATCGCCACGGCAATTTCACGCCCTTGGACGTCATCGAGGAGGTAATCGGTGCGCTGCTGAAGACCGATGAGCTTTGCAACGTCATGGTGACGCGGACATTCGAGTCGGCGCGCGCGCAGGCCGCAATCGCGACGAAGGCGTGGAGTAGCGGTGAAGCGATGGGGCCGCTCGCCGGCGTGCCCGTCACGATCAAGGACCTTGTCTTCGTCGCCGGTGTGCCGGCGCGCGGCGGGGCCCCGGCTTTCGCGGACTTCGTTCCGCAGGTCGACGCGGCGGTGGTCACTTCGTTGCGCAATGCCGGGGCAATCATCACCTGTAAGACAACGACCTGCGAATCCGGCTACAAACTCACCGCCGACAGTCCGGTGTCCGGCGTCACGCGCAATCCGTGGCGGCTCGACCGCACCAGCGGCGGTTCGAGCGGCGGCGCTGCGGCAGCGGTCGCCGCGGGCTGTGGTCCGCTCGCGCTGGGCACGGACGGCGTAGGCTCTATCCGCGTGCCGTCCTCGTTCTGCGGCGTGTTCGGCATCAAGCCCACGTTCGGCCTGGTGCCGCGCGCGCCCGGTTTCTTTCCGCCATCGTGGGCTTCGCTGGCACATACCGGGCCGATCGCCAGGAATGTGCGCGATGCGGCGCTGATGCTGGGAGTCATCGCCGGTCACGATGCACGCGATGCGGCAAGCCTGCCGCTCGGGCCGCGGCATTACGACACTAGCATCGGGCGCCTCGACGGCGTGCGCATCGCCTTCACGGCGGATCTGGGCTTTGCCGCCGTTGCGCCGGACGTGCGCGAGGCATTCGCCGCGGCACTGCGTATCTTTGCCGATCTAGGTGCAGAACTGGTCGCCGACGACCTTGGATTTGATCCCGACGTGCTCGAACGCACCCTCAAGCCGATCGCGTACGTCGAGCAGGCGGCCGCGGTACTTACGCGCGACCAGCAGGCGCTGGCGTCATCGGACCGCGAATACCGCGACGTCATTGCGCGCGGGAAACAGTATCAGGGCACGGATTACGTCGATGCGATGCATCGCCGCACGCAGTTGCGCGGCCAGTTCCTGCAGGCCTTCGGGCGCGCGCAGGTCATCATCACGCCGACAGTGGCCGTCACCGCATTTGCCGCCGGAACGCTGGGCGTGGACGAAATCGACAACCGTCCGGTGGATGCGCACCTGGGCTGGTCGCCATTTTCCTGGCCAGTCAATCTGGCTGGCTTGCCGGCGGCAACAATTCCCTGCGGCTTCGATCGTGACGGCTTGCCGATTGGGTTGCAGATCATCGCGCCGTGGCTGGAAGAAGGGCGCATTTTCCGCGTAGCCGCCGCATTCGAGGCGGCCGCGCCCGCTTCAGGCCGCTGGCCGGGTTTCGTGAGCAGCGACTGAGGCGCGGCGGGCGCCGGCGATGTCGGTGACCGCGGCTGTCCCGTTCGACTTGTGGAGCGACGCGGCCGAATGCGCGATGCCTTCGATGGTGGCGCGGCCCTCCGCATTGAGCGTGCCCAGATAGTGCGCGAGGTATTCATGCAGCGCGGTGGCCGCAGGCGTGGCCTGGCCCGAGGCGCGATACAACAGCAGATCGACCTTGGGCAGCGGCGGAAAATATTCGTTGATGCCGATCTGCTTCATGCCGTGCACCAGCGCGCTCTTGCACAGCACGGTTACGGCCATGCCGGCGAAGACCGCCGCCTGCAGGCCCCCCACGCTTTCGCTGACGCAGGCGATGCGCCATTTTCGACCCTGGCGCTCGAGCCCCTCGATCGCATAATCGCGATAGATGTTGCCCGCGGGCAGCACTGCCAGCGGCACCGGCTCCGCGAGATGCACGTCGGCGCCTTCGCCCATGACCCAGATCAGTTGTTCCTGGCGCACCACCTGGCCACCGGTAAAGCCGGGCATGCGCGTGACCAGCGCAATGTCGACTTCGCCGTGCTGCACCAGATTGACCAGCGGCGTGGACAGTGAGCAGCGCAATTCCACCTGGATGCGCGGGAAGGATTTGCGGAACAGAGCGAGAATCGACGGCAGCAGGTAAGCCGCGTAAAGATCCGGCGTGCCAAGCACGACATGGCCTTCGATGTCCGGCGACGACAGCTTGGTCTGCAGTTCATCATGCAGGCGCAGGATGGATTTGGCGTACGACAGCACCAGGTCGCCTTGTTCGGTCAGAACCGGGCGCCGGCTATCCGGCCTGAACAGGATTTTTCCGGTCAGGTCCTCCAGACGCTTCATCTGCAGGGTGATGGCCGGTTGGGTACGTCCGAGGCGGCGCGCGGTTTCGGTGACGCTGCCGGTCTCGACGACCGAAATAAAGGAACGCAGTACGCGCATATCGACACTGAAGAAGCTCATGGCTGATCGTCGTCGAAGAGAATGAAGGGATCGAGCAGGTACCTATGCAATAATCATACACGACGACGGGAACGGCGTCGGGCTGCACGCAAATGCCTGCGCCATTGCAGTTTTTTGCGGGAAGTCTGGCGGCGGCGCGTTCCGCATTGCGGTAACCGGTGGCGTCGCGCGCCTGATTGTGAACGCTGCGCACCGGGACGGTGCGGCGAATACGACTCAAGCGGCGAGCGTGGATGATCGTGACGGCGATAGGAAGGACGGGCGATCTGGCTGCAGCGATCGCGCCAGGTCGAGCAGGCTTTCGACGTTGTGCACGGGCAGGAACTCGTCGACGTGCGGCAGCATGGCGCGCACGCCGATAGCGCGGGGTTCGAAACCTTCGAAACGCAAAAGCGGATTGAGCCAGATCAGCCGGTGACAGGATTTGTGCAGGCGCTCCATCTGCCCGGTGAGGTCCTCGCCCGCATCGCGGTCGAGTCCGTCGCTGATCAGCATGACCACGGCGTTCTGTCCGAGAACGCGGCGCGACCAGCGCTGGTTGAATTCCTTCAGTGTCGAGCCGATGCGCGTGCCGCCGGACCAGTCGGCGGCGGCCTGCGATACCGCGCCCAGCGCAATGTCGACGTCGCGATGCCGCAGATGCCGGGTCACGTTGGTAAGCCGGGTACCGAATACAAAGCTGTGCACGCGGTCGCGGTCGTTGGTGATGGCATGCAGGAAATGCAGGAACATGCGCGAGTAGCGGCTCATGGAGCCGGAGATGTCGCAGAGCACGACCAGCGGCGGATGGCGGCGGCGGTGCGACCGCCGGCGCAGCGGAATGATGTCGGCGTTGCCGCGCAGGCTGGCGCGCAGGCTCGCGCGCAGGTCGACTTGCCGGCCATGCGGATCGGGATGCAGGCGCCGGGTGCGGATCTGCGGGATCGGCAGGCGCAGGCCCGCGATCAGGCGTTTGGCCTGCTCCAGCTCTTCCGCGGTCATGGTCTCGAAATCCTGGCGCTGCAGGCGCTCGACTTCGGACGCGCTGAGCGCGGCGTCCGGTTCGACGTCCTGCTTCTCCGCCCGCATCGGCACTTTCTTCGTCAGGCCCAGCGCCTCGGCGATGCGGTTCGGGGTTTGATCCTGCTGGTTCCTGGCCGGCGTTGCCTGTCCGGATTGCAGCAACGCGCGGTCGAGCAGATGGCGCTCGCGCCAGAACAGCCGGAACGCGTGGTCGAAGAGTTCGAAGTGCTCGTGACGGGACAGAAAGACGGATGCCAGCGTCCAGTAGAAATCCTCGCGCTTCTCGATGCCGGCAAGTTCCAGGGCGCGCAGCCCGTCCAGCACCCGGTCCGGCCCGACCGGCACGCCCGCTTTGCGCAGCGCGCGGGCGAAGTGGACGACGTTTTCAGCTAGATTCATCTGAACCTAAACCCAACGCAGATACCCTGGCGCAGCCCGGAGTACCCTTTTAGGCGCAGAGGGCGCAGAGGGCGCAGAGGGCGCAGAGGGCGCAGAGGGCGCAGAGGGCGCGGAGTACGCAGAGTCCCGAAGTTCCATCGTCAGCGCTTCCTCGTAAACGGACTCGAGCAACCCTGGGCCGAGAATGCGGTGAACTTCGATTGCGGCGCCGATAATTTCACCCGACAATTCGCTTTCTTTCACTCCGCGTCCTCTGCGTACTCTGCGCCTAAAAGGGTACTCCGGGCTGCGCCAGGG
>CAYODB010000265.1:0-4770 GCA_964402495.1 uncultured Bordetella sp.
ACCACTAGGTCAAACCGCACTTGCCACCCAGAGCAGCACTCACCGCAGAGGACGCAAAGGACGCAGAGGAAAAACAAGTGCGAGATAAAAAACTGGGGGTCGAAGCGACGACAAGTATTGGTACTCGTACATCGCGAGTTAATCAACGGACAATCCTGGATTTGCGTGTTTTCTCTGTTTCGGTTTCCTTTGCGTCCTAAAAGGGTACTCCGACGTGCTACGCACGTAGGGTATCCGCGTCCTCTGCGGTGAGTGCTGCCCTTAAGACAGTTCCAGGCGAGCGATCCAGCCCTCATCCACCCAGCCGCGCAGTAATTGGGCGGCGCGCAGCGCGGCTACGTCTTCGGTGACGAAGTCGCACAGGCCCTCGCAGATTTCCCCGAAGCTGGCACCGTCGCGCATGGCCGCCAGCGCCCAGGCTTCATCGGGAGCCAGGGATCGGAAGTAGGGCGACAGCTCCTTGCGCCAGATCGCCCAGGTGACGGGTTCGGAAACTGCCTCGGGCATGGCGTCCTGCTCGTCCCCCTCGATCGCTTTCCAGATCGCCACGGCATTGGTGCCGAGTTCGAGGACATGCAGTGAGGCGTGTGCCTGAAAACGAAGGTCGGACCAGGCCTCCGGCGCCACTGCGGCGACCTCCGCGAAATCCACCGCATGTTGATCGGGAGAATCGAAAGCGAGCCCGAGCGTCCATTCGAACAGCGCCAGATCCGCGAGAACGGGCCGGCCGGCATGGCCCGGTTGCTCGCACAGGAAGGCGGGGATGGCGGCGCCAAACCAGCGCACGTTCCTGAATACGGACGGATGCGCCGCGATGTAGCCGGTTGCAATGGTTTCGAACCCTTCGTCGCCGGTGAAGGACTTGAGGACCGGGTAGTCGTTGCCCAGCACTTCGATGAGCCGGAGCCGGTAAGCGTCGCGATAGATGTCCAGCCGGGTGCGGCGGAACTCGTCGCTTTCTCCCACGATTTCCCCGGAGATTTCCCCTGTGATATCCCCGGCGATGCTGGAGTCCATTCCAAGCACGTAGCCCTGAAACGCGGATTCGGTCAGCGCCAGGCTGCTCATGCGGCGACCGATTCCGCCTGCAGGACGGTGGCGGCGACGCGCCGTGCCTGATCGAGTTCGCTCACCAGTTCCGCGAGATCGGGAATGTTGTCGTCGCGCTCGATCATGGTGGCGACATTGGGGAAGCGCTTGACCGCGGTGGCATACAGGTCCCAGACCGGATCGATGATCGGAGCATCGTGCGTGTCGATGATATGGCTGCCGCAATTGCTGTGGCCCGCGAGATGAATCTGGCGCACGCGGTCGACCGGAATGCCGTCGAGGAACGCATGGGCATCGAAGCCATGATTGAAGGCGCTTACGTAGATGTTGTTAACGTCGAGCAGGATCAGGCAGTCGGCGCGCCTGGCGATTTCGGCCAGGAAATCCCATTCGTTCATCGCTGACTGGCGAAAACTCACGTAGCTCGACACGTTCTCCAGCAGGATCTGGCGGCCGAGGAAATCCTGGACTTCGCGCACGCGGGCCGCCACGTGATCAATCGCCGTTTCGGTGTAAGGCAGCGGAAACAGGTCGTGCAGGTTCTTGCCCGCGACGCCGGTCCAGCACAGGTGGTCCGACAGCCAGGCGGGCTCCACGCGGCGCGCGAGTTCCTTCAGCGCTTTGAGGTATTCGCGGTCCAGCGGGTCGGTGCTGCCGATGGAAAGCGACACGCCATGCAGGACCATGGGGAAATCGGCGCGGATCCGGTCCAGGTAGTGCAGGGGTTTGCCGCCCGGAACGAGGTAGTTTTCGCTGAGGGCTTCGAACCAGTCGACGCGCGGCCTCGATTCGAGGATTGCCTCGTAATGATCGGTGCGCAAACCGAGCCCGAATCCCAGTTCCGGATGGGTTGTCATGATTGGAGAATTTGTTGCCTGCTGCGGCGAACCGTGGCTTGCCGGGCTCAACTGCGGCCCGTGGCTTTACGGCATTCGTCCGGCGTGAGGTTGACGAAGCCGGTGCCCTTGCAGGCGTTCTGGCCCGCGCAGTCGTTGCTGGCCGTGTGGCATTCGCTTTGGCCCTTGCAGGCATTGCCGCCCTGGCAAGTGACTTTGGCTTCGGTCGCCTGGTTGCCGCCGCTCCCTCCAGTGCTTGCACAGCCCGCCAGGAAAAGCACTGCGGCCGATGCAGCAATTGCCATACCCAGGAATTTCTTCGACTCCATCTCGATCTCCTCAGTGTCAGGACTTGGTCAAAAATCCGGTCCGGCAGTTCCTTTGCCGGTTTGCCATGCTCAATCATACGAGTCCGCCGGCAGTAGTGGATGCGCGACCAGGGGTAGGCCGTCCCGGCTATAGCAGCCCGGTTCGGTTCGAAGCGACCGTGCGATCCCTCATGACAGTTCCCCTTGGCAGTCTTTGCGCCTTGATCGTTAAAGGTTTTTCCCCCGAGGAGAGAAGCCTTGACTGTGGTCCGGGACGCCCCCAGTTCAATTCGATACGCGAATGGCTCCGAAGAATCCGAATTTAATAAACCTCTTGAAACGTCCCCGCCGGCGCCTGTTTTCGGTCGAAATCCAGCGCAGCCGAAAAGACAAGCAGGGCGAAAAGCTGCTGCATGCCGAACGCTTCGTCGGCAAGATTCATCGCGCATTCAGCCTGGCACAGGAGGTCGACGAAACTCAGGCGCAGGCGAAGTACAACGACGGCGTGCTGGAATTGCGACTGCCCAAAAAGGCCGCCGTTTCCGCCCGCAAGCTTTCGCTCCAGTAATTCCTGGATACAAAAAAAGGCGGACCTCGGGCCGCCTTTTTCTTTGCTGGAAGCGGTCGCGGTAGAATCCGCGCTTCACGTTTGCATCCGCGCGAGCCCTCCATGTCGATTTCCGCCACCGACGCCACCCAGAAGGCCCAGATCCTGGCCGAGGCGCTGCCCTACATCCGCCGCTTCCACGGCAAGACCATCGTGATCAAGTACGGCGGCAATGCCATGACGGACGAGAAGCTGAAACATTCGTTCGCACGCGACGTCGTGCTGCTAAAACTGGTGGGCATGGACCCCGTGGTCGTGCACGGCGGCGGCCCGCAGATCGACGAAATGCTCAGGCGTGTAGGCAAGAAAGGTGAGTTCATCCAGGGGATGCGGGTCACCGACGCGGAAACCATGGACGTGGTCGAGATGGTGCTGGGCGGGCTGGTGAACAAGGAGATCGTGAACCTGATCAACCAGGCCGGCGGCCGCGCCATCGGCCTGACCGGCAAGGACGGTTCCTTCATCCGCGCCAGAAAAATGTATGTTCCCGACAAGGACAATGCCTCCAAAATGCTCGATATCGGCCAGGTCGGGGAAATCCAGAGCATCGATCCGGAAATCATTTCGCTGCTCGAGACGCGCGAGTTCATCCCCGTGGTGGCGCCGATCGGCGTGGGCGAGGATGGCGAGTCCTACAACATCAATGCTGACCTGGTGGCCGGCAAGCTTGCCGAAATCCTGCACGCGGAAAAGCTCATCCTGCTGACCAATACGCCTGGCGTGCTGGACAAGAACGGCAAGCTGCTCACGGGGCTCACACCGAAGCAGGTCGAAGACCTGTTCGCGGACGGTACCATCCACGGTGGCATGCTGCCCAAGATCGCTTCCGCGCTGGATGCCGCCAAGAGCGGCGTGAAAAGCGTGCACATCATCGATGGCCGCGTCGAGCACGGGCTGCTGCTCGAAGTGCTTACGGACCAGGGTGTGGGCACGCTGATCCGCAATCGCTGATGCAGGCCGCACCCCGCCGCAGGGCGTGGATATTCGACCTCGACAACACCCTGCACGACGCCCGGCCGCACATTTTTCCGCACATCAACCGGGCGATGACCGCCTACCTTGCCGAGCATCTGGTACTGGGCGAGGAGGAGGCCAACGCGTTGCGCAATTCCTACTGGCGGCGTTACGGGGCCACCCTGGTTGGCCTGATCCGCCACCACGGCATTGATCCCCACCATTTCCTGCGCGAGACCCACAACTTTCCCGGACTGGCCCGCCTGGTGGTCGGCAGGCGCGAACTGCGCTCCACGTTGCTTCGGCTGCATGGCCGCCGGATCGTGTTTTCCAACGCCCCCGAGCATTACGCACGCGCCATTCTGAAGGCGCTGGGCGTCGAGGACCTTTTCGACGACGTGTTCTGCATCGAACGCACCCGCTTCCGGCCCAAGCCCGACGTGCAGGGATTCCTGCGGTTGCTGCGGGCGCATCGGCTGACGCCATCGCGCTGCATCATGGTGGAGGACAGCCTGGAGAACCTGCGCACGGCCAAACGCTTGCGCATGAAAACCGTGTGGGTGGACGCGTCGAGCCGCGCGCCGGCATGGGTTGACGCCCACGTGCGCCATGTGGCGCGCATTCCCCGGTTGCTGCGTCTGTTCTGAGGCCATGCCCGTACAACATCCGGCGGGCGTGTTAAATTCCGTCCTGTTCGGGTAACCTTCCGCTCCCCTGACCCAAAAAGCGCGCGAGTCCGCACCCATGCCGACCAAGCCGGGAGAACGCAAACTCCAGATCCTGCAGACCCTCGCGGCCATGCTGGAGAACCCGAAGAGCGAGAAAATCACCACCGCCGCGCTGGCTGCCAGGCTGGATGTTTCCGAAGCGGCGCTCTACCGCCATTTCGCCAGCAAGGCGCAGATGTTCGAAGGACTGATCGAATTCATCGAGCAAACCCTGTTCGGCCTGGTCAACAAGATCACTACGGAAGAAAAGAGCGGCCTCAGGCAGATCGAGGCGATTCTTTCCATGC
>CAYODB010000266.1:0-4734 GCA_964402495.1 uncultured Bordetella sp.
GACGCGGTTCATGCCGTCGTTCCAGTCGCCGGTGCCCATCAGCGGCAGGCCGTGCACGCCGGTGGCCAGGCTGCGATCCAGGGCGCGGGCGCAATGTTCGAACAGCGTGGCCTGCTGCAGCGACACCTCCGGTTCGAAATAGGCGTCTTCCTGGTCCTGCGCCAGCGCGGGCCCCTCGAGGAAGGGCAGGCTCTCGCCGAGCACATCGTAATCGCCGCTGACCGATGCATACTGCGCGGCGGCATAGGGCAGCCACAGCAGGTCGTCGGAAAAATGCGTGCGTACACCCCGTCCGGAAGGCGGATGCCACCAATGCTGGACATCGCCCTCCACGAACTGGCGCCGCGCGGCGCGCAGCAGTTGTTCGCGCGCGAGGTCCGGCCGCGCAAGTCCCAGAGCCATGCTGTCCTGCAACTGGTCGCGGAACCCATAAGCGCCGCCGGCCTGGTAAAAGGCGGCACGCGCCCACATGCGGCAGGCCAGCGTCTGGTACAGCAACCAGCCGTTCAGCATCAGGTCCATGGCGCGCTCGGGGCTGCGCACCTGCAGTTTGCCGAGGATGGCATCCCAGTTCGATTTCACTTCGGCGAGCACCTCCAGCGGATCGGCGGCGCGGTAACGCGCAACCAGCGTCCTTGCATGCGCGGTGTCATCGCCCTGCCCCAAAAGGAACTTGATCCGCAGGCTCTGGCCTGGCGCCAGATCGAATCTGGCCTGCAAGGCGGCGCAGGGATCCATGCCGGCGCCAGTGCGGCCATCCAGCTCCGCCGCCAGCGCCGCGGGCGCAGCCGGACTGCCGTTGCGCCCGAGGAACGCCGTCCGGTCGGCAGTCCATCCGGATTGATCGCCGCCGATGTCCGCAAAGGCGACGCGACCGCCGAATTCATGGTTCCAGGAATTGCGCGCGAACATCGCATTCGAAATCGGGTCGATCTGGGTACTGACGAACGGCGCGTTCGCCGGACGCGAAGCGCCAAGCACCCATTCCGCGTAGGCCGTGACGCTGAGGCGGCGGGTGCGCGATGTCCGGTTCTCCAGCGTGAGCGAAGAGATCTTGACCGGATCATCCCAGGCAACCAGTTGCAGCAGGTCGCTGGCGATGCCGTGGGCGCCGCCTGCGAAACGGCTGTAGCCGTACCCATGGCGGGCAATGTAGCGGGACGATTCGATCCGTATCGGCGCAGCCGTCGGCGTCCATACTTCGCCGCTGTCCTCGTCCCGGATGTACAGCGCTTCCCCGCAGGGGTCCCCGACCGGGTCATTCGACCACGGCGTGAGCTGGTTCTCGCGGCTGTTGAGGCACCACGTATAACCGGCGCCCGATTCGGAGACCAGGAATCCGGCCTGCCGATTGGCGATTACATTGATCCATGGGGCCGGCGTGTGTTGGCCCGGACCCAGCACGGTCACGTACTCGCGGCCGCTATCGGCGAATCCGCCGAGGCCATTGAAGAACTCCAGTTGCGGAATCTCGAGTGCGATCACAGGCCCCGTGCCGGCGGAGGGCGCGGCTTTTGGCTGGGCTTCCGCGGCAAGGCGGGTGCGGCGCATGCGCGTGACCTGTTCGGCCAGGCTGCCCTCTCGGGCGCTGAGCGTCACGCGTGCCGCGCAGCTCAGCAGGTCCGCCTCCCGTACGTCGATGAGATCTCCGCGCAGCACGAAGATGCCGCCCAGTTCCGGCGGCTCAGCCGACGACCGGCTGCCGCTGACCATGCCTTCGAGGAACTGCTGCAAATCCTGGTTGTAGGAGGTCTTCCTGTCGTTGACGATGACCAGGTCCACCGCCAGGCGCTTACTGCGCCAGTACTCGTGTGCGCGCAGCAGTTGCCAGACGATCGCACGCTGTTCCACATCGTCGACGTGCAGCAGCACGATCGGCCGGTCGCCGGAGATGCGCAGGCGCCAGAGCGCACGGACACTCAGCGTGCTCCGCCTGAGGACCTCCCCCGCCGGACGCATCTGCGGATCGCTGAACAGGATCCGGTTCGCCAGGTACTGGAACAGGTGCGCCTCTTCCGGCGCAATGCCCAGATGACGCAGCGAAACCTGTGCCTGCGTCCAGGCCAGGCTGGAGATCCGTTCGTAGGTCGCCGGGTCGTGATACTTGTCGGCAAGCCCGACTATTTCATCGCGCGTCGCGGCCGCCATGGTGGCGAACGCGACCTGGACGGTTGCACCCGCTGCGATGCGCAGTCGATGACGCAGGCTGAAAACCGGATCGAGAACGGGACCCACGGTATTTGAAAGCGGACGCCCGTCGACCACCGCCATCGGTTCGCGCACATCGCGGCCGCGGCCGAGGAAACGCGCCCGGTCGCTCTCGTACTCGATGGCGGCGCGCCCTTCAACCGCCACCACATGGGCGGCCCACAGCGCGGCATCGGTCGTTTTGCGCGGGCGGCGCATGGCGATCAATCCGGAGGCCTCCGCAAGGTATTCGGTCTTGACGAACAGATTGGAGAATGCCGGGTGCGCGTTGTCGGCAGCCGCCGGCGCCAGCACGATCTCGGAATAGGACGTGACCTCGATTTCGCGCTCGCGTGTCCCGCTGTTGGTAATGGACAGACGGCGGATTTCGGCGTTGTCCTCGGGAGAAACCAGAATTTCCAGGCATGTTGAAAGCGTGCCGTCGCGGCGTTCGATTCTGGCGCGGTCTTCGAGAAACACGGCTTCGTATTCGTCCGGTTCCACGCAGGTCGGCTGGTAGGTTGCGGACCAGACGCGGCCGCTGCCCACATCTCGCAGGTACAGGTAGCTGCCCCAGGCGTCGCGCGTTGCGTCTTCGCGCCACCTGGTCAAGGACAGATCGCCCCATTTACTGTAGCCCGAACCCGCAGCCGTGACCATCACGGCATAGGTGCCATTGGAAAGCAGGTGGCTGGACGGGATGTGCAGGCGTGGAGAATGAAAACGGCGCGTCACCGGCGCCACCGCCGGCTTCACATACTCGGTCCTGACGCGTTCGCTCCGCACGCCCCGCGCCGGCACTTCGCGCGGCGTCCTTTCCTGCAGCAGCAATTCCGCCGCACGCACCAGGGGTTCGCGATGGAAACGATGACGCATGATGCCGTCGTGAAGGACGTTGTCCAGCGCCACCAGCGACATACCCTGGTGATGCGCCATGTAAGCCTGCACCACCGCCGGCCTGCCATTCTCGGGCAGGCGGCTCGGCGTGAAGTCGATGGACTCATAGTAACCGTAGACGCCGAGACCGCCGAGCGTCTCCAGTTCCGCCAGGTTCCGCAACGCAGCGCGGCCGTCGTACATCGAGGCGAGCAGCGTGGCATAGGGCGCGATGACCAGTTCCTCCTCGAGGCCCCGCTTCAGCCCAAGGCCGGGTACGCCGAAGGCGCTGTACTGATAGGTGTGGGCACGGTCGCGTCCGCTGTACGCGGACTCGGAGACACCCCAGGGGACGCCGCGCTCTGCGCCATACTCGATCTGGCGCACGATGGCGAGCCGGCAGGTCTGGTCAAGCAGGCTATGCCGCGGCGTGTACATCACCAGCGAGGGCATCAGGTACTCGAACATCGAACCCGACCAGGACAACAAAGCCGCCCCGTCCGCAAGCGGCGTCAGCGCGCGGCCGAGCCGGAACCAGTGGGTCACGGAAATATCGCCCTTGGCGATCGCGATGAGGCTTGCAAGCCGCGCCTCCGACGCGAGCAGATCGTAGTAGCCCGAGTCGAGACTGGAATCCGCGATCCGATAGCCGATCGAGAACAGGCCCCGGTCCGGATCGAACAGAAAACGGAAATCCATCGCGGCGAACATGGCGCGCGCGGTGCCCGCAATCGCGGCAAGACGCTCGAGCAGGGCTTGCGCCTCCCGTTCGCAGTGCTGCAGGCGCCGGACCCGCGCGTCTTCCGCCGGCTGCATGCCGTCCTGCTCCCGCTGCAGCTCCGCAAGTTGCTCGCGGCAGCGCTGCGGAATATCCGCCAGCGCGAAGCGGCCTTCGCCCATCGGAATTCCCCCGGTGCACGGCGCGCAAAACGCCAGATCGCGCAGATGGCTGGCAGTGTCCTCATGCAGTGCGCGCGCCCAGGCAAGAATCTCGCTGACCTGCGCATCGCCGCGTTCGGCGGCGAACGTCTGAGCGATATCGAGCAGGACGGCCGCACGCGCCTGCAGGTCCCGCCATCGCTGCGGCCATCCGGCCTCATCCTGGGGCGGCGTTTCCAGCAGGTCTTCGATCTCCCGCAAAGTTTCGTGGATATGCCCGGTTCCCACCGTCTGGGTGCGTTTGTCGTCGGAAATCCGCGCCAGCGATTTTTGCAATAACAGCACGGCATCGCGCAGGCCCGCCAGATCGCCGGCCGAAAACAACGGCCGCCGCGCATGATCGGCGCAGGCCTGGGCAAGCACCAGGAGATGGCCTGCAAAGTTGCCGCTGTCGACCGAAGATATATACAAGGGCTCGAGCGGACGCAGGTCGGTGGTGTCGTACCAGTTGTAGAGGTGGCCGCGGAACCGCGCCATCGATTGCAGGGTTTGCAGCGTATCCCCGAGGCGCCGTGCCATGTCGCCCACACCGATCCAGCCGCAGTCCCGCGCAGCGACCACCGACAGCAGGTACAGGCCGAAATTGGTGGGCGAACTGCGATGCGCCACGATCGGCTGCGGGATTTCCTGGAAATTGTCCGGCGGCAGCCAGTGGTCCTGCGCGCCGACGAAAGTTTCAAAAAACCGCCAGATCCGGCGCGCGGCCATGCGCAGCTCGTCCTGCTCGAAAGT
>CAYODB010000267.1:0-4709 GCA_964402495.1 uncultured Bordetella sp.
ACATCGCGGTTGCGCGGCTCGCGGAAAAAATGCGCAATGCTCTGCGCGACCACGGGCCCGACGTCGGGCGCTTCCTGCAATTGCGTATCGTCCGCCGCCATCAACGCATCGAGCTTGCCAAAATGCCTGGCCAGGTCCTTGGCGGTCGCCTCTCCCACGTTGCGGATGCCCAAGGCAATGATGAATCGCGGCAGCGTGGTCTTCTTGCTCTTTTCGATGCCTTCGAGCAGGTTTGCCGCCGATTTCTCCGCCATGCGTTCCAGGTTCGAGAGTGTCGCCAGATCAAGGCGGTAAATATCCGCAAGTGTCGTGACCAGCCCCTGGTCGACCATCTGGTCGACCAGTTTTTCCCCCAGGCCTTCGATGTCCATTGCGCGGCGGCCGGCAAAATGAAGCAGGGTCTGCTTGCGCTGCGCCGGGCAAAAGAGTCCGGCGGTGCAACGCGTAACCGCTTCGCCTTCCAGCCTTTCGACCCGGGAGTTGCAGACCGGGCATTGTTCCGGCATGCGGAAAGCCCTCACATCCCCGGGCCGGCGTTCCATGACAACGCTGACGACTTCCGGGATGACATCGCCTGCGCGGCGCACGACCACGTAGTCACCGACGTGGACGTCCTTGCGCCGGACCTCGTCCTCGTTGTGCAGCGTCGCGTTGGTAACGGTCACGCCGCCGACGAACACCGGTGCAAGCCGCGCAACAGGGGTCAGCGCGCCGGTACGGCCGACCTGAACGCCGATGTCCAGCACCTGCGTGATTTCCTCCTGGGCAGGATATTTATGGGCCACGGCGAAACGCGGCGCGCGCGAGACGAATCCCAGATGCACCTGGCTGGCCAGATCGTTCACCTTGTAGACCACGCCGTCGATCTCAAACGGCAACGAGGCCCGGAGGCTTCCAATGCGGCCGTAATAGCCCAGCAGTCCGGCGACGCCTGTCACCACGTCGCGCTCACCGGCAACAGGAAAACGCAGGGACTCGAGATAGTCGAGTTGCCCGCTATGCCGGTCGCGCGGCACATCGCCGCCTTCGGCTTTGCCGATCCCATAGGCAAAGAAGGTGAGGCGACGGCCGGCGGTGATCCGGGAATCGAGCTGGCGCAGCGCTCCTGCCGCGGCGTTGCGGGGATTCGCAAATTCCTTCTCTCCTTTGTCGCGCTGGCCGCTATTCAGGGCGTCGAAATTACGTTTGAGCATCAGGACTTCTCCCCGCACCTCCAGGAACGAGGGAAGGCGTTTGCCTTCCAGCCGCAACGGAATCGCCCGCACGGTGCGCAGGTTCAGGGTGACGTCCTCGCCGGTGAATCCATCACCCCGGGTCGCCCCCATGGAAAAGATACCGTTCTCATATGTCAGGGTTATGGCCAAGCCGTCGAATTTGGGTTCCACGGCATATTCCTGCTCGGCATCGCTTTCCAGTCCCTCCCGCACCCGTCGGTCGAAGGCCTCGACCTCACCAGTCTCGAATGCGTTGTTCAGGGACAACATCGGCGTGACATGCGCAACCGCAGAGAATGCCGGCAACGGGGCCAAGCCGACGCGCTGCGTGGGCGAATCCGGTGTGGCCAGGCCGGGATATTGCTGCTCGAGGTCCTGCAGATCGCGGAACAGCCGGTCGTACTCCGCATCCGGAATGGTCGGCGCGTCCCTGGCGTAGTAGTTATGGTTGGCGAGTTCGAGTTCGCGCCGCAGCCGTTGGGCACGGGCGGTGATCGCGGCAGGCACGGCCATCAGGAGAACAGTCTTAGCGCGAGCGGGCTGCCCGGTTGGATGCCGCGGTGTTCCATGGCGGCGTAGATCGCGCGCAACTGGTTGCGTATCTTGTCCAGGCCGGTGTCGTTGAGCAGCACGCGATTGTCGTCGGCAAGCATGCCGTCCAGCGAATCGGCCATGCTGCGGCTGATCGCGACCATGCGGTCGAAAGCCTTGAGGCCGTTGCCTACCTTCGGCACGTCCAGCAGGAATGTGACGCCCGGCGTAATCATGGAGCGGATCTTGTCGATCAGGAAGGGATCGGATTGCTGGTTGTCGAGCGAGAACAGGCTGCCGCCATGTTCGTCGGCAATATGGAAAACGCCGTCCGGTCCCAAACGGAAACCGGCGGCTTCGGCGAGCGCGCGGATCTTGGTGCCATGGAACATCTGCCCGGTACGGGCAATGACGTTGATGCCCACCACGACGTCCACCTCGGCACAAAATTCATCAAGCTTTGCGGCCTGTTGCAATGCCGGTGCAAATTCGGGCAGATCGGCAATGGCCGACATCTGATGCGCTGACTCGCGCATGGCTGCGCCGAACATCTGCAATTGTTCCTGAGTCACGGGCCCGGACCGGTCCACCAACTGGATCGCCGCCCTTACCGCGGTGTAGCGCGCCGCATCGAGTGTCAGCGGGCCCCATGTCTTGGTCTGGTAGTCGAACCCGCTGTACACGATCCGCCTGCCGAGGCCGACGAGTTGCTGCTGTAGCTTCGCCAAGTGTTCGACCACGACGAATTCGCCGGCGCGCATTTCCACGATGTAGTCCACTTCGGGTTGGGGCAGCGCCGTGTCGAGGGCAACCGGCCGGGTGCGAGGCTCCTGGGACGCCGCTTCAAGCTGCGGCTCCATGCGGGGCTCAATCCTCTGTTCGTGTTCGTCGGCTTGTATAGGGCGCGTCGGAGTCGGCGGCGTGGCGGATGCCTGCTGATCCAGCAGGATGTCGTCATGGCGGCTGACGAAGGACTCCTCCGCGCCACGGCGAAACTGCCGCTCCTGCCACCAGTTGAAAGCGAACACCGACGCCACGACGAGGACGCCCAGCATGCCCAGGCCGATCTGCAGGTCGCTCATGGTCCGGTTTCCTTGCGCAGTCGGCCAGGCAGCAGCATCAGGCGGCCGCTTCCTCGCGCATGCGCAGGGCTTCCTCGACGTCCACGGCCACGACCCGCGACACGCCCTGCTCCTGCATGGTAACGCCGATAAGCTGATTGGCCATTTCCATCGTGATCTTGTTGTGGGTGATGAACATGAACTGGGTATTGCCGGCCATTTTCCTGACCAGGTTGCAGAAACGCTCGGTATTGGTGTCGTCGAGCGGCGCATCCACTTCGTCCAGCAGGCAGAATGGCGCCGGATTGAGCTGGAACATCGAGAATACCAGCGACAGGGCCGTCAGCGCCTTTTCGCCCCCGGACAACAGGTGAATGGACGAGTTGCGCTTGCCGGGTGGTCGGGCGATCACCTGCACGCCGGCGTCGAGAATCTCTTCTCCGGTCATCAGTAGCCTGGCCTCCCCGCCGCCGAACAGGGCCGGGAACATTTCGCCGAAATGCGTGTTGACGGTGTCGAACGTCGCCTGCAGCCGTTCACGGGTTTCCCGGTCGATCTTGCGGATGGCGGTTTCCAGGGTTTCCACAGCCTCCGTCAGGTCCTGGGATTGCGAATCCAGATACTGCTTGCGTTCGCGCGAGCTCGCCAGTTCTTCCAGCGCCGCCAGGTTAACGGCACCCAGGCCGGCGATGTCTTCATTGAGTCGGTTGATCTCGGCCTGCAGCTTGCTCGCCTTCACCCCTTCTTCCAGCAAGGGCAGCAGCGCCGGCTCGTCGGCTCCGGCCTCGTTAAGCTGGAAAGCGTAACTTTCTTCCGACAGGCGCGCCTCCTGTTCTTTGAGCCGCAACTCTCCAATGCGTTCACGCGTTGGCGCCAGCTTCTGCTCCGAAACCATGCGCTCCTGTTCGGTTTCCCGCAACTTCGCATCGGCGCCTTCCAGTTCGTTTCTGGCGTGCTTCAAGGCCTCCTCGCGCCGGGCGCGAAGGCCGAGCTGGGTCTGCAACTGTTCCTGGAACGTCGTTTCGTCCGCCTTGGCGATTTCCGCTGACAGAGCTCCGGCGTCGCTTGCAAGACGCTGAAGTGTCTGAGAAATAACTTCAACTGACGAATCTATATCAATAATTCTATTAGCTATAGTTTTTGTCTGGAATTGCGCTTCCTGATGCTGGCGTTCGAACTGTCGCACCGCCTCCCGGCCACCCTGCAACGCCGATTCGACTTCGTCGAAGGCGACCCGTGCGACCTCGACACCCGCGTTCAGTCCATCCATACCGGTCGCCAGCGCCGCGATTTCCCGGTTGGCCTGGCCTTGCTGAGCGGATTCGCGGTCGAGCTCGGCGTCGATTTCCGCCAGTTCGGCCACGATCTGTTCCCCGCGGGCCTTGAGCCGTTCCGCTTGCTGGGACAGACGCACGTGGTCGATCTTCATCTGGTGATGGTTTTCCTGCAGTTCGCCAACCGTGCGCCGCAGCCTTTCAGCCTCGGCGCGTCGGTCGTCAAACCCGGATTTGCGCGCAACCACTGTGTCCCGCAATGAGGCAACGCTTTCGTCCACCCCGTTGCGCTCGGCGAACAGCGCCTCGATTTCGCGCTGGCGCGAGAGGATGCCGTGAACTTCCGAATCAGCCGCGTGGAAGCTCATGCTGCTTGCCGTGAACATGTGCCCCTGCGCGGTCACCAACAGCGTGCCTGGTGCCAGATTGCGGGCGAGATCCAGGCCTTGGTGCGCATCCGGCAATACATAAACACCGGCCAGCCAGTCCGCCAGGACACTGGAGAGCCTCCCATCCGTGCAAGTGATGTAGTCCGCCAGACGCTCCAGTCCCTGGGGAGCGGGCGTGAAAGCCGCCGCCGTGCCCGCCAACCGGTGGAAAGACACTTTTCCCGGAGGCGCGGCGGACAG
>CAYODB010000268.1:0-4684 GCA_964402495.1 uncultured Bordetella sp.
GCCCTTGTCGTCGAACACTGCCTTGACCCGCTCGAAGATCATGCCGCTGAGTTTGCCGCCACGGTGTTCGAAGGATTTCGGCACCAGGTAGTTGAGGATCGGGATGCCCTCGTGCATCGCGTCCTCCTTCTCCCATGGGCTGGCCTTCATCTCTTCGAAGCCGCTGCGGACGATGACCTTGACGTCCTCGCCGCCGAGCCGGCGGGAGGTCCGGCAGCAGTCCATTGCCGTGTTGCCGCCGCCGAGCACGATGACGCGCCGGCCGATCGACGAGACATGGCCGAAGGACACGGACGAGAGCCAGTCGATGCCAATATGAATGTTTTTTGCGGCTTCCTTTCGCCCCGGCAGGTCGAGGTCGCGTCCGCGCGGCGCGCCGGTGCCGACGAAGATTGCGTCGAAGCCCTCGGCAAGCAGTTGCTTCATGCTGCCGATGCGCACGCCGCCGCGGAACTCCACGCCCGTACCCAGCACGTAGCCGACTTCCTCGTCGATCACTTCCTCGGGCAGGCGAAAGCGCGGGATCTGGGTGCGGATCATGCCACCGGCCCGCGGGTACTGGTCGAACACCACGACTTCATAACCGAGCGGGGCCAAGTCGCGCGCGACGGTGAGCGACGCCGGACCGGCGCCGATACAGGCTACCCGTTTGCCATTTTTCTGCGCTGGTGCTTTCGGCAGTTGCCCACGGATATCGCCCTTGTTATCGGCGGCGACGCGCTTCAGGTTTGGCCTGGTTGTGCTCTTCCACGCGGCCGCGGCGGCAGGCGGGCTCGCAGGGCCGGTCACAGGTGCGGCCGAGAATGCCGGGGAAGACGTTGGAATTCCAGTTGACCATGTAGGCGTCGCCATACCGGCCTGCGGCGATGAGCCTTATGTACTCCGGAACGGGGGTATGGGCGGGACACGCCCATTGACAGTCTACGACCTTGTGGAAGTAGTCGGGTGCGGCGATATCGGTGGGCTTCAAATTGCTCCTCCGGTCGGGCGCCAATGACTGGTTGTATTCGCACCACCCGATCCGGGATTTTCCAGCCCGGAACCACATCGAGAAGCGGGTCTTGACTGCCCAATTGCCGCTTAGTGTATCTGTTTGCTACGCGGGAGTTAACAGGAGGTTAGTCAAGAACGTGCGAAACCAGCCCATCCGCCAGCTTCGGCTCGAACCAGGTGGACTTGGGCGGCATGACTTCGCCCGCGTCGGCCACGGCCATCAGGTCCTGCATGCGGGTCGCGTGCAGGGAGAATGCCACCGCCATTTCGCCGCTGTTGACGCGTTTTTCCAGTTCGCCCAGTCCGCGGATGCCGCCCACAAAATCGATGCGCTTGTCGCGGCGCTGGTCGGCGATGCCGAGAAAGGGCGCCAGCACTTGGTCCGCAAGCAGGCTGACGTCCAGGCGCGCCACCGGGTCGTGCGCCGGAACCAGGGCCGGATGGATACCGAGCCGGTACCATTGCCCGGGCAGATATAAACCGAACTCGCCGGGCTTCGCCGGCGCGACCGGCGCCGTCGCGGCGTGAACCGAGAAGCCCTTTCCCAGCCTGGACACGAATTCCGCGCGGCTCAGGCCGTGGAGATCCTTTACCACGCGGTTGTAGGAAAGGATCTGCATCTGGTGATGCGCAAATGCGACTGACAGGAAATAGTCGCTGCTTGCCTCGGCTCCGGGATTCTTTGCGCGCCGCGCTGCCGCAACCCTCGAGGCCGCCGCGGAACGATGATGACCGTCGGCAATGTACAGTGCCGGTATCGCGTCGAAGGACCGGGTCAGGCTGTCGATGGCGGCGCCGTCCGCGATTTTCCAGAGGGTGTGGCGCACGCCGGTATCCGCGGTAACGTCCACAACCGGCTCTCCCGCGGAAACACCCTTCAGCACCGCATCCACGTCCGGTGCCTCCGGGTAGGCCAGAAGCACGGGGCCGGTCTGTGTATTGAGCGCTTCGATCTGGCGCACCCGGTCGTCCTCTTTGTCCGGTCGCGTGAACTCATGCTTGCGGATGCGGTTGCGGTCGTACTCGGCAACCGACGCCGCGGCAACCAGGCCGGTCTGCGAATGCGTGCCCATGATCAGGCGATAGGCGTAGTAGCACGGCTCCTTGTCGCGCACCAGTACGACCTGGTCGAGCATGCGCTTCAGGTTCTCGGCCGCCTTTGCATACACCTGGGCGGCATAGGGATCGGTGCCGGGTGCGAGATCGATCTCGGGTTTGGAGATGTGCAGGAAGCTCCAGGGCTTTCCCGCGGCGCGCGCGCGCGCCTCGTCGGAGGACAGCACGTCATAAGGCGGCGCCGCCACGTCGGCAGCCCGGCCCGGCGCGGGCCGCAACCCCGTGAACGGTCGAATCAGATGCAAGGAAATCCTTTTGGTTCTTCACCACTAAGGCACGAAGGACACAAAGGGTCACGAAGAAAGGCGTTCATCGGATTCGACGCAGACCTCACGTACGGCCGTGGCGCATGACCCTCTGCATGAGTCATTTCCCGACTCATTGTTTTGCACTTCTTCGTGTTTCTTCGTGTCCTTCGCGTCTGCTACGCTGCAAGTGTTCCCTTGTTCGTGGTGAGATTGAGGGGATGAAACGTCAGCCGTGCTTGAAGACGATCGTCTTGGTGTGCGAAAACTCGTGAAGCGCCTCCATGCCCTTCTCGCGGCCGTGCCCGCTTTTCTTGACGCCGCCGAAGGGCAGCTCGATGCCCCCGCCGGCGCCGAAGCCGTTCACGAACACCTGGCCGCAGTGCATTTTCTTCGCCACCCGCATCTGGCGTCCGCCATCGCGGGTCCAGATGCCGGCAACCAGTCCGTAGTCGGTCGAATTGGCCAGCCTGATGGCGTCGGCCTCGTCTTCGAAGGGAATGATCGACAGTACCGGACCGAACACTTCCTCGCAAGCCAGCGGGTTGTCGCGCGGCACCGGGCCGAACAATACGGGCGCCACATAGAAACCGTTGCCTGGCGTGTCGTCCGCCAGTTGCGCTTCGGCCAGCACCGGCACGCCGTCCTTTTTCGCCTGCTCGATGAAGCCGAGGACACGCTTCTTCTGGTTGGCGGAAATCAGCGGACCGCAATCCAGGTCCATTGCATGGCTGCCGACGCGCAGCAGCTTGAAGCGCGCAGTAACCGCGGTCACGAACTTGTCGTAGATCGACTTCTGCACCAGCACCCGACTGCCCGCCGAGCAGGTCTGCCCGCCGTTCTGCACGATGGCATTCACGACGACGGGAACCGCGGCGTCGAAGTCGGCGTCCTCGAAAACGATCTGTGGCGACTTGCCGCCGAGTTCCAACGTGCAGCCGATGTGGTTTTCCGCCGCCGCCTTCTGCACCAGGGTGCCGACTTCCGGTGACCCGGTAAACGACAGAAAAGCGATGCCGGGATGGGCGGAGAGCGCAGCGCCGGCTTCTTCGCCGATGCCGGTGACAACGTTCAGCGCACCCGGAGGAAAGCCGACCTCCTGCGCCAGTTGCGCCAGGCGCAGGGGTGTAACGCAGGCTTCTTCAGCCGGTTTCATGACTACCGCGTTGCCCATGGCCAGCGCGGGTGCGAGGCTGCGGCCGAACATCTGCGCCGGATAGTTCCAGGGAATGATATGACCGGTCACGCCCTTGGCCTCGCGCAGGATTGTCACCATGTAGCCGTCGAGGAAAGGAATGGTTTCACCGTGCACCTTGTCGGCGGCGGCACCGTAGAACTCGAAATATCGCGCCGTTGCGGTAATGTCTGCACGCGCCTGCTTCATCGGCTTGCCGCAATCGCGGGCTTCCATCTGTGAGAGTTCCTCGTGATGGGCCAGGATGGCTTCGCCCAGCCTGGCCATCAGGCGGCCGCGCTCGGTGGCGGTGAGCCTGCCCCAGGCACCTTCCTCGAGCGCCTGACGGGCGGCCTTCACGGCGGCATCCACGTCCGCCCTGGTGCCGCGGGCAATTTTCGCGAAGACCTGACCATCGCTCGGACTGATCATATCCAGCGTGCGGCCGTCGGATGCCGGCTGCCACCTGCCGCCGATCAGGTTTTGATAAACCTCGCCTTCAGAAGCCGCGACGGATTGCTCCGCCGCGCATGTCACAGTGCTTACGCTCATGGATTTGCAGCCTCCGTCATTGCTTCAGGGGCAGCAGCGACAATTCCACGCGCCGGTTCTGGGAACGCCCGGCTTCGGTATCGTTGCCCGCCACCAGATGGTTCTCGCCGCCGCCGATGGTGATGACACGCTCCTGCTTGACGCCCTTGCCGGTCAGGTACTGCGCCACTGAACCGGCCCGGCGCTCGGACAGCGCCTGGTTGTAGTCCGAGCCACCGACGTTGTCGGTGTGGCCGGCGACTTCGATCACGGTCTTGTCGTACTTTTTCAGGACCAGCCCGACACCGTCCAGAACCTTGTAGAACGAGGCGTTCATGTCGGCACTGCCACTCTTGAATGTGATGTTGCTCGGCATGTTGAGAATCAGGTTGTCTCCCTGGCGGGTGACCGACACGCCGGTTCCCTGCATTTGCTTGCGCAGGTCGGCCTCCTGCTTGTCCATGTACGCGCCCACCGCGCCACCGGCAAGCGCGCCAACGCCCGCCCCGATCAACGTGCGCTTGCGGCGATCCTGCGCGTCCTTGCCGCTGATTGCGCCGATGACCGCGCCGGCGCCGGCGCCGATCGCCGCGCCTTTAGTCGTCGAGCCGTATTTTTCCTCCCC
>CAYODB010000269.1:0-4664 GCA_964402495.1 uncultured Bordetella sp.
CCTCGCAGGCGAATCTGCCGAGGCCGATTTCCAGCTCGGAAGCGATGGAGACCGGGCCACGCATGAGCATACGCATGATCTTCGACCAGGATTCCTGGGTGGAGATCAAAGATCGCAGCGGTAATACCGTGTTCGGACAGTTGAACGCTGCGGGCACCCGCCGGAGCGCAAGCGGAGAACCGCCGCTGTCCATCGTGGTTGGCAATGCCGCAGGCGTCCGTCTTTTTCAGGGCGACAAGAGCATCGATCTGGCGCCCCACACGCGCGTGGATGTCGCGCGCCTGACCATTGAGTAACTCCGCTCGCGCCATGCCGGACTCATCGATCGTTAGGCGCCAGACTCGCCAGGCCCGCATTGCTGGTATCGCGGTCGGCGGCGGCGCGCCCGTCGTGGTTCAGTCCATGACGAATACCGATACGGCCGATGTCGATGCCACCGCAATCCAGGTCAGGCAACTCGCCGAATCAGGTTCTGAACTGGTCCGCATCACCGTCAATAGTGCCGAGGCGGCGGCTGCAGTTCCGCGCATCCGCGAACGGCTTGAACGCGACGGCTGCCGTGTGCCGCTGATCGGTGACTTCCATTTCAACGGGCACAAGCTGCTGACGCAGTACCCGGACTGCGCGAAGGCGCTCGACAAATACCGAATCAATCCCGGCAACGTCGGCCGCGGCTCGAAGCGTGACGAACAGTTTGCCGTGATGATCGAAACCGCCTGCCGCTACGACAAGCCGGTTCGCATCGGCGTCAACTGGGGCAGCCTGGATCCCGAGCTGCTCGGACGCGTAATGGATGAGAACGCGCGCCGGGCCGAACCGAAGGATGCCGCGGAAGTCATGCGCGAAGCGCTGATCGCTTCCGCGCTGGAGAGCGCCGCCAGAGCGGAGGAAATCGGCCTTCCGGGCGATCGCATCATCCTTTCCTGCAAGGTCAGCGGCGTACAGGACCTGATTGCCGTCTATGGCGAATTGTCCGCCGCCTGCGACTATCCTCTGCATCTGGGACTGACCGAGGCGGGCATGGGGTCGAAAGGCATCGTGGCCTCGACTGCGGCGCTTGCTGTCCTGCTGCAGCGAGGCATCGGAGACACCATCCGGATATCGCTGACGCCGGACCCGGGCGGTGACAGGTCGCGCGAGGTCATCGTTGCCCAGGAAATCCTGCAGACCATGGGCTTGCGTTCCTTTACGCCGATGGTGACGGCCTGCCCGGGTTGCGGGCGCACCACCAGCACCGTGTTCCAGGAACTTGCTGAAAAAATCCAATCTTACTTGCGCCGCCAGATGCCGGTTTGGCGCGGGCAATATGCCGGCGTCGAGGACATGCGGGTGGCGGTCATGGGCTGCGTGGTCAATGGCCCGGGCGAGAGCAAGCACGCCAACATCGGCATCAGCTTGCCGGGGTCGGGCGAAACGCCGGTGGCGCCGGTGTTTGTCGATGGCGTCAAGACGGTCACCCTGAAAGGCGAGCGCATCGCCGAGGATTTCCAGCGCCTGGTGGACGACTACGTGGTGAGCCACTATGGCCGCGCAGGCAGCCAACCCGCGCGCGCACCGGGTAACAGGGAATCGATGCAGGAGCCGGGCTGACGGCCGCGGCGGCATCCGGAAGAAACCAGATTCCATGACCCAGACGATCCAAGCCGTCCGCGGGATGAACGATATCCTGCCGGACCAGACCCCGCTGTGGGAGTTTTTCGAGGATTCCGTGCGCGGCTGGCTGGCGCAGTACGGCTATCGCAACGTTCGCATGCCGGTCCTGGAAAAAACCGAACTGTTCGTGCGCTCCATCGGCGAAGTGACCGATATCGTGGAAAAGGAGATGTACAGCTTCGTCGACCAGCTCAACGGCGAAAGCCTGACGCTCCGGCCTGAAGGCACGGCTTCCTGCGTGCGCGCGGTGATCCAGCACAATCTCTTGTATGCCGGGCCGCAGCGCGTGTTCTATGCGGGACCGATGTTCCGGCACGAGCGGCCGCAGAAAGGCCGTTACCGGCAGTTTCATCAGATCGGCGTCGAGGCGCTCGGCTTCGCCGGCCCGGATGTGGACGCGGAACACATGATCATGGGCGCGCGCCTGTGGCGGCGGTTGGGACTGGACGGAATCCGGCTGGAGATCAATACCCTGGGCAATTCGGCATCGCGGGCACGTTTTCGCACACGGCTGATCGAATACCTCCAGGGCCACGAGGCAGCGCTGGACGAAGATGCCAGACGGCGCCTGCATTCGAATCCGCTACGGGTGCTCGACAGCAAGAATCCGGCAATGCAGGAACTGATCGCGGCCGCCCCCCGGCTGACGGACGACCTGGGCGACGAATCGATGCGCCATTTCGAGCAGCTCCAGGCCTTGCTGCGCAACGCGGGAGTCGAATTCCTCATCAATACCCGGCTGGTCCGCGGCCTCGACTATTACAATGACGTCGTTTACGAATGGACCACGACGCAACTGGGCGCGCAGGGAACGGTCTGCGCCGGGGGGCGCTACGACGGCCTGATTGAACAGATCGGCGGCAAGGCGGCACCGGCCTGTGGTTTCGCGATGGGTGTCGAGCGGCTTCTGGCGCTGATTACCGACGCCGAGCTGGTCCAGGCTGGCAAGGCGCTGGATGTCTATCTGGTGCATAGCGGCGAACAGGCCGCCGGGTTCGCCTGGAAGGTGGCTGAAACCTTGCGCGAGCAGGACGTTTCGGTCGCATTCCATTGCGGCGGCGGCAGTTTCAAGTCGCAGATGAAACGCGCCGATGCCAGCGGCGCTCGATTTGCCGTCATCGTCGGCGACGACGAGGCGGCGCGAGGCGTGATTTCGCTGAAACCGTTGCGGGAACTGAAAGACCAGGTACAGGTCAGTCCGGATGAAGCCGCGGGCCTCATCCGCAATGCGCCTGTTTCTCAACCAGCATGATTTGAATCAACTACTGCAGAAGACCTACAACATGGCATTCGATTTGGAAGAGCAGGAACAGATAGACGCCCTCAAGCAGTTCTGGAGGCAGTATGGCGGCCTGATCATCGCGCTGGTCATCGCGGCACTGGCAACTTTCGGCGGTATACGGGGCTGGAAGTATTACCAGCAGGGCAGGTCGGAAGACGCATCCGCGCTGTTCATTAAACTCGACGAGGCGAGCCGCAAAAACGATGTCGGCGAAGTTCGAAAACTCGGTGCCGAACTGGTAGACAAGTACGCCTCGACGGCATATGGACCGATGGCGGCGCTGGTACTGGCGCGGACGAACCACGACAGCGGGGATGCCGCTGCCGCTGCGACCCAGTTGCAGTGGACGATCGACCAGGCCCGTGACGAGGAGACCGTTGCTCTGGCGAGGCTCCGGCTGGCGGGGATTCGCCTCGACGAGAAGAAATTTGAAGAGGCGCTGAAGCTGCTCGATGGCAGACACAGTGAACCTTTGGCTTCGCTGTATGCGGACCTGCGCGGCGATGTGCTCGTGGCGCAGGGCAAGACGGACGAGGCTCGCGCCGCCTATAAGGCCGCGCTCGAGAAAAGCGCACCCACCAGCAACTACCGCAATCTGGTCCAGATCAAGCTCGACGCCCTGGGGCAGGGCAAGTGACCGGAAGGACGCCCGTGCTGCGGCTCGCCGCGGCGAGTTTGCTTTTCGCCTTGCTGGCGGGCTGCGGCAGCAAGGGCCCAAAGCCGGCTCCGCTGGTCGATTTCAAACCCACCGCCCAGCTACGCGTTGACTGGCGTGCCAATGTGGGCGACGGGGGCCGTTACCTATTTTCGCCGGCGGTCTACCAGGGAAGCGTATTCGCGGCCGGAAGCAACGGTGACCTCGTGCGGCTGGATGCAGCCACCGGCAAGCCGGTTTGGCGCGTCAATACCAGGGCGCCATTGTCGGGCGGCGTCGGTGTTGGCGATAACCTGGTCCTGGTCGGTTCCGCCAAGGGCGTAGTCCTTGCCTACGATCTGGACGGCAAGCCCCTGTGGCAGTCGACGGTTTCGAGTGAAGTGCTGAGTTCGCCCCAGGCATCGGGAGAATTCGTCGTCGTGCGCAGCGGAGACAATCGGATATTTGGGCTGGACGCTCGCGACGGTTCGCGTCGCTGGGAATACCAGACGGTGACTCCGCCGCTGACGCTACGGGCGAATCCGGGCGTCGCCATCATCGAGAATTTCGTAATGGCGGGCATGCCGGCCGGAAAGCTGGTGGTGCTCGGTCTGGCCAATGGCGGCGTGGTGTGGGAAACCGTCGTGGCGACGCCCAAGGGGGACAATGAACTCGAGCGCATCACCGACATCGCCGGCCAGCCGCTGGTCGAGAAGAACAAGGTGTGCGCGGTGACCTACCAGGGCCGGGCCGCGTGCTATGAAACGGAGAAGGGCAGCCAGTTGTGGGCGCGTCCGGCATCGAGCGCCGGACGCCTTGCCCTCGACGACCTCAGCATTTATCTGTCCGACGACGTCGGCTCCGTGGTCGCACTGGACAAGAATGCGGGAACCAGTGTCTGGAAACAGGATAAGCTGTCTTACCGCAACCTGAGTTCGCCACTTGTTTTCAACGACTACATCGTAGTCGGCGACTTCGAGGGGCAGGTACATTTTCTCAACTTCGAGGACGGATCGTTCGCCGCGCGGATTGCCACAGATGGCAGCGGCATCACCACGGCCCGAGCCTTGTCCAGTCCACTGCCACTCGCTGCTC
>CAYODB010000270.1:0-4613 GCA_964402495.1 uncultured Bordetella sp.
CCCGCCGGACTTGCAGGACGAGGCGGTGAAGACAGTCCTGATGCAGGCAGAGTTGTTGTCGGCAATGTGGGCGACCGAGTGAGCAGGGGTAGGTGAAAACGCAATACATAAATGGCTTATCTGGCCGATTTGAGGAAGTCCGCAATGAATTTGCGCACGTCAGCTTCTTGGTGCAATGCTGATGTTCATTTCACAGATTTCAGTGATGTACGAACGGCTCTTGATGGCCGATTGCAGACTTTTCGGACGAATACGTAGTGCCGCATAACCGGCCAATCGAACCGACGCGTTCCCGTGCGGCTCATTGGCGACGTTAGGCTCGCGAGTCGCTCACGATCAGCTTCTACTTTGATAGGTATCGGGGAGAACCATGGAACTCAAGGACTTCGTGTCTCAGACACTCATCCAGATCACGCAGGGAGTCGCCGATGCACAGGCGGCGCTTGCCCCAATGGGAGCAAAGGTCAATCCGAAACTGTCCAACCTATTGCCAAAGGGTGAGAAGAGCTACGGTGCATTCGCATGGGCGGATGGCGAAGGCGCAAACCCCGTGCTCCTCGTGAAATTCGATGTGGCAGTCACGACTACAAAGGAGACGAAGACCAAAGGCGGCATTGGCGTTGTCGCTGGCATCGTTTCACTTGGGTCAACCGGCGCAACCGATAAGGGCAATACCGACGCGTCGAGAATCACCTTCGAAGTTCCCCTGATGTTGCCTTTGCACCAAAGAGCAAAAAGTGAAACGCAGGCCTAACATGTCGCTCAACCGGAAGCGACAACGGCATGCCGTCGTCGCCCCGTAGAAGATAGGGGTCCGACCACCGCAACACTTTGAACCACAGATATAGATCGATAATATAGGCTCGGTTTTAGCGCTTAGACGCGTCTTTTCGGTAGTAGAAAGCACGCTTCAAGGGAGTGAAGCGATGCCGCGTGCCAACCGCCATTTTCTGCCCGGCCATGTCTGGCATCTGACTCATCGCTGCCACGAGCGAGACTTTCTCCTGAAGTTTGCCCACGATAGAAAGCTTTACGGTCGTGGTCGATGGCGCAAGCGAAAAGGTGCCGCTCGTGTTCGTCTCGTATGGCAGCATTCACCTTGCCGAGGTTCACTGGTACGAGGCATCTGGTATTGGCAAATTCGAATTCAAGATTAAACAATTCCTCTGAGAAATGAGATGAGAAAGACACCTACCGCACAGCGCCAACTTGTCGTTTGCGTTAAGAACGAAGGGTTCGAGGCTTCGCTAGAACGAAGAAAGATCTACGTGTCGATTGCGGACGAACAGGCGCAGAGTCACAAGTTGATTCGGGTCGTTGACGAATCGGGTGACGACTATCTTTATCCTCTGAAGATGTTCGTGCCGATCAGTCTGCCGCAACCTGTTCGGCGCGCAGTGTTGACTGCGGCATAACCCGTCGCTCAACCGGAAGCGCGATAAAACGCCGCGCGCCGGTTAGCTTTGCGCAAGCACCGTTGCTCTGGCGTTCATTGCCGAATACGAACGAGCTGGCTTCGACAGAATCAGGCGGTCACGCGCCCAACGATCCGACGCACCCATGGCGCCACCAGCGTCACCGTTGGAAATGCCACGGGCCAGGTCGTCAAACAACTTCGAATCCATTGCGCCGCGAATCCCGAGTGGATTCCCTGGGTAATCGCGATGACGAAGGCGGACACAAGGCCGACCATGACGGCCGAGAGCAGGGCACCGAAAAGGATTGGTGCATATCGAGTGGGAATGCGCATTTCTTTTCTCCTGTAGGTCATTGCGGATCAATAAAGAAGCCAACGAGTCGTCCAGCCGGCTGCATAGAGCCCAAGGCCGAAGACCGTGTGTGTAATGAGGCTCTGAATCCGAACGGCGGCAGGACGCGGTGTACGGCTGGCGGCGATGCCGGCGCCCATGCCCGGCTGCATCAGCAGGAATGGCGCCGCCACGGTGCCAATACCGACGAGCAACGCTGGACCGATCGTGGGGTGCTGAACCCAGGCGAGACCTTGGGTGCCGAGCAGCAAGGCTGCGAATGCGATGCCGATCAGATAGTGGGCAGTCCACCCGATGACGTGCTCGCCAGGCACCGATGGCGAGGCCGCGATGGAATCATGGCGAAAGCGCCCACGCACCATGTGGCCGAGCCAGCGGCCCACCAGCCCATAGTTCGGTGGAGGAATGCCGAGCACGCGCTGGCGGACGATCGCCCAGAGGTCCATCACCATCGTCGCGCCGGCGCCGATGAGTAAAGTGCATATCAGATAATCCATGACCCTCTCCAGGTGCTTGCCTTCCACAGGCAGAGACGGCACAGTGCCACTTCAAGTCAACTTGAAGTCAAGGGGTTTCCGGACATGGACATTTCCGAAGTGGCCCAGCAGTCCGGCCTTCCTGCCTCGACGCTGCGCTTTTATGAAGAAAAAGGCTTGATCGCCTCCGTCGGCAGGCGGGGACTGCGCCGCCTGTATGCTTCCGGTGTTCTGGAACGGCTGGCGTTGATCGCGTTGGGGCGATCCGCGGGCTTCTCGCTGGACGAGATTGCCCGCATGTTCGCGCCTGACGGCCACCCGCGCATCGACCGGCGGATGCTGGCGGACAAGGCGGAGGAACTGGATGCGACCATCCGCAGGTTGAGCGCCATGCGCGATGGCCTTCGACATGCTGCGGTCTGTCCCGCGAAAAGCCACATGGAATGCCCGAAGTTCCGCCGCATCGTGCGTGCCGCGGCCTCGGGCGCTATCGGGCGGACGAGAAGGCCCGGGCGACCAACGAAGTAGCAGGGCGGTAGCCGCACTTTATTCTGCCTGCGCACAAACTGTTCAATTCCGACTACGTCGAGGAACTTATGCCGGTCATTTCCAGGAGCTTTGAGTCCGTCGAGTGGCGGCGCGTCACCGATCCGGATTGCAAGGCCTTCAAGGTGGATTTCGAGTACAGCCTGCTCGGTTACGACCTTCCCAGCGGGCGGCTGGACATGCTGCTGCGGTACAAGGACGGCGGCCACTGCCGGAGGCACCGCCACGTGGCTTCCACCGCGACGCTGGTGCTGGAAGGGGAGCAGTGCCTGACCGAGATGCTTGCGGACGGAACGACCCGGACCATTCGTCGCAAGAAGGGTGAATACGCGCTCGCGCCCGCCGACGCGCACCCACACGACGAGCATGGAGGCGATGCCGGCGCAACGGTATTGCTGTCGATGACCGCGCATGACGGGATACTGTTCGAGTACTTCGACGAAAACATGGAAAACGGATGGACCCTGTCGATCGAGGAATATGTCGAAAGCTGGAACCAGCGAACCGTCTATGGCAAAAGCCACGGCCTGCGCGAGGGAGCAGTACATCGGAATGACGGCACCGACGCCTGACCGGCCTGCGGCGCACTGCCGGCAATTCACCACGACGATGCAAGCCAATACGACGATGCGGTGCCATCGCGGCAGCCAATGCGCAGATGGTCGCCCTGGCGCTGGAGGAGGCCAGCTACATGGCGTCCCTGCGTCCGCAGGAACTCGGAATTTCGCCCCAGGCGCTCGATACGATTACCAGCTACGTCAGGAGCCCGACCCAGGTCGCCCGCATGGTGACCCTGGGGCACGCGCTTGCGCAGTGGCTGGACACCCAGGCTGGACTGCAAACAAGGAACGCAACGAATGGCAACCCAGGCAGAGATTTCTGAATTCCTGAAGAAGGAATTTCCCCAGACCAAATGCACCGTCGTGGCGGTCGGCGGCAAGTCGGCCACCATCCGGCATGAGATCGGCATCGAGGAACTGCGTCCGGGCGGGACAGTAGCCGGCCCGGTCCTGATGACGGTTGCAGACGTTGCGCTTTATGTGGCGATCCTGGGCGAGATCGGCATCGTTCCCCTGACGGTGACGACCAACCTCAGCATCAACTTCATGCGCAAGCCGGCGGCGGACCGGGCGATCCTCGGTGTCTGCAAGCTGATGAAGCTGGGCAAGTCGCTTGCCGTCGGCGAGGTGTCGCTGTTCTCCGAGGGCGTCGAAGAACCCGTGGCGCACGTCGTCGGTACGTATTCCATTCCGCGGTAGCGGACCTTCATGAACCTGGTGCTCGCCGTCAAATTGTTGCTGGTGCCCCTGCTCATCTGGGGGATTACGCTGGCGGGTCGGCGTTGGGGCCCAGCGGTCGGGGGATGGTTGTCGGCATTCCCGATCCTCAGCGCGCCCATCCTGTTCATCATCGCCGTCCAGCACGGGACATCGTTCGCGGCGAGCGCCGCATCGAGCACGTTGACGGCCGTGATCGGAAACCTGGCGTTCGGATTGGGTTACGCGTGGGGTGCCGTCCGCTTTTCGTGGGGACTCAGTCTCCTGGCCGGCTATGCCGGGTATTTCGCGGTGGTTGCGTGTCTGTACTGGTGGACTCCGCCGCTCTTGATTGCGGTGCCGCTGGTGCTGGGGGTGCTCCTGATCGCGCCGCGGCTTTATCCGATGTCAGACGTTGGGCCGCAGGCCGCCCCAAACCGACGGGCCAACGACATGCTCTGGCGCATGGGAACCGGTGTCCTGCTGGTCCTGCTCGTCACGCAATTCTCTTCGGCGCTTGGACCCCAGCTCAGCGGTGCCTTGGCCATGTTTCCGATGATGGCGCC
>CAYODB010000271.1:0-4556 GCA_964402495.1 uncultured Bordetella sp.
GGCCTGCAGGTCGAAATCGTGGATTTTGCCGGTGGAGCCAAATCGCTGCAGGCGATGATGGGCGGCAGTGCCGATGTGGTCTGCGGCGGCTTCGATCACGTGGTGCTGATGCGCGCGAAAGGACAAAAACTCAGGGCGTTTGCCCTGCAGGTGGCCACGCCCGCGCTTTCGTTGGGTGTGGCCGCGAGGCATGCGGGCACTTATCGTTCACCGAAAGATCTCAAAGGCATGAAGATCGGCGTGTCGGCGCCGGGCTCCAGCACGCATATCTTCGTCAACCATCTGCTCGCGTCAGCGGGGCTTTCTCCGGACGATGTTTCGATCATCGGGGTCGGCACCGGACCCGCGGCGGCGGCGGCAATGCAGGCCGGACACCTCGACGCAATTTCCAGTATCGAGCCAACCATTACGCTGCTGGAGGAGGCGGGTACGATCAAGGTCATGGTCGAGACCGTCAGCGTCAAGGGCGCGACCGCCGTGTTCGGCAACCCTTTGCCGGCGGGGTCGCTTTACACGCGGGAGGAATTCGTCAAGGCCAATCCCCGCACGGTTCAGTCGCTGGCCAACGCTATGGTGCGGACGCTGAAGTGGCTGCAAAAGGCCACGCCCGACGAAGTTGCGGCGGCGGTTCCGCCGGAATACCTGATGGGCGACCGCAAACTGTATCTTTCCGGCTTGCGCAAAATGCGTGAAAGCTATTCGAAGGATGGACTGTATGCACCGGCTGCGGTCGCGGCGCAGCTGAAGGTGCTTGCGGCATTCGAAGCCGCGGTGGGGGAAGCGAATCTCACGCCCGCGGAGATGTATACGAACGAATTTGTGAACCAGGCGTTGAAGAAGTACAAGTGAAAAGCATGGAAGGGTCAGGACCGGGCATGGACAGGTGTGCCGAGGGCGTTGCCTTCGACCATGCCGCGGTCGCGGCATGGCGACCCGCAGAAGAGATCTCGCCCGGTTTTTAATGCAACGCAGCATCGCCGGGTGCTCGCGCCACCGTGCGCCAAACGTGCCATCTGCTCCCTTGAGCCCTCCCGCAACAAGTGATACGGTGCTAGCTTACATCCACCAACCCGGTTCCCGCCGGGCTTCCAGGACGCGAATGGAACTCCCGGCATCAACCAACAAAAGAGCAGTTATTTCAGCATCCGTAATGGCTCTTGTGCTGGCGGTCATGCCGTTGGCGGCCCCGGCTGCGGGCGCCCCGGAAAAGGGCAGGCCAATCTTCAGCCAGATGTGTGCCGGCTGTCACGGTACCCAGGGTGACGGCCAGGGGGGGACGAAGAGCGGATTCGTGCCCCGTATCGGCACGCTCGCCAACAAGGAATACATGGCGTCGGTTCCCGACGATTACCTGGTGATGATCATCAGGAAAGGCGGCGAATACATGGGTAAGATTGCGGCCATGCCCGCCTGGGAAAAGAAACTGAGCGAGGAGCAGATCATCGACATCGTAGCGCTCATCCGCACATTCACGAATTGAAGGCGGCCTGCGTCCGCGCATGCGACAGGCGCATCCGTGTCCAGAAAAAGAAAGATCGACGAGTGTCAGTCGGTACCGCAGGTGCAGTGACGATTCAATAATAGGAACGTCAACGAAGGAGGAGGAGAAAATGAGAATACTAAGATACGCAGCAGTGGTTGCACTGGCAGTGGGGTGGGTTTCCGGATCGACGTTCGCGCAGGACCGTGCAATGGCCGAACCGGGCGGTCCCGCCGGCAAGTGGTCCACGCGCACGCCCGTCAAACCTGATCCGAGCAAGATCAAGGTAGCACCGGGATACAAGGTCGGCGTGTTCGCCGCGGGCCTCGATACCATCACGTCGCTCACGGTCGACAAGAACGACAACGTCTGGGTCGCGATTTCCGGCAACACCTTTGGCTTCCCGCCGACGGGCATCGACAAGCCGCACGTCAAGATCTTCGACAAGTCCGGCAAGCTGATCAAGGACAATGTCGGCCTGGGCATCTTCAAGTCCTTCGCCCTGAACGAAATCGGGTACTGCCCGGAGAACGGTCGCACGTACGTCGGCGACTATAGCTACGGCATCTGGGAAATCGACGGCGTCAATGGCACACCGAAGCTGATCATGAACGAAGTGCCGATCGGCGACCATGCACTGGGCGGCATCACCTGCCGCGACGGCTGGCTTTACTACGCCGTGGGTGCGCCTTCCAACTCGGGTTTCGCCGACCCCGACATCCACGGCTGGACGGATGCGGTCGACCCCTACTGGGAAAAGCGCACCACCGACGGCATGCCGCCGCTGCCGCGTGATCCGCCGTGCCGCGACATCGTGCTGACGGGCCTGAACATCCGCGACACGGAAGGCAACCTGACGGGCGCGTACCTGCCCAAGGGCACGCCGTCCAAGCCGGGCCAGGTCATCAAGGCGCAGAAGCCGTGCGGTGGTGCCATTCATCGCGCCAGGCTGAAGGCCGACAGCAGCTACAAGACCGACGATTGGGAAGTGTATACGATGGGGTTGCGCAACTCATCGGGCGTGGCTTTCGGGCCGAAGGGCTCGCGATTCGAGAAGGCGCTGGCCGTCAGCGACAACGGGCACAACGACAAGGGCAACCGCCGTGTCGCCAACGCCGCCGAACGCCTCTTCATCGTCACCGAGAAGGGGCAGGACGCCGGATTCCCGGACAAGGATGGTGACAACTTCGTCAACATCAAGCGCTCGGGCCCCGACGTCTACCGCGGCAACAAGTACGACCCGACGCGGCCGAATCCCCAGCTCAACATCGGGGACAAGCCCTTCGTGCCGACACTGCCGCCGTACCGCTTCATCGATCATTCGATCGGTGTGCGCGGCACGCCGCTGATCATCGCCAATCCGAACCCGAACGGCTACATCAACCCCGTGCTCGAGTGGGACACCAACAACCCGATGGACGGGCTGTCCTGGTCGAACTCGAAGTTCGAAGGCAAGCCGGGTGACGTGCTCTACACCGCGGTGTTCGGCATCATCGACAATGGCCCGGAAAGCCTGCGTCCGATGTGGCCGGCCGTCGTGCGGGTCGAGTTTCTTAACCCGACCGGCGTGAAGTGGTCCATTTTCGCCGAGAACATGGAGCCCGGTCCCAATGCCTACCAGAAGAAGGAGAACCGGGGCGGGTTCGAGCGCACCAACGACGTCGAGTTCAGCACCGACGGCAAGACGATGTACGTCGCGGACTACGGCGAACTCTACGTGAACTACCAGATGGAGTCGCCGTTCTATACGACGCCGAAGTCGGCAGTTGTCTGGACCATCACCAAGGAATAAGCCGGCTCTTGTTTCACCCGATCCGGCGGCTCAAGGCCGCCGGATTTTTTTTGACCGCCGGATTCGTCGCGCGGCTACCGGGCGGCTTCGCCGCGCTTCACGAGTAATTCCTGCAGGACGGGGTCCGACGCCAGCTCAGACTCGTTCACCGTAACCGTTGCCGCGAACGTTCCATCGCCCAGCTCGCGCAGGTCGTAGAGCACGATGCGTTTGTGCTGGTGGACAAAGCTGGACAGCATGGCATTGAGGCGATCGCGCACGGCGATGGATATGGCATCGTCGCCCCGCATTTCCGGTAAGCCGCCCGGGCGCACGCGGTGCACCGGCTCCTGCAGGGCGTCGTACGGCTCCACCCAGAACCTGCACCAGCCTGCGGATTCGCAGCCGCCAAACCTGGCCGTCACCGGTTCGGCGCGAACACTCATCGACAGCAGCATGCCGAGCATCGCGGCAACGACACCAAGAGGACCCCTTAAAGATCTGAAAAAAATGGACATGCGGGATTTATAGCAGATTTCATTTCCTGGCAGCCGGATCGGCGGAGCATGGGTCCACTGTAATATGCGACCGTCCCGCTGGCGCTTGTTCGACCCTGCTGCCGAAGCGGGAATGAAAGTTCCGGAACAATTGTTTCGAAGCACGCTGAAACCGGCTATGCGCATCCGGTTTGCGGCGATTAGAATGGGTGCTCTGCTCGCAGACCCCGGTGTTTCGCCGCCAGGCCGCGACGCCGCATTTGACTCCCTGATATGCCTGATTCTTACAAACCCGTGCAGGACCGCGGTGCCATTTCTATCCGTGGCGCGCGCCAGAATAATCTCAAGAACCTCGACCTCGACCTGCCGCTGAACGAGCTGCTGGTGGTGACCGGCGTGTCCGGTTCCGGCAAGTCGTCGCTCGTCTTCGACACGCTTTATGCAGAGGGCCAGCGTCGCTATGTGGAGACGTTTTCCCCGTACGCCCGCCAGTTCCTGGACCGCATGGACAAGCCTCAGGTCGACCGCATCGACGGGATTCCGCCGGCGATCGCCATCGACCAGACCAATCCGGTGCGGACATCCCGCTCGACCGTTGGCACCATGACCGAACTGGCCGACCACCTGAAGCTCATGTTCGCACGTGCCTCGCAGCTCTATTGCCGCGGCTGCTCGCGACCCGTGCGCCGCGACAACCCCGATTCGATTTACGATGACCTGCGCCTGCGGGCGCAACAGGCCGGCGATCCCCGTCTCATCATTACGTTTCCGGTGGATGTCCCGAAGAACTTCACCGAAGCCGAAATCC
>CAYODB010000272.1:0-4549 GCA_964402495.1 uncultured Bordetella sp.
GTTTTACGATGCTGCAGACGCAATTATTTCTTCGGACCGAACCCGGGCAGGTAACGCGGCCCATCCTCGATGCCGTCAATCGGCGGACCTGCGAGGCCGTGGCGGGTGTCTTTCGCCACGAAAAACTGCACGTCACCCTCGGCGGAAGCCACGCAGGAATGCACCACGCCGGCGGGCATATGGATCGCGTGGTGGCGCGGCACCATCACTCCTTCCTGGCCGTCTATGTCGGCAACCAGCGCGCCCTCCAGCACCAGGTTGAATTGTTCGTTGGGATGGGTGTGCAGCTTGGAACCGGAGCCGCGTCCCTTGCGGATCAGGCCGACCTGGATTTTCTCCCCGACCAGAGCGGCGCCGAAGGACGAGGACTTGCCGGAGACCTTGCCCGCGGGCAGGACCTTTGCGCTGCAGGGCCCCTCCGGCACCTTGTCGAGCTCGTCCCATTTGTAAACGTAGCGCAGCTTTTCCTTCGACACCCGCAGGCTCTGCGCGACGAGTTCCCCGTTGGGCCCGACCGGCCACTCGTTCTCGGCCTTGCCGCCGAAACCCGGCAGCGCGCGCGGGCCATTGAGCTTGCCGTCAACCGGCGGCCCGACGATGCCGTGGCGGGTATCCTTCGCCGCGATGAAGTGCACGTCCTCCTCCGGGCTGGACACATGTGAGTGCGGCATGCCCGCCGGGATGTGGATGACATGCCCCGCCGGCACGCGCAGCACCTGGCCGTCGATGTCGGCGATCAGCGTGCCCTTGAGCACGTAATTGAACTGCTCGTTGGGATGGGTGTGCAGCTTCGAACCGGTGCCACGCGGCTTGACCACCCAGGCCACATGCACATGCGAACCCGAGAGCACCGGCCCGCGGGTGGTCGATTTGCCGGTTTCCAGCGTTTCGCCGGAGAGCAGCCGGCTCGGCGCCACGCTGCAGCTGTTCGAGCCTTCTGGTACTGTCGCCAGCGCATCGAGATTGTAGACAAACCGCTTCCTGATGACTTCCTGTGTTTCGGTGCTCATGTTTATTCCCCCCGTTTTTCCTGGTTTTTCAGCCGCGCCAGTTGTCCGCGGCACCGTTGTGTTCGATTTCGGCTTCCAGCTTCGGCGTGGAACGCACCATCGCGTAACGCGCGTTGTCTTTCCCCGCAACCTGCCAGCGCCAGGCGCTGTTCTTCGGCATGTGGATGAGGTCGCCGGGCACCGCGCGTTTCTTCTCGCCGTCGACTTCGGCATCGAGCGCACCCTGGATAACATAGATGAACATCTCGTGCGGCGACGCATCGCTGTTCCGCCCGTAACCGGCCAGAGACTCGATGAACCCGAAAGCCATGTTCGCCCCCTCCACCCATTGTTCGCAGTGCGCCGAGGCCGGCGGCGCGTCAAGCGCCTCGATCATCGGGTAAAAGCAGCGCCCCAGGCCCTCGACGATCGCCTGCGAGTTCTGCGGCTCCTTGGCCTTGCCCGGCCACTTGCCTTCCTTCAGCGCCTTCGCCACCTGGGTCGCCGAAGGCGCAGCGTCGGGCAGCGCCTCGTCGGCGGCGGAGCCGATCAGCGTCCAGGTGCGATCCTTGATGTAGAGGTACTGCACCTCGCCGTCCTCGGTTGCGCGAAAGCTGTGGCGCGCGCAGGAAGGCACGTGGACGAAGGTGCCGGGCGGCACGATCTGACGCTCCTTGCCGACCACACAGTTGATCTTGCCGGTGATCGGGAAGGTCATCAGTTCGTTGGGGTGGTAATGCATCTCCGAGCCGGTGCCGGCACGCTTGATGTTGATACGGAAATACATGTATTGCCCCTCGATCACCGGCCCTTCGCCGCTGGAGAGGTGCGGATTCAGGTGGTGGCGCTTCATTTCATCGATGCGGAAAAACGGCACGTCTACCTCCGGTCGGAATGGCGTAGGGGCGGTTCGGTCATTTCTTCCCCGAGGTCTCGGCGAGAACCTTGGAGTAGAGCTTCTCCTCGTTGTCGATGAACGCGGCGAGGTCGGCGCCGACAATCCATTCCTCGACCAGCTCGTTCTGCTTGACATAGGCTTTCCACTCCGGCGTCTGCCGCATGCGCTCGAGCGCTGACACGTAGTAGTTCACTGCCGCCTGAGGAATGCCCGGCGGCGCCATCACGCCGCGGAACTGCTTGAGGACACGGAACTTGTAGCCAAGTGAAGCGAACGTCGGCAGGCCCGGATACAGCTCGGAGGGGTAGAGGCTCGCCAGCGGCCGCAACCTCCCGGACTTGACGTGCTGGTCGGCCTCGGAGGGCTGCTCCAGCACGAAATGCACGTGCCCGCCGAGCAACGCCACCACCGCCTCGCCGCTCGACTTGAAGGGTGTGTAGGAAAACTCCACGCCCGCCTCGCGCGCCAGGTCGCGGCCGGCAATCGAGGGTGGCGCGCCGTATCCGCCGCCGCCCTGCAGTACGGCGCGGGGTTTCTGCTGCGCGCCGGCAATCATGTCCTTCATGTTTTTCCAGGGCAGCCCGGCATGGATGTAGAGCACCATCGGCTCGACCACGGTGATAGCGACCGGCGTGAAACTCTTCACGGTGACGTCGGACTTGGCGTTGAGCGGGCCGACGATCATCTGCGGCGTGAAGCCGATCAGCACGTTGGGATTGCCGCGGCTCTGCACCGCGACATGGCGGCGCGCGCGATCACCGCCGGCGCCGGTCATGTTCTCGACCGAAATCCGCGATGCCACGATTTTGTTCTTTTCCAAGGCATTAGCGACCTGGCGCAGGTACATGTCGATGCCGGAACCGGGTCCAGCATGGGTCGCCAGCACGACGCGGTCGCCCGGGCTCCACTCGGCAGCCTGCGCCGCAACCGCCACGAATAGGGCCGCTACCAGAACCAGGCCGCGCCGCGATAACATCACCAGCAAAGGCTGTTGCATGGGCTCCTCCTTTTTACTTCACCAGAAGCTGCCGTTTCTTGGTTGTTCCCGCGGGCCTGACGGTCTACGCCGCCTCAAGCATCAATACAGCCCACTCTAATCAGCACTGCCCTATAGAACAAATACTTTTTGTTTATTAGAATCATCGATAGTATCTATGAATGGGGCGGGAAATCATGGAATTGCGCCACCTGCACTATTTCCTGAAAATCGCGGAAACCTTGAGCTTCACCCAGGCCGCCAGCGCATTGCGGGTAACCCAGCCGACCCTTTCCCACCAAATCAAGCAGCTGGAGCAGGAAATCGGCACGCCGCTGTTCGACCGGGTCGGACGTTCCATTCAGATCACCGAGGCGGGACGGATATTCCGCAGCCATGCGCAGCGCGCGCTGCAGGAACTCGAATCCGGGCTAGCCACCGTCACCGAACTCGACGGGCTGATGCATGGACTCCTGCGCATCGGCGTCTTCCGCTCCTTCGGAAATTCGCTGCTGCCGGCAGTGCTCGCGGAGTTCTACCGCGCCCATCCGCGGGTGTGCGTATCGATTCAGCAGATGTCGCTGGCCGACATGGAACACGGGCTGGTCAACGGCGACCTCGATCTGGCGATCACCACCTACCTGCCGGCGACTTCCGACAGGATGGTCTCCGAGGAACTGTTCACCGAACCGCTGGTGCTGGCGGTCGGCGAACAGCACGAGCTCCACGGACACGGCACGATCCGCATCGAAAGGCTGGCCGGCATGCCCCTCATCCTGAGGCCGGCCGGCACCCCGTCGCGCAAACTGGTCGAGAACTGTTTTGCGGCCCGGGGACTGACACCCACGATCGTGATTGAGATGAGCAGCGGCGAAGCCACCCTGGCCACGATACGCTGCAGCAGGCTGGCAACGATCTGCGCGGGTCGTGCGCTTGACGGCGCGCCAGGGATCGCCAGGGTGCGGATCGACGCGCCCGAACTGCGGCGCTCCGGCGCGATCCTCTGGCACAGGGATCGTCACCGATCGAACGCGGCGGTAATCTTCTCGCAGATGGCTAGACGCGCCTACGCGGCGGCTGAAGCCCGGCCACCGCGACCTTAAAAATTAAGTAACTGCATGACATCAGAACAGGTTTGCCTGCGACCAGCAAGCAGCGATGATTGTGGGTCGACGTTGAGCAAATTTCAGTTTGGAGCGCGCGCCGTTATGCATCTCGGCAAGGCATCGGGACAGAAATTGGCCAGCGCGTGGCGCTTGAGCCAAGCCCGGAGATATTCAACTGGATTGATTTCGGGCGCGTATGCGGGTAGGCGCTCGACGACGATCTGTCCATCGGCCGAATCCACGAAGTCGTACACCAGGCGACTGCGGTGCGGCCTGGCGCCGTCCCAAATAATCAGCAGCCGCCGGCCTTGTGGCCAGCTTTCAGGAGTATGTAAATTTGGTATCGTGCGTCTTGGGTCAAGTGCGTTTAGGTCATTGGGCAACTTCGACTTGGCAGTTGATGAGGCTGAATGCTCACACATTCTGACCCATCCACTCGTTAATCAAAATTGCACTTCAAAATAAAAACGGCGCGGATTTTCATCCGCGCCGTCAATTGCAACCCGTACCAATCAGGTATTTTTTATCGCATAACCGTAGGCCATGTTGGTGCGGTTCCCACCTTCAAGGTCATAAGCCT
>CAYODB010000273.1:0-4463 GCA_964402495.1 uncultured Bordetella sp.
ACTCCGGGCTGACCCAGCAGGCGCTGGCCGATGCGGCGCACCTTGACCGCTCGACGGTGGTCACGGTCATCGACAAGCTGGAACATCGCGAACTGGTCGAGCGCCGCGCGGCGGACCGCCGCAGCAACGGGCTGTTCCTGACCGCGGCCGGCACCACCCTGCTGCGCAGCCTGCGGCGCAAGGTTGCGCAGCACGAGCGCCGGGTGGTGCAGAATCTCTCGGAACGGGAACGGGAACAACTGGTCTCACTGCTGCAACGCATCCTTCCCGAACGGCGCTGATTCCCATGGCACGCAAGTCGCAAATTCGCAGGAAAATCTTCCGCCCGCGGCGCAAGAAGCCGGGTTTGCCTCCCGGCAGCCTGGTCTATACGGGAGAGCCCAGGCCGCAAAGCCCGACGCGCGCGCGGATGATCGACTACGACGAGCACAAGGTCGTCGAGCGCGAATTGTCCGATGCCGAGGAGTGCATTCCCTTCAAGGATGCGCAGACGGTAACCTGGATAGACGTCGACAGCATGAACGACTCCAGACACCTCGAAAACTTCGGCAGGGTGATGGGATTCCACGCCCTGATGCTGGAGGACATTCTCAACACCGACCAGCGGCCCAAGTTCGAGGACTACGGCAATTACGCCTACATCGTCGTGAAAATGCTCGACTACAACGAGGCGGGAGGGGAAATCGACATCGAGCAGTTGTCCCTGGTCTTCGGACCGAACTACGTGATCACTTTCCAGGAACGTCCCGGGGACTTCTTCGACCCGTTGCGCGAGCGCATCCGCAAGTCCCTCGGGCGCATCCGCAAGATGGGCGCGGACTATCTAGCATACTCGATGCTGGACGTCATCATCGACCACTATTTCGTCGTGCTGGAGAAGCTGGGCGAGAAAATCGAAAAGCTCGAAGACGTCGTCAGCGCCAATCCGGGGCCGGAAACCGCACGGCAGATCCATGCGCTGCGCCGCGAGATGATCTTCGTGCGCCGCTCCACCTGGCCGATGCGGGAGGTCATTGCCGGGCTGCAGCGGTCGGAATCCGACCTGGTGCGGGAATCGAGTTCGGTCTACTTCCGCGACCTTCAGGATCACATCATGCAGGTCACGGACGCGGTGGACAGTTTCCGCGACCTGCTGAACGGCATGCTGGATTCCTACTACGCCACCATCACGAACCGCACCAACGCGGTACTGAAGGTGCTGGCGCTGTTTTCGGCGATCTTCATGCCGCTGACTTTCATCACCGGAATCTTCGGCATGAATTTCGTGCACTTCCCGGAACTGGAGTGGCGCTACGGCTTCCAGGGCTCGCTGATATTGATGGCCGTGGTGATCGCAATCATGGTCGCCGTATTCAGGTGGAAGAAATGGCTTTGATAGCCCGGGCAAAACCGGGCAGCCGGGCCAGGAATTGCTGACGCCCGGCCGGGAACAAATCCAGGCTGGCCGCACCTCTCGCAGGCCGATACTTCCCGGGAATTCCCGGTTCAGTCGTTTTCCGACACCCGGCCGCGCTGCTGTTTGACCCCCGAGCGCACCCGTTTTCCCGCAATGCGGCGTTCCTTCGAGGCACGGGTCGGGCGCGTGGCGACGCGCTTCTTCGGCTTGATCGAGGCGACGCGCACCAGCTCCTGCAGACGTTCCACTGCATCCCGCCGATTGGCCACCTGCGTACGAAAACGCCTGGCATCAATCAGCAGCACGCCGTCCGTATTGACCCTGCGCCCCGCCATCCTGCGCAAACGGGCCTTGACGTCGCCGGAGAGGGACGGGCTGCCTGCGATATCGAACCGCAATTCGACCGCCGTGGATACCTTGTTCACATTCTGGCCGCCCGGTCCGGACGCCCTCACGTAGCGGAATTCCAGTTCCGCGGCCGGCGGAAACTTGCTGTCAGCCATTACACCCTTTCAGTCGTATCGTGCGGACAAGCGTTCTGGCAGCCTTGTGCAACGCCAGGTTTGTCGCAGTGCAACACCCTAAAATGCCCGTCTGGCGCGGGTTTGGCGCATGCGGGAATTTTTCCCGCTTCACTTGCAATTGCAAATAGGGAGGTCTACATTTGCACCGGGTTTCCCGACGTACGCCGCCTGCAATAGGTACCCAACAAAACAGGCGACGTGGCGGGGCAATCTGAAAATCACATGTGAGTTTCGACTGAAACAAGATCATACGGGAGAGAGTTTATGAAACGATGGACTTATGCAGGGGTCGCCAAGACCCTGTCCGCAGCAGCTCTCGTCGGCTTCGGTGCCCAGGCAATGGCCGCAGATGTAACCTGGGACCGGCTGATGAATGCTGACAAGGATGCAAACAACTGGCTGATGTATCACCAGTCCTTCAAGGGCTGGCACCACAGCGGCCTCGACCAGATCAAGGCCGACAACGTCAAGAACATGCGTGTTGCCTGGCTGCACACCCCCGCCGCTTCCAAGCGCGGCATCCAGTCGTTCCCCCTCGCTGCCGACGGCGTTCTGTACTACACCAGTTCTTCGGGCCAGGTGTGGGCACTCGACGGCGCCTCCGGCGACGTCATCTGGCGCTATCAGGCCAAGATCGACACCGAGCGCGCGGAAGGCACCTTCTACAACCCGTACAGCCGCGGCCTCGCGATTGCGTATGGAAAGGTGTACATCGGCACCACCGATGGCCGCATGATCGCTCTCGACCAGAAGACCGGCAAGGTCGTCTGGGACAACGTGATCATGAGCGTTGAAAAGGGCAACAAGGGCTTCACCGGTGCTCCCCTCGTCGTCAAGGACAATGTCATCATCGGCTCCAACGGCGGCGAATTGTCCGGTTGCTGCGGCCCGATCTTCGCAGTCAATGCGCAGAGCGGCGAAGTGGCATGGCAGTTCGACACCATCGGCGGCGACGAGCGTTCGCGTCAGTCCTGGGGCAATGACTCCTGGAAGATCGGCGGCGGCGGCGGCTGGATGACGGGTCAGTACGATCCGAAGACCAACAGCGTGTGGTGGGGTACCGCCAATCCGGCACCCGACTACGACTGGGCCGGCGAAAACTGGAAGACCGAAGGTCCGCGTCCGGGTGAAAACCTGTACAGCTCCTCCGTCGTCGTTCTCGATGCTGACTCGGGCGAACTGAAGTCGTACTTTCAGGAAATGCCGCATGACGCGTGGGACTTCGACAGCGCCGTGGGCGAATTCATGCAGTTCGAGAAGGGCGGCAAGCGCTACATGATGCACCCGAACAAGGGCGGCATCATTTTCGTTTACAACGCTGACGACCTGGGCGGCGGCAAAGCCCTGAAGGTGGAGAACGCCTACATGGTTGGTGAGACCTACAACTACATCAAGGGCGTGGACCCGAAAACCGGTCAGTTGATCGGACGGCGTGAACTGCCGGAAGGCAAGCACACCAACGTCTGCCCGGCGATCGACGGCGCCATCAGCTGGAACACCGGCGCCTACAATCCGGGTACTGGTCTGCTGTACAAAGTGGTGCAAGAGTGGTGCTTCGACATCGAAGTCGTGAAGGCTGACAAGCCCGCCGATTTCTCCGGCCAAGCCTACTTCGGCGCCTCCTGGACCGCCACCCATCCGCAGGGCAAGCAAGCCTACGGTACGGTGCAGGCACGGGATCCGCTGTCCGGCAAGATCAAGTGGCGCGTCGAGTTCAAGTACCCGCCGCTGGCTTCGCTGCTGTCCACCAAGGGCAACCTGGTGTTCGTACCGGGCGCCGATGGCAAGTTCACCGCCCTCGATGCCCGTACCGGCAAGGTTCTGTGGGAGCACAACAACGGCATCGGCCACCACGGCGGTGTCATCTCCTACATGGCCAAGGGCAAGCAATACATCGCAGTCGTGTCCGGCTGGGGCAGCCACGTATCGGGCAACTACGGCCCGCTGTTTGGCCACCCGTTCACCGACATGCCGACCGATGCCGGTCAGTTGATCGTGTTCAGCCTGTAAGCCAACTGCACCAGTAATGCGTTATTGGCGGGCGGGGGAGAGATCCCTCGCCCGTTTCATTGTCAGAACCAGACGTTGCGGAGCCACTCAATGAAGGTTACTAGCAATTTAAGTTTGCTTGCGGTCCTGGCCTTGGTAGGAGGCCTTTCAACGACTGCGAAAGCGGACGTGACCGACGAGGTCGCCGCGCCGCTCAACGAGAAGTACGGTATGAACATCAAGAAAATCTTTGCCACCAAATGTAGCTGGTGTCACCAGGGCTACGGCATGAAGCGTGCCGATGGTCCCAAACTGGCAGGCACAACCCTGTCGCAGGAAGCGGTGGCCAAGCAGATCCGCAGCGGCAAATCGCCGATGCCGGGGTTCAAGTCACAACTGAAGGAAGAGGAAATCCAGGCCCTCGCCGAATACATCAGGGGCCTGCCGGCTGACTGACGGTGGATGGATTGGGCTGGACGGGTCCGACGCGGTCCGGGCAGAGAAAAAGGGCGGCCATGCCGCCCTTTTTTATCGCTGCCGCCGGACGCCCTAGT
>CAYODB010000274.1:0-4450 GCA_964402495.1 uncultured Bordetella sp.
TGGTGGAGGCGGCGGGAATCGAACCCGCGTCCGCAAGCCCTACACAGTCAGGACTACATGCTTAGCCTGGTCATTTGAGTCTCGCCTTGCACCCGCCAACCGGCAGGCTGATGCTCAGCCAGTCGCTTCGACGGATCCACACAGTCAAGCGACCAGACCATGCAGAGAGGCTGATGTAAATGACACTGCACCCCTTGCGGGGCCTGACCCATCAGCAGGTCAGTGCAGCGTCTCGCCGGTATTAGGCGGCGAGAGAATAACGCTCGTCGTTGGCGTGTATAGAATTTCCAGATGGATTTACGAGGTAACTGGTCCTCGGCATGCCCTGTGCTGCTTCGCAACCCGCGTCGAAACCAGGTCGCCCCCATGTACCGACAGATGCCGCCTGCTTCGGGAATTTCAATGGCAGGCAGGGCGAATCTTATCAGATTGCCCGTCTTGCCCCATCGGACAGAAAATCGAGCAGTTCCATCGGGCTGTCGATGTAGCCATCTGCTCCCCATGCTTCCGGCGGCTTGCCGTTGCCCAGGTAGCCATAGCGGGCGACGATGACCGGCATGCCGGCCGCCTGGCCGGCATGCACGTCGCGCTCGTCGTCGCCGACGTAAAGGCAATTGGTGGCCGCAACGCCTATCTTGTCCGCTGCCGCCAGCAGTGGCGCCGGATGCGGCTTCGGATGCGGCGTGGTGTCGCCGCAAATCACGACGCGCGAGCGTTCGAGCAGACCGAGCGCACGGAGCAGGGGGAAGGTGAAGCGTTCCGCCTTGTTGGTCACGATGCCCCAGGGCATGCCGTGCTGCTCGATCTGTGCCAGCAAGGAAGCGACGCCGGGAAAAAGTTCGCTGCCGCGCGCGAGGTTTTTCTCGTAGATGTCGAGAAACTCGTCGCGCATGGCTTCGTAACCGGAATCGTCGGGGGTCATGTTGAAGCCGATCTTCAGCAACCCGCGCGCGCCGGAGGAGGCATGGGAACGCACTTCCTCAATGGGCAGTTCCGGCATGCCTCGCGCCAGGCGTTGCTGATTGAGGGCATAGCCGAGGTCCGGCGCGGTATCCGCGATCGTCCCGTCCAGGTCGAACAATACCGCCGCAGTGGCCATGATCTTGCGGCTGCTGCCCTCAGTTGCCGAGCGTGCCGAGCAGTTGTTCGTCCGCGAGCAGATCCTCGAGCGCCTGCGAGATCGCGGTGTTCACCAGGGCCGTGCTGTCCTTCTCGAACGGCGGTGCCGCCCCGTCCTTGCGGGTCCTCACGTTGAACTGGCGGTCGTAGCTGGCGCTGGCCTTGGCCGCATGCGCGGCGACATCGGCGCGCAGTTCGGTTTCGAAAGTGAAGGGGGTCTTGACCGACTGCAGTTCGAGTTTGCGGATCTCGATTTTCAGCGAGGGATCGGCGCCCTCGCTGAACGGGACCACGGTGAAGCCCAAGCGCGCCAACGCTTCCTTCACCCGCGCGTAGATTTTCGGGCTGGGATCTTCCTCCACCGACACGTCCACCATCTTGTTGTCCGGATCGCCTACCTCGCCGAGCTTCTTGGTCGGGCGGGTATCCGTAACCTGGAGTCCCACGGTGGTTCCACTGCCGATCTGCGACTCCTGGATCCTGATCTGCTGCGGATCGAGACGCAGATTCTGCGGTTTGAGCGAACATCCCTGCAAGGCAAACAGGCCCAGCAGTGCGGCCGACAACCAAAGCGTTGCTCTCATGAAGTTCTCCTCCGGAATTTACAGATGGCGGTTAAGGGGGCGGTCAGTTCCGCTCAGATTGACCGTGTGCTCAGGATGTAGTTCACCGACGCATCCTCGCCCAGCGCATAGATCCGCGTCAGCGGGTTGTAGGTCATCCCGGTAATCTGGCCCGGTTCAAGGCTCGCTTTGCGGCAATAGGCCGCCAGTTCGGCGGGCTTGAGAAACTTCGAATAGTCGTGCGTCCCGCGGGGGAGCAATCCCAAGACGTATTCGGCGCCGATGACGGCAAACAGATAGGCCTTGGCATTGCGATTGATGGTGGAGAAAAAACACCAGCCCCCGGGTTTCAGCAGCCGCGCGCAGGCGGCCACGATGCTGGCGGGATCGGGCACGTGCTCCAGCATTTCCATGCAGGTGACGATGTCGTAGTGCTGCGGTTGCTCCACTGCGAGTTCCTCGACCGCCACCTTGCGGTATTCCACCGTGAGTCCGCTTTCCAGCAAATGCAGTTGCGCGACCTTGAGCGGCCGGTCGCCCATGTCTATGCCGGTTACCCTGGCGCCGCGCGCCGCCATGGCCTCGGAAAGGATGCCGCCGCCGCAGCCCACATCCAGCACCGCCTTGCCATCGAGCCCCGCCAGCCGGTCGATGTAGTCGAGCCGCAGGGGGTTGATGTCGTGCAGCGGCTTGAATTCGCTGTTGGGGTCCCACCAGCGATGCGCGAGCTGGTTGAATTTTTCGAGTTCGAGCGGATCGACGTTGCTCATGGGCGGATAAAGTTCCTGAAGGTTGTCAGGCCGATATGCGTGAACGCCATTCTTCCGCCTTTCTCAACAGTAAATGCTGATCCATGCGCAGCAGCCTGCCTTCTTCGACCAGCAGGGTGCCGCGCACCCAGACGTGGCTGACCTGCTCGCGGCCCGCGACGTACACAAGGTGCGAAACCGGGTCATAACAGGGAGACATCTCGATTGACTCCAGGTTCACCGCGCAAAGATCCGCGGATTTGCCAGGCTCGATTGACCCGATGACCTTTCCCAGGCCCAGGGCCTGGGCGGCGTTCAATGTTGCCATGCGCAGCGCGGTATGGGCAGGCACAACTTCCGCGTCCGCGGCTTCAGCCTTTGCCAGCAGGGCGGCCAGCCGCATTTCCGCCATGAGATCAAGCCGGTTGTTGCTCGCCGCCCCGTCCGTGCCAAGCCCGACATTAATGCCCGCCGAGAGCATTCGGGCAACGGGCGCAATGCCGCTGGCCAGTTTCAGGTTCGAAGTCGGGCAATGCGCGACCGAGCAGCCGTGCCGGGCCAGCAGGGCGATCTCGGTCTGGTCCAGGTGCACCGCGTGCACCGCGATGAAATCCGGTCCCAGCAGGCCGAGTTTTTCCAGCCGCATGAGCGGCCGCATGCCGAACTTGGCCTCGCTCTCGCGGATCTCGTCCAGCGTCTCGTGAAGGTGCGTATTGACGGGTATCTGGAGTTGTTCGGAGAGCGTGAGGATCTGCTCGAAGCTGCGGTCGCTCACGGTGTAAGGCGAGTGGGGCGCCATGCAGAACGACAGCAGGGGTTCGTGTTTGAGGTCGTCGCGCATCGCCAGGCCCTTGCGCAGGTAGTCCTGGGCATCGGCGGCGTAAGCGGTCGGGAATTCGATCAGGATGATGCCCAGCGCCGCCCGCATTCCCGCCTCTACGGCGGCGCGGCCTGCCATTTCCGAAAAAAAATACATGTCGTTGAAGCAGGTGACGCCGCCCCGCAGCATTTCAGCGCACGCGAGCAATGTGCCGTCATAGACAAACTGGGCCGACGCGTGCTTTGCCTCCGCCGGCCAGATGTGGCCCGACAACCAGTCCATCAGACGCAGATCGTCGGCCAGGCCGCGCATCAGCGTCATGGCCGCATGCGTATGGAAGTTGACCAGCCCCGGGATCAGCACATGGTTCGGCAGACTGCGGATCGCGTCCGCCTTGCAGCGCATGCGCATTTGCCCCGAGGGCAGGATGGCGATGATCGTGTCGCCGGAGAGGGCGACCGCGTGATCCTCGAGGACGGTGCCCGGCGGATTCACCGGGATGACCCAGCGGGCTTCGATCACCAGGTCGGCGGAAAAATTCTGCTCTGACGCTTGCATCCGGATTCCAAAAAAAAGCCCTGCGGCGGCAGGGCTTGGCAATGCTCGGGATTGATCGTATCAGTTGCTCTTGCTGCCGTTCGCGCTCACATCGACCCTGCGGTCGGGCTGCAGGCAGGAAATCAGCGCCTTGCCTCTCGAGCCTTTGCAGTCATCGCCCGTCACGGGCTTCGATTCGCCGCGGCCTTCTGCGCGGATCTTGCTGGCGGGCACCCCACGGCTCACGAGATAAGCTTTCACGGCATTGGCGCGCCGTTCGGAGAGATTCTGGTTGTAGGCATCGCTGCCCAGCCTGTCGGCGTGCCCCGTTATGGTGATCTCGTCGTAGGTCACGCCCTTGAGACCGGCCACGAATTCGTCGAGGGACTTGCGCTGGTCCTTGCGAATGACCGCCTTGTCGAAACTGAACAGCGGCTCGGCCTCAAAATTGACGCTGACGGTGCTGGACGTGGCGGCCTGTTTTACCGGCTCGTCGGCATAGGTCGTAGGCTCGCTGATGCCGCGGTCCCTCTGGGCAAGCTGATCCGCCGGATAGCTGGCGGTGCCCGACTGGTCGGCCTGCGTGCCCAGATCCTCGACCTCTTCTGCGACTTCCGGTTCGTCGGGCTCCATGGTCGGCTCGCCGATCGTGCTTTCCCGGG
>CAYODB010000275.1:0-2377 GCA_964402495.1 uncultured Bordetella sp.
GTGTGGAAGACCAAGGGTCCGGTCCGCGCCCAGCCGTGGAGCCCGTTCATCGCGGGTAACGACAAGAAGAAGGACGTGCCGGAAGGCATGTAAGAAGCGAGGCGGATCACCGCTGTTGCGGTGGTCCGCCGTCTCTCCTGACTCCCGCGGCCGCCCCTCGCGTGCGGTCACATTTTCCAAGAATACGATCCATACCCGACGATGAGTCGCATCCTGATTTTGTTCGCCTGGGCGATGGCCGTGATCTCGGCGCCAGCCTATGCCGCCCTGGACCCGGCGCTGGTACAGCCGCTCGGCGGCGAAGATGCCGATGCCCGCGTCGAAGCCATCACTAAACTCGGTACGCTGGGAACTCCCGAAGCTTTTTCGATCCTCAATGCGCTGAACGAAGAACGGCTTTATGCCACCCCCGAGGGGCGTGTGCTGATCGTCGAGGACGACAAGGCCACCGATCCCCTGACCGGCGACAAGCTCGATCTGCCTGAAGGGGTCGATGCCGTCACCATCAACAACCGCCTGCGTCGCGAACTCGAAAGCGCGCTCGCCGGACTGCGACTGTTCGCCGACGACTACCGGGTCCGGCTGAAGGCGGCGCAGGAAGTGCAGCAGAATGCCGGCGCGGCGCAACTGCCCATGCTGGAGCGCGCCCTCGCCAAGGAAACCGACCCGCGCGTGAGTAGCGTGCTGAACATGGCCGTGGCGACAATCAATCTCAAGAGCGACGACGCCGCCAAGCGCAAGCTGGCGGTGGAGCGCCTGGCCGACACGACCAATTCCTCGATCCGTCCCGTGCTGGCGGCGATGATCGAACCCAGGGCGGACGGAACGTTCGCCGAACCCGATGCCGGCGTGCGCGCAGCCGTCGTCCAGACCCTCAGCCGTATCGATCTTCACATCGCCGTGATCGAGTGGACCGGCAATCTCTTTTACGGCCTGAGCCTGGCCAGCGTGCTGTTGCTCGCCGCACTCGGCCTGGCGATCACCTTCGGTTTGATGGGCATCATCAACATGGCCCACGGCGAATTGCTCATGGTGGGCGCGTACTCGACTTACCTGGTCCAGCTCGCATTCAGGCGCTGGTTTCCCGCGCAGATCGACTGGTATGTGGTCGCCGCTGTGCCGACGGCCTTCGTCATCACGGCGGCGGTCGGCATGCTGCTCGAGCGTACCGTGATTCGCTGGCTCTACGGACGCCCTCTGGAAACTCTGCTTGCGACGTGGGGCATTAGTCTCGTATTGATGCAGACGGTGCGCACCATCTTCGGCGCCCAGAACGTGGAGGTCGCCAACCCGAGCTGGATGTCCGGCGGCGTGACCGTGCTCGGCGGCCTGGTGCTCACCTACAACCGCATCGTGATCATCGGCTTCGCGATCTTCGTGGTGGTCATCGTCTGGGCACTGCTCAACAAGACGCGACTCGGGCTGTTCGTGCGCGCGGTGACCCAGAACCGGCGCATGGCCGATTGCGTTGGCGTGCCGACCGGCAGGGTGGACATGTTGACCTTCGGCCTCGGCTCGGGCATCGCGGGTCTCGGCGGCGTGGCGCTATCGCAACTGGGGAACGTCGGGCCGGACCTTGGCCAGAGTTACATCGTCGACTCATTCCTGGTCGTGGTGCTGGGCGGCGTGGGCCAGCTCGCGGGTACCGTCATCGCTTCCTTCGGTCTGGGCGAACTCAACAAGTTCCTCGAGCCGTACGCCGGCGCGGTGCTGGCGAAAATCGCCATCCTGGTGCTGATCGTGCTGTTCATCCAGAAGCGTCCGCAGGGCCTGTTCGCCCTCAAGGGAAGGAGCGCCGACTGATGGCCGTCGTTGCGCCAAAACGCCATTCGCTGTTCCCGCCCGCCGTCTGGACCGGCGTCCTGGTCGCCACCGCTCTCCTTGCGATGCTGCCGATCCTCAACCTGATTTTTCCCGATGGCAGCGCGCTGCATGTGTCGAGCTTTACCATCGCACTGATCGGCAAATTTATGTGCTTCGCGATCGCCGCCCTCGCGCTCGACCTCGTATGGGGCTACACGGGGATCCTGAGCCTCGGCCACGGCCTGTTCTTCGCCCTGGGCGGCTACGCCCACGGCATGTACCTGATGCGAGCCATCGGCCATGACGGTGTCTACCAGTCCGACCTGCCGGACTTCATGGTGTTCCTCGACTGGAAGGCCTATCCCTGGTACTGGTCGTTCACGGATCATTTCTGGTATTGCATGCTGCTGGTGGTCCTGGTGCCGGGCATCCTCGCCTTCGTATTCGGTTTTTTTGCGTTCCGTTCGCGCATCAAGGGCGTTTACTTTTCGATCATCACCCAGGCGCTCACGTTCGCGGCGATGCTGCTCTTTTTCCGCAACAACACCGGTTTCGGCGGCAACAACGGCTTCCC
>CAYODB010000275.1:2387-4403 GCA_964402495.1 uncultured Bordetella sp.
GGGTTTCACGATCACGGCGCCCAACACCAAGGCGGTCCTTTACCTGGTGACACTCGCCGCGTTGCTGGGTGCGCTGGTGCTCGCGAGATGGATCACGCAGTCCAAGCTTGGCCGGGTGCTGACCGGCATCCGTGATGCGGAAAGCCGGCTCATGTTCGTGGGTTACGACCCGCTGTGGTTCAAGCTGTTCATCTGGACCCTGTCTGCGGTGCTGTGCGGCATAGCCGGCGCGCTGTACGTCCCGCAGGTGGGCATCATCAATCCAAGCGAGATGTCGCCCGCCAACTCCATCGAGATGGTGATCTGGGTGGCCACCGGCGGCCGCGGCACGCTGATCGGCCCGATCATCGGCGCGGGCGTGGTCAACGGCATGAAGACCTGGTTTACCTCGGCGCTGCCGCAATACTGGTTGTTCGTGCTGGGTGCCATCTTCGTGCTGGTGACCCTGTTCCTGCCGCAGGGCATCGCCGGCCTGGTGCGCAAGTTGTGGACGCGGCGCTCCACCCCGCGCGCAGCGGCCGATCCGGCCACTGGAGGCGCTTCATGAGTGCCGACATCCCGATGGCGAACAACAACGATCCGCAAACCAATCCGACTGGCGCGGCCGGTTACGGTCACGTCGTGCCCACCAGTGTTGACTTGTCTCATGGCGCCATCCTGTACCTCGACGACATCACGGTGTCCTTCGATGGTTTCCGCGCACTCAACAAGCTCACGCTCGACATCGACGTCGGCGAGCTGCGCTGCGTGATCGGGCCCAACGGCGCCGGCAAGACCACGATGATGGACGTGATCACTGGCAAGACGCGGCCCGACGCCGGCACGGCGTTCTTCGGCCAGACCATGGACCTGACCCGCATGAGCGAGCCGCAGATCGCCCACGCCGGCATCGGCCGCAAGTTCCAGCGTCCCACCGTGTTCGAGAACCATTCTGTGTTCGAGAACCTCGAACTGGCGATGAAGATGGACAAGGGGGTCCGCGCAACACTGCTGGCGCGCCTGAAGGGCGAGCAGGTGGATGCCATCGGTTCGACCCTGGCCCTCATCCGGCTCGAGGAGCAGGCCTTCCGGCCGGCGGGCCTGCTGTCGCACGGCCAGAAACAGTGGCTCGAGATCGGCATGCTGCTCATGCAGGAACCCAGGCTGCTGCTGCTCGACGAGCCGGTGGCCGGGATGACGGACGCCGAGACCGAGCGTACCGGCGAACTGCTCAACGAGCTGCGTGGCAAGCATTCGCTGATGGTGGTGGAGCACGACATGGATTTCGTCGAGAGCATCGCCCAGGGTGGGATCGTGACCGTGTTGCACGAGGGTTCGGTGCTGGCGCAGGGCACCATGGACGCCGTGCAGGCCGACGCCCGGGTCATCGAAGTCTACCTGGGACGTTAATGAAGATGTTCCCCCCCGTTCTCTACGTTCACTCGTCCACGGTCGGGCCTGCATGCCCGACCGCTTCGCCAGGCACGCATCAAGCCGCAGGGCCTGCTGCGTGTCCGGGCTCAGTCCTTCGGGGGCGTCGGCCTCCCAGGATTTTCCGCGTCTGGCGGAGAGCAGCAACGCAGGCCGCAAGGTCGGGGCGGCGCTGCAGAAGGCCGACAGCATGCTGACTGTCACCGGCATCAACCAGTATTACGGCGGCAGCCACACGCTGCGTGGCATCTCCCTCGAAGCGCGCAAGGGAGAGTGCACCACTTTGCTGGGCCGCAACGGGGTCGGCAAGACGACCCTGCTGCGTTGCCTGATGGGTGTGCTGCCGGTGGCAAGCGGTAAAGTCGAGTTCGAGGGCCGCGACATCACGCGCCTGTCTCCCCATCGGCGCGCGGCGCTGGGCATCGCTTACGTGCCGCAGGGACGCGAGATTTTTGCCCGCCTCACGGTGGAAGAGAACATCCGTATGGGCATGGCGACCAAGTCATCCCGCGATGCAAGGCGTATTCGCGACGACATTTTCCAACTGTTTCCTGTCCTCAAGGAAATGCTCGGCCGCCGCGGCGGCCGAGCATTTCCTTGAGGACA
>CAYODB010000276.1:0-4386 GCA_964402495.1 uncultured Bordetella sp.
CCTGCTGGATCAGATAGGGCTCAATCACGTCTTCGATCGTGCCGCGTTCCTCGCCGATCGCGGCGGCGAGACTCTCGATGCCGACGGGGCCGCCGTCGAACTTCTCGATGATCGTGCTCAGCAGCTTGCGGTCGAGCGTGTCGAAGCCGACCGGATCGACCTCGAGCAGGTCGAGCGCCGCCGCGGCGATCTGCGCATCGATGGCGCCATCGGCGCGCACCTGGGCGAAATCGCGCACCCGGCGCAGCAGTCGATTGGCGATGCGCGGCGTGCCACGCGAACGCTCGGCAATCTGGCCGGCGCCGGGGGCATCGATCGGCACGCCGAGTATGCCGGCGGAGCGATGCACGATAAGCGTGAGGTCTGGCACGTCGTAGAACTCGAGCCGCTGCACGATCCCGAAACGGTCACGCAGCGGCGAGGTCAGCAGGCCGGCGCGAGTCGTGGCGCCGATCAGCGTGAACGGCGGCAGGCTCAGCTTGATCGAGCGCGCCGCCGGGCCCTCGCCGATCATGATGTCGAGCTGGTAGTCCTCCATCGCCGGATAGAGGATTTCCTCGACGACGGGCGAAAGCCGGTGGATCTCGTCGATGAACAGCACGTCGTTGGGTTCGAGGTTTGTCAGCAGTGCCGCGAGGTCGCCCGGGCGCTCGAGCACCGGCCCGGAGGTCTGGCGCAGGTTGACGCCCATTTCGCGCGAGATGATGTGCGCCAGCGTCGTCTTGCCCAGACCGGGGGGGCCGAACAGCAGGACATGGTCCAGCGCTTCGCCACGATTTCTCGCGGCTTGGATGAAAATCTCCAACTGGGAACGAATCTTTTCCTGGCCGATGTATTCGTCCAGCTGCTTGGGGCGCAGCGCCCGCTCAATCGCTTCTTCCTGCGGCGAGGCCGGGGCTGGTGTGATCAGGCGGTCGGTTTCGATCATTCTCTGGAGCCGGGTCGCACTGGGCGTCAACCCCGGCCGCTCTTGAATTCCTCTAGCAATGGGCGGACCTGATAGGCCTGGGCATTCACTTCCTGCGGCAACGCGCCGGCCAGTTCGTCGAGGCGACGGTTGACAATGCCGGTCAGCTTCAGGATCGCGCTCACGAAATATTTCTTGCCCAGTGGCGACAACGCGAAGCGCGTCCCTTCGTAGTTGGTGGCATCGTCGATCGAGAACCGCATTTCGTCGTCTTCCTTGTTCCAGAAGTGCTGCATGCGGGTGCGGTCTTCCTCGGCGCCGCGAACTTCGCGCAGCTTCCCGGAGAATGACAGAGTGGTCATGACGTGGGTGGAGATGGTGTGGTCGACGATTTTCACCTGCTTGCGGCCCACATCGGAGCGGAAGTGGCTCAGGAGCACATCCAGTTCCTCGACCGAGAATTCGCTCTCGCTCAATGCCTGCCATTGCGGGCGCAGCCAGTCGAGGCTGGTGAAGTCCGCCGCCAGCTTCGCTATGGTCGATTGCAGCAACATGTCCTCAGCGCGTTTCCAGGTGGCATTGGACGGATTCCAGTCCGGCCCGAGTTTGTCCTCCCGGCCCATGCGTGCCAGCAACGAACGGATCGCCAGCAGGCTTTCCTGCTTGAGGTAATAGTTGCCGATGGAGACCGAGGTATTCAGGTCGTGCAACTGGATCAATTCGGCGACCTGCTGATGCTTGTCGACGTCCGCCGCGGTATCGGCTGCCGCCGGGACCGCGAGGGTCAGGGCGATGAGAAAGGGGATGAATCTTGCCGCTAGCGTCATGGATCTCCGTCTCCCAGGGCGGCGAAGCCCGCCGGCCCGCTCCGCAAATTGCTGCGGATTATATCCCAGCGCCCCGCCATATCGCCGTATGACGGCGGCTTTTCATGTCGCCCCGCAGCGACATGGCCGGCCACCGCCGTCGATGGCGTTAAGTTTTGGACAACAGCTTCAGGGCCTGCCGGATCGCATCCTGCACCGGCGTCTCCGCCGGCACCTTGGCCAGGGCGACACCGGCTTCCTTTTCGCTGTAGCCGAGCGCGATCAGGGCATGGAGCGCATCGCCGCGGGCCGCGGCCGGAGACCCCTCGACGGGGGCCGGTCCGCCCCCGGCAAGCTTGTCGCGCAATTCGAGCAGCAGGCGCTCAGCGGTCTTCTTGCCGATGCCCGGGATGCGGGTCAGGCGGGCGCCGTCCTGGGACGCCACCGCGAGATAAAGTTCGGTGACCGACATGCCGGACAGCAGGGACAACGCGGTGCGTGCGCCAACGCCGCTGATCTTCAGCAACTGCCGAAACACGCGGCGCTCCTCTTCAGTGGCAAAACCGAACAGCAGGTGGGCGTCCTCGCGAACGACCAGATGGGTATGCAGCACCACGCTGCTGCCGGTCGCCGGTAACAGGAAAAAGGTGCTCATGGGCACATCCACTTCGTAACCGATGCCCTGAACGTCCACAACCACGGTGGGGGGGCGTTTTTCGCTTAGCGTGCCGGTCAGCCGCCCGATCAAACCAGCCTCCCGCGTTTCATGCGGTAGCCGCTCGTGGCCAGCTTGCCCAGCCCCTGTCCGCCATGTGCATGACAGATGGCGCAGGCCAGGGCGTCGGCCGCATCGGGGCTGGGATCGCCGGGAAGCCTGAGCAGCCGCCGCACCATCTCCTGAACCTGCTCCTTGCGCGCATGGCCGTTGCCGACCACCGCCTGTTTAACCTGCAGGGCGGTGTATTCCGCTACCGGCAGGTTGCCAATCACGGCAGCGCAGATCGCGGCGCCGCGAGCCTGGCCCAGCAGCAGGGTGGACTGGGGATTGACGTTGACGAAAACCTTTTCGACGGCAACCTGGTGCGGGCGAATCTCTGAGATGAGTTGCGACAGGCCTTCGAGGATGGTGCGGATGCGCTCCGGCAGATCGGCGTCCTGGTCGGTACGGATGCAGCCGCTGGTGACGTAGGCGAGCTTTTGGCCGGACTTTTCGAGGACGCCAAACCCCGTGACCCGCAGTCCGGGATCGATGCCGAGGATTCTGACGATAGGCGAAAGCTGGGGTGCGGAACGCGCGACGGGAATGACCGCAGCCTCTTTCAGCATGCGCCGGATCCGGCGGAACCTTCCGGAACAAGCATCATCGACCGGTCCTTTCAGGACTCCATGACGGCGGTGGTGTAAACCTCCTGGACGTCATCGAGCGATTCGAGCGCATCCAGGAGTTTCTGCATCCTCGCACTTTCGTCGCCATCCAGGGGATTTTCGGTGGTCGGCTTCATGGTGACTTCGGCGACTTCCGCCTTGAGCCCGGTCTTCTCCAGCTTTTCCTTTACCGCGAGAAAGTCGCCAGGCCCCGTGATCACTTCGATGCTGCCGTCGTCGTTGGCAATGACGTCCTCGGCACCGGCCTCCAGCGCAGCGTCCATGACCTTTTCCTCGTTGGTGCCGGGCGGATACAGCAACTGGCCGCAGTGCCTGAACAGGAAAGCGACCGAACCGTCGGTGCCCAGGTTGCCGCCGTGCTTGGCAAACGCGTGGCGGACCTCTGCAACGGTGCGGATGCGGTTGTCGGTCATGCAGTCGACGATGACCGCGGCGCCCGAAATGCCGTAACCCTCGTAGCGGATTTCCTCGTAGCTGACGCCTTCGAGTTCACCGCTGCCGCGCTTGATGGCGCGCTCGACGGTGTCCTTGGGCATGTTGTTGGCATAGGCCTTGTCCACCGCCAGGCGCAGGCGGGGATTGGCGCCGGCATCGGAGCCGCCGAGCCGCGAAGCCACCGTGATTTCCTTGATGAGACGGGTAAAGATCTTGCCGCGCTTGGCATCCTGGCGCCCCTTGCGGTGCTGGATGTTGGCCCATTTGCTGTGTCCTGCCATGACTTCCTCTGCGTGAACTGCCGCCGCCGTCTGGTTGCTGTCGATTCGCACTAGGCGGCTGATATAATTTGGAAAATCTTACCACAGCGCACTCTTTCCCCAGGCCGGAATCGCTATGTCGCAGCCACTGCTGATCGCCAAATCCTCGCACGAGCTCTGCCTGCTCCCCGCGCTTGCCAACCGTCACGGCCTCATCACCGGCGCGACCGGCACTGGCAAGACCGTGACCCTGCAAACCATGGCCGAAGCGCTCAGCTCCATTGGCGTGCCGGTGTTCATGGCCGACGTCAAAGGCGACTTGTCCGGCCTGTCACAGGCCGGCGCGATGAACCCGAAACTGCAGGACCGCATTGGCAAGCTCGGCCTGGAGAATTTCACCTTCGCCGGCTCCCCCGTGACGTTCTGGGACGTGTTTGGCGAACAGGGCCATCCGGTGCGCGCGACGATTTCGGAAATGGGACCGCTGCTGTTGGCGCGCCTGCTCAACCTTAACGAAACCCAGGCCGGCGTGCTGACGCTGGTGTTCAAGATCGCCGACGACAACGGCATGCTCCTTCTCGACCTGAGAGAC
>CAYODB010000277.1:0-4379 GCA_964402495.1 uncultured Bordetella sp.
CGGCTGGCGCTGGGCAATCGCCTCGACGTCCACCGCAAGCTGCTCGAGTTCGGCGGCATCGGTTTGGGCGACGGGCAAATCGGCATCGAAGCGCAAATCAATCGCGGCGGCTGTCTCCTGCGGCATGCCCAGCGCAAGGGCGAGTTCCGCCAACCGGTGCTGCGCCTGCGAAGCCTGCTGATCGCGAGCCAGTTCCAGTTGCGAGAGCGCCAGACGCTCGGTGCCGAGTTCATGCGCGGACAACATGCCCGCCTGTACCCGGCGCTCGACCAATGCCAGCACTTCGCGGCGCGCTGCGATCTGGGCTTCGAGCGCGGCCCGCGCGTCGCGATCGGACTGCAGCTCGACGAAACGATCCCGAACCCGTGCCCGCACGGCCCAGGCGGCAGCCGCGACATCCAGCTCGGCCGCATCGGCGAGGAACGCGCTGCGCTCCACGCGCGCTTCGCGCTTTCTCTGGGACGTCAGCGGGATTTCCAGTTCGAGTCCCAGGGTCCAGGGTCCGTTGTCTTCAGGCAGTTCGCGGGCGTGATATTCGGGACGGACCCGCAATCCGGCTGCCGGCGGCAAGCCTGCCGAGTTCTGCTGCGCGCGCGAGAGGTCCGCCCGGGCGCGGGCGATGCGCATGTCGGGATGGAAATAAAGCGCGGTCACGGTCAGCTCGCGCAGGCCCCACTGCCGCGGAGGCCATTCCGCATCCGCATAGCCGTTGGCCAGCGCAAAGCGCTTCAGGCCGTCGGTCGCGCCGCTGCGCTGCGCGTACTCGGCAATCGCGACGTCCTGGTCCAGCGAACGCGGAACATAAGGCGCAGACGAGCAAGCGGCGACAACGATGAAGGGTAGGAGCAGGGCTCGGCATCGCAGCGGAAGGCGGAACATGGCCGTCAGTGCAGCTTGATGTGCGGCTCGGTGCGTCGCGTGAGGATGCGCGCCAGCGTATCCAGGAAAACCTTGGTGAAACCGTGCAGGGCGAGTTCGTGCATCTTGTACAGCGACATGTACATGAGCTTGGCGAAATAGCCTTCGATCATGATGCTGCCGCGGGTCAGCCCGCCCATCAGACTGCCCACGGTGCTGAACTTGCCCAGCGACACCAGGGAACCGAAGTCGCGATACACGAATGGGTTCAGTTCGTCGCCGCGCAACCGCCTCGGCAGCATCCTGGCCAGGTGGCTGGCCTGCTGGTGCGCCGACTGGGCGCGCGGCGGAATGGTGCCGTTCTTCTCGGGCCAGGGGCAGCTCGCGCAATCGCCGAATGCAAAGATGTCCGGATCGCGCGTGGTCTGCAGCGCCTGGGTCACCATCAACTGATTGATGCGGCTGGTCTCGAGCCCGTCCAGTTCCCTGAGGAAATCCGGGGCCTTGATCCCGGCCGCCCACACCACCAGTTCGGCGGGCACGTCGCGCCCGGTCGCGGTCTTCACCCCCTGGGGAGAAACCTCGGTCACCCGTTCGCCCGTCAGCACGTCGATATTGAGCTTCTTCAGCAAGCCGAGGACCGCAATGGACAGCCGCTCCGGCAGCGCCGGCAAGATTTTCGGGGCGGCCTCGATGATGCTGATCTTGATGTCCCGCGCCGGATCGATGCGGTCGAGGCCGAAGGACACGAATTCGCGGATGGTATTGTGCAGTTCCGCGGCGAGTTCGACGCCCGTGGCGCCGGCGCCGATGATCGCTATATGCAATTGCCCGCGTTGCAGCGGCGTCTGCTGGGCATTTGCCCGCAGGCAGGCGTTCAGCAGCCGCGAATGAAACAGTGCAGCCTGCCGGGAATTGTCGAGCGAGATCGCGTGCCCGGCCGCGCCCGGCGTATTGAAGTCGTTGGTGGTGCTGCCGATTGCCATCACCAGCGTGTCGTAAGGCACGCTGTGGCCCGGGATCACCTCATGGCCACTTTCGTCCAGCGTCGGCGCCAGGTGGATCTGCTTGTTCGCGCGGTCGAGTCCGTCCATGCTGCCCAGGCGGAAATGGAAGTGATGCCAGCGCGCCTGGTACAGGTAGTCCAGTTCGTGGTCGTTGAGATCCATGCTGCCGGCGGCCACCTGGTGCAACAGCGGTTTCCAGAGATGGGTGCGTGAGCGGTCCACCAGGGTGATGCGCGCCTTCTTGCGCCTGCCCAGCGTTTTGCCGAGGCGGGTCGCAAGCTCGAGGCCGCCGGCCCCGCCGCCTACGATGACGATGTGATGCAGTCTGTCGGTTTGCGGTTGTGGACTGGTCATGGGCCGGCTTCCGGGAATATTTCCTGATCGATAGTGGGAATTTCCCGCCAACGGACGTGAGTTTAGCGGGATGTTCCCCGGTCTGCCTCAAATCAAGCTCAAAAAAAGCCCGCTCCAGGAGCGGGCTTCGTTGCAATACGAAAGCTGATGCGCGCCGCTTCAGGCTGCCGCGACGCGGGCCGCTGGCTCGCGGACCTGCAACAGGCCTTTCTGGGCGGCGCGGTTCACCGCCGACAGCACGGCCTGCAGGGTCGCGGTAACGATGTTGCCATGCATGCCCGCGCCATACAGCGTCTGGTCCCGGCCGATGCGGATCTGCACATAGGCCACTGCGGTTGCGTCTTCGCCGCTACCGACCGCGTGCTCGTGATAGTTCATGACGTGCACATCCAGGCCGCAGCCATCGCAAAGCGCGCGCACGAAAGCATCCACCGGGCCGTTGCCCTTGCCATTGATGCTGACTTCGCGCCCGTTCAGTTTCAGGCGGGCCGCCACGTGTTCGATTTCGCCATGCCCGGCATCATGGGTGATGCGGTGCTCGATGTAGCCGAGCGGCCGGTCGATCTTCAGGTACTCGCGATCGAACGCCTCCTTGATCGAGACCGACGATAGTTCCTTGCCGGTGGCGTCGGTGATGGCCTGGATCACCTGGCTGAATTCGATCTGCAGGAGGCGCGGCAGCGAAAGCCCGAAGTCACGCTCCAGGAGATAGGCGATGCCGCCCTTTCCAGATTGGCTGTTGACGCGGATCACCGCATCGTAGGCACGGCCGAGGTCGGCGGGATCGATCGGCAGATACGGGACTTCCCAGAGGTCGTCCGCGCGGCGCGCGGCCAGGCCCTTCTTGATCGCGTCCTGGTGGGAACCCGAGAACGCGGTGAACACCAGTTCACCGCCGTAGGGATGGCGCGGATGCACCGGCAGCTGGTTGCAATGCTCGACGGTGCGGATCACCGCGTTGATGTCGGAGAAATCGAGGCCGGGATTGACACCCTGGGTGTAGAGATTGAGCGCAAGCGTGATCAGGTCGACGTTGCCGGTGCGCTCGCCGTTGCCGAACAGGCAGCCTTCGATGCGATCCGCGCCTGCCATCACAGCCAGTTCCGCCGCCGCCACGGCGCAGCCGCGATCGTTGTGCGGATGCACGGAAAGCACGATGCTGTCGCGATTGCGGATGTTGCGGGCGAACCATTCGATCTGGTCGGCGTAGACATTGGGAGTGGACATTTCCACGGTGGCCGGCAGGTTCAGGATCACCGGCCGCTGCGGCGTCGGCTTCCAGATTTCGTTGACCGCGTCGCAGATCTCGACGGCGAAATCCAGTTCGGTGCCGGTGAAGCTCTCCGGCGAATACTGGAATACCCAGTCGGTGCCTGGCTGTTCCTTCGCGCAATCGCGGACCGCCCTGGCGCCTTCGACGGCGATGGCGACGATGCCGGGACGGTCGAGGCCGAATACTACGCGGCGCTGGACGGTCGAGGTCGAGTTGTACAGGTGCATGATCGCGCGCTTCGCGCCGCGCAAGGATTCGTAGGTGCGGCGGATCAGCGGCTCGCGCGCCTGGGTGAGCACCTGCACCGTGACGTCGTCGGGAATGAGCTTTTCCTCGATCAGCTTGCGCACGAAATCGAAGTCGGTCTGCGACGCCGCCGGGAAACCTATCTCGATTTCCTTAAATCCGATCTTGAGCAGGTGCATGAACATGCGCAGCTTGCGCTCCGCGTCCATCGGTTCGATCAACGCCTGGTTGCCGTCGCGCAGGTCGACGCTGCACCAGACGGGCGGTTTGGTGATGACCTGGTCGGGCCAGGTCCGGTCGGCCAATGCGACCGGGGCGAAGGGGCGGTATTTCTGGGACGGAATCCTGTTCATGGTTGCTCTCGCACTGAAAGTGTTAAAGCCACTGCCGCCAGATTCAGCCTGGCGGGGCCGGATCGAACCTGACGGGACTAGGGTACTGCTGAATTGGGGGTTTAGGTTATGTGCGCGCGGGGCGCAGCAGCAGGCCGCCCAGCAGGAGGCTGGGGAGAAGAATCGCGATTTGGCCGTGCCGTTGGGATTGCATGTGCCCGACTATAAGGCGATTTTCCGGGCTTCGCAAGCCCCAGCCTGTTCCAATGGCATAGGAGGCTGAAGCGGGGCCGTGTTTCCAACGGCATA
>CAYODB010000278.1:0-4372 GCA_964402495.1 uncultured Bordetella sp.
GGTACAGGCCAAAATCGAGCTGCCCAAGCAGGAGAAAAAGAAGCCGGAACCGGAACCGCCGAAAGAAAAGGAGCCGGAGCCGGAACCCGAGCCGCCGCCGTTGCCCTCGGTGTTCCGCGACGTGAAGCCGGTGAAAAAGGTCAAGCCGAAGTATCCGCGCGAGGCCGAGGATGCCCACATCCAGGGCCGGGTCCGCGTGCGCCTGACCGTGGATGTGAACGGCAGCGTGAGCGAAGCGAAGATCCTGCTTTCGGAGCCACCCGGCGTGTTCGACGCGGCAGTCATGGAAGCCGTGGTTCAATACATTTTCAAACGCGACGCCACCAGTTACCAGGCCGACCAGGAGATCCGCTTCAAGCTGGACGAATGAGAGATTGGTCCCGCCGGGGGAGCCGGCGGCGGGACAGCCTTGTTTGTTTTCCGGTGCTCATGGTCTTGCTGGTGCCCGCTACGGCGGGTTTTTTGCTGCGTGGCGCGTGGTTTCTTGCTGTCCCGGGCGCCGCCAGGGTGTCGCCACCGGTCTTGCCTGCCGCAATTCTAGCCGGCGGGCTTGCGCGCGCGATACTCGGAAAATATTTTCAGCGCCAGATGCCGGTCAACCTCGGCGAAGCCGGAATCCCCCAGCGTGTGCATGACGCTGGCGGGTGGGGCGCACGCAGCGATGGTGTCCCAGTAGTAGCCCCACATCTGCGGCGTGTCGGATTGTTTCGAGGTGAACCGCGCCAGTGCCGGCACCACGCCGCGCATGTAGCCTTTCAGCAGCAACTCGATCAGCCTGCTTTCCGGACACGTGATCTCGAGGATGCAGAGCCGTCCGCCCGGTTTCAGGACGCGGTGGAATTCCCTGAACGCGACCGACAGGTCGGAGATGTGGCGCAGTGCGTAACCCATGCTCAGAAAATCGAAGCTCGCATCGGGGAACGGGATTTCTTCCGCGTAACCTTCTACCAGCGTGACGCCGGCAGGAAGTTTTGCGTTCTGCAGCATGCCGGCACTGGGATCGACGCCGGTTACCAGCGCCGGGTTGCCGACGATTTCAGCCGCTTGGCGCGCGACCAGTCCGGTGCCGATGCCGACGTCGAGTATTTTCATGTCCGGAGCGAGGCCGGCCCGAAGCAGCGCGTCCCGCCGGTACCGGGATCCGGAGCCGAAGCCGATCATGAATTCCGTGCGATCGTAGTCGGCGGCGGTGTCGTTGAACATGCTCTGCACCCAGCGCGGGCGGTTGCCCGCATCGCCGTAGTAGCCGGATAGCGGCGGATGCGGAGCGTGCACGACCTTGCTTGTCGGTGCCGGCGAAGTTGTCATGTGGGCGAGGCGTCGTCCTTGAAGTTGTCGGTTGCAGCTTGCCTGACCTGCGGTATCGCGTCACTCGCTATTTTCTTTATCTCGTACGCATTGTGACGCTCAGGGCTTCGTCGCGGAAGTCAGTATCGCAGGCATCGGCAGTTCGACCCGGCCGTCGTCCTTCAGATAGGCCTGGCCGCGCTGCTCGACTGCCGCGCGAATCCCCGCGTATGCCTCGGGTGTTTGCGCGCGCAGCAGGGCGGCGGTGCGCACCGTGCTGCGCTCGACCCCCTCGATCCATGCGATCACGGAAGGAAAGCGCCAGATCTGGGCAATCTCGATCGTGCGCGGATCGGCGAACCCCGCTGCTTGCAGGGTGCGGCGGCATTCCTGCGGCTCGCTGAACCGGAAAAACGAAGGTCCGGGCGGCAATCCCACATTGGTGTTGCCGTGCGCCTGCACCGCATCGAGCACGATGCCGAATCCGACCGCCCTTTCGGCCGTCGCCCAGACGGAAATGCCAAGCCTGCCGCCGTGGCGCAGGACCCGGAAGGCTTCCCTGAGCGCCTGGTCCGCGTCGGGGAAATGCAACAGGCCGAAGCAGATGACGACCGCATCGAAGCTCTCGTCGGCGAATGGCAGCGCCTCGGCATTGCCTTCGCGGAAGCGGATATCGGGATGGCGCGACGAGGCCAGCGCAACCATCTCCGAGGAAAAATCGAGGCCCGTGACCATGGCGCCCCTGCGCGCGGCCGCGGCCGCCACGTATCCGGGGCCCGTTGCGATGTCGAGCATTTTCATTCCGCGGGCGATTCCTGCCGCGTCGAGCAGCGGCTCGATGGACTGGGTGGTCAGGTTGCCGAAGAAGTCGTCGTAGGCCTTGCCGACTTTCTGCCAGGCGCCGTGTTCGAATGTGCCGAAAGTTTCCATGTTCTCCCGCGGCCCGAGGCATGCTGTGGCCCCGGGTTCCAGCTCAGTACGGCCCGATCTGGCTGCGTCGAGTATTGTCTTCAGCAGGCTCTGTCCGGGTTGGCGCGAATGTTACAGCAAAGAATGAAAAACGGGGCCGGGGTGCGCCGTGCCGCAGACGTTATCGTCTCCGGGCCCCATATTTTTTTTGGGCAGAGCGCTTTTGCATCCGGCGTGGGGCCGGACCGCTGTCAGAGGACTTCGTTCAGGAACTGCAGGATGGCCACCTCGTCGCGGCGCAGGGCCGCGGCCGGCGGTTTGCGCTTCGAACGGCGGGCCGTTGGGGCCTTGGATGCGCCGGCAATGAGGCCCTGCATGTAGGCATGCAGGAGTGCGGGATGGATATAGTACTTGCGGCAGACGGTTCGCGTGTTGCCCAGCCGTTCGGAAACCGCATCGATGGCGTGCAGGATGTTTTTTTTCGCTGACGCCTGCGTCTTCGCGGGTCCCATGTCGCGCAGCGCGACGCCAGCCAGCATTGTGCCGCCCCAGGTGCGGAAATCCTTGGCGGTGATGTCGCGGCCGGAGATCTCCCGCAGGTAGGAATTGACGTCGTCGGACGTGACGGTCTGCCGCTTGCTGCGTGCGTCCAGGTACTGGAACAGTTCCTGGCCCGGCAGATCCTGGCAACGCTGCACGATCCGGGCAATGCGCAGGTCGGCGACGGATATGGCATGTTGTACGCCACTCTTGCCGCGGAAGCTGAACTGCAGTGTGGCGCCGTTCACTTGCACGTGCTGCATGCGCAGCGTCGTCAGGCCATAGGAACGGTTCTCCTTGGCATACTCGTCATTGCCGACGCGGATCAGCGTCTTGTCCAGCAGCCGTACCACGGCAGCGAGAACCTGGCGCCGGCTCTGGTCCGGCGCGCCGAGGTCGCGCTCGGCCCGTGCCCGCACCGCCGGCAGCACTTCGCTCAGTTCGAGCATGCGGCGGAACTTCGACTGGTCGCGGGCCTCGCGATAGCGCGTGTGATAGCGGTACTGCTTCCTGCCGCGCGCATCGCGGGCGGTTGCCTGGATGTGCCCCCTTGGGTCGGGGCAGATCCAGACGTCGGTCCAGGCGGGGGGTATCGCCAGGGATTTGATGCGTTTTCTCTGTTCGGGATCGACAATGCGGCCGCCGTCGGGCTTGAAGAATATCCATCCCTTGCCGGCGCGCCGCCGGCTGATGCCGGCGGCCCCGTCGGTGACGTAGTTCAGTCCCGCGCGGCTGGCGGCCTTGCGGTGTTCGATGATGCGCGGAGAGGTCATCGGACGCGTACCCTGGAGAACAGTCCGGGTAACGATATGCCGGTGTCACGTCCGCTGGCAAGTCCGACCGCAAGCTTCGGTGCGTGCCCGGCCTGCCGCGCTGGCCTGATACCGGCCTCAGCGCGCCTTGTGCGAAGGCCTGTTCAGGTGTCGTACTTGAAGGAAATCAGCACTCGCGTCCGGAACGCGACAACCTTGCCGGCGTCCACTTTCATATCCATCTTGACGACTTCGGCGATACGAAGGTCCCGCAAGGTCGCGCCCGCGCTTTCGACCGCGTTGGTGGCAGCGTCTTCCCAGGACTTGGTGCTGGTGCCAATCACTTCAATGACTTTGTAGATCGGTTCTGCTGCGCTTTTTTTGGCTTTGGCGGTTTTCTTTTTGGCCATGACATTGCTCCCGATGATGGATTGAAGACAGATTAAGCCCGCATCATGCTACACCCGCGCGGCCTGCATCGGAACGCCATTACACGGCAGGCGAGTGCGGGTTTGTTGCAAAGCAGCGCCGGCGGAGAAGGTGTTCGAGGAATGCCACCGCCATGCATCCCCGTCGCGGATTATTTCTTCCTGGGTTGCGGCGACGCGCTGGAAGGGTCGCTGGTTTCGGTCTTGCTGCCTGAAGTGGATTGGCGTGCGGCATCGACAGCGGGGCGGTCTGTCTTCGTAGTTTCCGGGGTGACGGTGGCGCCACTGTGTCCTCCCGGATCCGGACCCATGGCGATCCGGTCGTCCATTGCGAATGCGATCAGCGGCAAGGACAAAGCCGCAGCGAGTAGAATTTTCATGCCGGGGCCTCCAGTGTTGGGTGGGCGAATATTTAGTGCCCATACCGGGTAGAACCTGTGGCAGGGAGTTAGTTCG
>CAYODB010000279.1:0-4366 GCA_964402495.1 uncultured Bordetella sp.
GGAGTACTGTGACCCGCTGATGGCCCTGGGCGGCGTCGGCTGCCTGCTGCGCTATTAGCCATCGGCTGATCGTTATTCGGTTTTTTCGAACAGATTGGTAATTATATTCGAATTGTCAACATCCCCAGTCGTCGTTATCGTATTTACTACGCGACGCTCGCGGCGCGCTGACGGATCGCCAGATCAACCAGTACCCATGAAAGGGAGTGACACATGATGGAAATTGCAACCGGCCTCACGGGAGGCCTAGGCTTGATCATATTGGCGGCGGCGGGGCTGGTCCTCGTCCTATACCTGGTGCCGATTCCGCTCTGGATCGCGGCATGGGCTTCCGGCGCCTACGTGGGACTGTTCACCCTGATCGCCATGCGCCTGAGGCGCGTGCCGCCCAGCACGGTGGTCACGGCGCGCATCAGTTCGGCCAAGGCCGGCATCGATATCTCCATCAACGACCTGGAAGCCCACTTTCTGGCGGGCGGCAACGTTGTGAGGGTCGTCAACGCCATGATTTCGGCCGACAAGGCCAACATTCCCCTGCCCTTCAAGCGCGCCGCGGCCATTGACCTCGCGGGACGCAACGTGCTGGAGGCGGTGCAGATGTCGGTACTGCCCAAGGTGATCGAAACGCCAAGGATCGCGGCCGTCGCCAAGGACGGCATCCAGCTCATCGCCGTATCGCGCGTGACGGTCCGGACCAACATTGACCGGCTGGTGGGCGGCGCGGGCGAGGAAACCATCATCGCGCGCGTCGGCGAAGGCATGGTGAGCACCATCGGCTCGGCTGCGAACCACAAGAGCGTGCTGGAGAACCCGAACCACATCTCCAAGCACATCCTCTCCAAGGGCCTGGACGCCGGGACCGCCTACGAAATCCTGTCCATCGACATCGCGGACGTCACCGTGGGCGAGAACATCGGCGCCAAGCTGCAGATCGACCAGGCGAACGCCGACAAGCAGATCGCCCAGGCCAAGGCCGAGGAGCGGCGCGCCATGGCCGTCGCCCTCGAGCAGGAGATGCGTGCCAAGGTCGTGGAAGCCGAAGCGGAAGTACCACGGGCCATGGCCGAGGCGTTCCGTCAGGGCAATCTCGGCATCATGGACTACTACCGCATGAAGAACCTGCAGGCCGACACGGACATGCGCGGCGTGATCGCGGGCACCGGGGATGACCCCGCCGGCGCGCCGAAGAAATAGCCGGGGCCGACATGCCGAAATCAACTTCGGAGCTGCTGCTCTTACGGCCTGCTCATCGCCGGCTTCCTGCTGTTCAACTACGTGATGCAGCGGCTCGCGAAGAAGGCGCGGCAGCAGCCGGAGCAGGAACGGGGGCAGCAGCAAGAAGCAGCGCCGTAGCCGGAGGACGAGCCGCTGGAGCCGCATGACTAAGGAAAAGAAATGAATCGCGTCTTATTGTTCCTGGCTACCAACCTGGCCATAGTCTTGGTGCTCTCGATCACGCTGCGCGTCTTGGGGGTGGAGCCTTACCTGACCCAGCAGGGGCTGAACCTGGGCTCGCTGCTGGTATTCGCGGCGGTATTCGGGATGGGCGGCGCGTTCATCTCGCTTGCCATCTCCAAGTGGAGCGCGAAGCGGATGACGGGGGCGGTGCCGATCGAAACACCGGCAACGCCCATGGAGATCTGGCTCGTGCAGACGGTCCGTGCCCAAGCTCAGCAAGCCGGTATCGGCATGCCTGAAGTGGCGGTCTACGATGCGCCCGAGGTCAATGCTTTTGCCACCGGCATGAGCCGGAACAATGCGCTGGTGGCCGTGTCGAGCGGCCTGTTGCGCTCGATGAGCAAGGCGGAGGCCGAGGCCGTGTTGGCGCACGAAGTCTCCCACATCGCCAACGGCGACATGGTGACTCTTGCCCTGATCCAGGGCGTGGTCAACACCTTCGTTATTTTCCTCTCCCGTGTCGTCGGCCAGGTGGTGGACCGGCTGGTGTTCAAGACCGAGCGTGGCCAAGGCCCGGCGTTCTTCGTCACCTACATCGTCGCCGAACTGGTGCTGGGCGTTCTCGCCTCGATCATCGTCATGTGGTTCTCGCGTCGGCGGGAGTTCCGGGCGGACGCCGGCGGCGCACGCCTGGCCGGGCGCGGGAAGATGATCGCCGCGCTGGAGAAGCTCAAGCTCTCGCAGGAGCAGCCGCCTCTGCCGGAAAAAATGGCCGCCTTCGGCATTTCCGGAGGTCAGGGTCTGGGGATCAAGCGCCTCTTCCTGACGCACCCGCCGCTGGACGAGCGCATCGCGGCGCTTCGAAGTGCGACGAACTAGCCGCGTCAGGACGCGGCCAAGGCAGTTTCACCGCGGGGATTCACGAGGCGACCGACATTCTGCGGCAAAGCGGCGCGCCCGTCCCCTCCTGGACCGACCGTCGATGGCCTCGGGACGGACACCGATGGGGTGGCCCGCGCTGCGGCTTCTCGGAGAGATTGACCAGACAGGAGAAAGAAACGGCGATCGACCCGCTGGTCGACGAACCCGCCCTCAACCCGACAGGAGCACCGGATGGAACAACTGACCACGCTTGACGAACTTCGACGCCAGATCGGGGTGCTGGCCTGCATCGATGAGACGGAAGCGCCCTTCGTGAGCTGCTATCTCAATCTGGAGCAGGGCGAGGCCACCTACCGCAAGGCGCTCGAAGACCGCGCCTCGTTCCTGCGTGCCGTACTCGACGGCGATGCGCGCGCCGACTTCGAAGCGGCGATGGGCCGGATCGAAGCCTACCTGGACGCGAAATTGCGGCCAGGAGCGAAGGGCGTAGCCTTGTTCGCCCGAGAGTTCCGCGCTGGCGCCTTCTTTTTGCCGATGCAGTTCGCGGTTCCGGTGCCCGATTGGATTGCGGTCAATCCCTCGCCCCACATTTATCACTTGATGGCGTTGAAGGACACCTATCACCGTTACGTTGTGATGATCGCGACGCAAGGCTGGGTGCGGATTATTGAGGTGAGTCTGGGCTCGGCGACGGTCCAGGCCTGGACCGAGCAGCCGAGACTGCGCGAGCGAGTCGGGGGGAAGTGGACCAAGACGCACTATGAAAGCTACCGCCGGGAGCGTACTTCGCTCTTTCTGAAGGAGCAGATCGAGCTGCTCGAGCGCCTCATGGCGGCGGGCGGGCATACCCACCTGATCCTGGCTGGCGACCCGCGTTTAACGGGCGAGATACGGCGCGCGCTGCCCAAATCCGTGACGGCCAAACTGGTCGATACGATTCCGGCCGCCAGCCGCCACGCCCAGGAGGACGTGGTGGCCGCCACCCTGTCGGCGTTCGTCGAGTGGGAGGAGCAGGAGTCGCAGGCGGTCGCCGCGCGTTTCGTGCAAGGCATCCGCACTCAGGGCCTGGCAGCGGCCGGCGTGGCAGCCTGCCTGGACGCGCTACGACAGCGGCGCGCGGACGTTCTCCTGCTGGCCCGGGATCACCTGCCCGAGTCGGGATGGCGCTGCGCCTCGTGCGGCGCGCTGCACATCGAGCGGGACGTGCCTGCCGCCTGCCCCCAGTGCGGCAAAGCGACGCTGCGGCCCATCAACGCCGCGGAGGAACTGGTGAGGCTGGCCGGGCAGCAGAACTGCCCGGTCGAGGTGGTGGAGTACTGTGACCCGCTGATGGCCCTGGGCGGCGTCGGCTGCCTGCTGCGCTATCGTGAGACTACCCGGAGACAAGATCTTGTCTGAGAGCATCGCTAACGGGTGGATGTGGGCGGGCTTTGCCGCGTTTGTCGTCGTCGCGGTAGCCATAGACCTGCTGGTCATGAAGAACCAGGGCCCGCACCGGGTCTCGGTTCGGGAGGCGCTCAACTGGTCTGTCCTCTGGATATCGTTATCCTTCGTCTTCTGCGGCCTCTTGTGGTGGCATCTTGACGTGAATGCCGGCCGCGAGATGGCAAATCTCAAAGCGACGGAGTTTCTCACCGGCTATCTGATTGAGAAATCGCTGTCAGTCGATAACATCTTCGTCTTCCTGATGATCTTTACCTACTTCGCGGTGCCCGCCGAATACCAGAAGCGGGCACTCATCATCGGCGTGGTCGGCGCAATCATCCTGCGGGTGATCATGATACTCGTCGGCGCGTGGCTCATCGCCACGTTCCACTGGATTCTCTACTTGTTCGGTCTGTTCCTGCTCGCCACCGGCATCAAGATGCTGATCTTCGCCGATCACAAGCCGAACCTCGAAAAGAATCCGCTATTGAAATGGATGCGCGGACATCTCGCGATTACCAAGGAATTCCACGGCGAACGGTTCACGTTCATGAAGGATGGCGTTCGTTGGTATACGCCGCTGTTCATCGTGCTGGTGTTGATCGGCGTGACGGACGTGGTGTTTGCGGTGGATTCGATCCCGGCGATCTTTGCGATCACC
>CAYODB010000280.1:0-4343 GCA_964402495.1 uncultured Bordetella sp.
TCGAGCCCGGCTCCAGCGCACCGGTCGCACTTTCCGGCAAGGCGTCGATGCGCACTGACGAATGGCGCCTCAACGACGTCGTCTTCAAGCCCGGGCGCACCGTGCTCTCCGCCAGCCTGGCCCGCACCGGCATCGGCAGCCAGCCACTGGTGAAAGTCAGGCTCGCCGCCGAACAAATCGACCTGCAGGAACTGGAATCCCTGATGTCTGGTCAGCAGGCGAGGAAAAAATCGCCGTCGGAGCGGCCCATGCTCGACATTCCAATCCTGCCGCAGGGCATCGACCTCACCGATGCGGACATCGAAGTCAGGGTCAGGAAGTTCGCCGGCAGTCCGCTCGACGTGCGTGACGTTTCCTTCGACGGCCGCATCCGCGAAGGCTACATGCACCCTTCCCCGTTTGCCGCAACGGTGGCCGACACGGCCTTCAGTGGCGCGGTGCTCATGGATCTGCGCGGCGCCGAACCAAGCGCCGGACTGTGGTTGTTCGCCAGCAACCTCGATGTGGGCAAGCTGCTACGCAAATTCGGTATCGCCGCCAATATCGATGCCGCGTTCAGCGAATTCGCCATCAATCTGGTGGCGCGTTCCAGCCGCCTGGGTGACATGCTGGCGCGCTCGGAACTCCTCGGCCAGATCGGCGGCGGGCGCATCGTCCTGCGCGACGCGAATACCAGGGCCGAGGCCCGCATCGCCGTGGACAAGGGCGAGCTGCGAGCGGATCCCGGCAAGCCCCTGCGGCTGTCCATCAAGGGCTCGCTCGACGACGTTCCCGTTTCGGTGTCGCTCGAAACCGCGCGCGCGAACGAACTGATCAATCCGAAACTGTCAATGCCGTTCATATTCGAGGCCGAAACCGCGCAGACCCGGATCAAGCTCGCCGGCGCCATTGCGCGCCCCATCGGCAGCGAAATAGAACTCGGGCTGGAGATGAATGGCCCCCGCTTCGACAGCCTGAACAAACTGGTGAGAGCTTCGCTGCCGCCGTGGGGACCATGGTCCGCAACCGGAGTGTTCCGCATGTCATCGCGCGGTTACGAGGTGCCCAATCTGAAACTGCAGGTCGGCGAAAGCATCCTGAACGGCATTGGGAAGCTGGACACCACCGGCGTGCGTCCGCGCCTGGACATATCGCTGTCGGCGCCACACGTCCAACTCGATGATTTCAAGTTCGGCGACTGGTCGCCCGTGGATAAAAAACCGGAGCAGGAAGAAAAAACCGTCACCGCTGAGGAAGTGCGGGCCAAGGCAGCCGAAGGTGCGGATCGCGCGCAGAAGCTGCTGAGTCGCGAAGTATTGTTGCGGCAGGATGCGTACCTGAATGTGAACGTTGACCAGGTGCTGTCGGGCAAGGACAAGCTCGGCAGCGGACAACTGCAGGCCAGACTGGAGAATGGCCGTGCCGAGCTCGGGCCGATCGTGGTTAATGTGCCCGGAGGCTCGGCAAGACTTGCTCTGGGCTACGAGCCCACGGACAGCGACGTCAAGGTGGATCTCGCTATCGACGTGGATAAATTCGACTACGGCATCCTCGCGCGCCGTGCCAAGCCGGACACGGATCTGCAGGGGACATTCAGCCTCAGGATGGAGGTGGATTCCCGCGCCCGGTTTCTCTCGGATATCCTGCGCCACGGCAACGGGCGCATCGAGTTCGCCGTGTGGCCGAAGAACATGCAATCGGGGATCTTCGACCTCTGGGCCGTCAACGTGCTGGTCGCCCTGGTGCCTGCCGTAGATCCCGGCAAGGGGTCGAAGGTGAATTGCGCCATCGGCCGCTTCCAGTTGAGCGACGGCAAGCTGGTGGATCGCGTCATCCTCATGGACACCAGCCGCATGCGGGTGACCGGCAAGGGCTCGGCGGATTTCAGCAAGGAAAAACTCGACCTGCGCATGCGGCCGCGGGCCAAGACCGCGCAATTCCTCAGCCTCTCCACGCCGATCAGGGTCAGCGGCACCTTCACCGATTTCAAGATCGGGGTATCGCCGGGAGACGTGCTCGAAACCGTCGGCAGGCTGGCCACTTCCATCCTCTGGGTTCCGCTGCAGAAAATCGCCGGCAGGAAAGTCCCCGCCGATGGATCCGACGTGTGTTACGGAAATCTCGACGACGCGGTGAAATGAACCTCGGGGGGAAGGTCCGTGGGAAGGTGCGCTCGGTCTATTCCGGAGCCGGCCGGATTGCTCCGTCAGGCCTCCCTTACAGCCGGTCACCCGAGCGCATGCTCTAATTCGCAACCGGCGTACCAACAGCTCTGCCAAAACCGCCAAAACGGCTCCGGCCCGCATTTGACTCTAAGATATAACGGAATTTTCCCCGAGGGGCGTCGCAGCGCAGAAAGGCTGAGGGAGAGCCGGCAGATGACCATGGCGCGAAACGTCAGTTGCGGACGCAACGCACTGCATCAAAGCGCCCGTGGACCTTATTTGCCGAGCTGTGCGGTGTACCGCTTAAGCGGGAAAACCGGCCGCGGCGACTTGTCCTGGTAATACGGCATCATCTGCGGCGCGAGTTCCGCCAGCGTTTCCATGCGCCTCGCCGGTGCCGGGTGGGTGGAAAGGAAATCGAAACGCGACGAGCCGTCTCCGCCGCCAACCTTGCCCATTTTTTCCCACAGCGTCACTGCAGCGTTGGGGTCGTAACCCGCCTTCGCTGCGAGCTCGATGCCGATGCGGTCAGCCTCCGATTCCGCGCTGCGGCTGTTTGGCAGCTCCAGCGCCACGATCGCCGCGGCGGACGCCCCGCTCAATGCGAGGCCCGCATATTTGCTGTCGGATGCGCCTGCACCTATTGACGCTGCAGCCAGGCCGACCTGCATGGCCATCGCGCGCGACATTTTCTCGGCCGTGTGTTTCGCCAGCGCATGGGAGATCTCGTGTCCCATCACCTGGGCCAGCTCATCGTCCGTCGGCTTGATCTGCTGGATCAGTCCGGTATAGATGGCCATCTTGCCGCCAGCCATGCACCAGGCATTCACCGTCTTCGGATCGTCGATGACGGTAACGCTCCATTCCCAGCTCTCGGTCTCCGGGCGGTACTTGATGGCCTGCGCGATCAGGCGCCCGGTGATCTCGCGCACGCGCGCACCGGTCGCCGGATCAGAATCGATTTTCCCTTCCTTGGCCAGCGGCTGCAACATCGCTGCATAGGCTTCCTTTGAACTGGCGATGGCCGAGTCCTCCGAAACCAGCATCAACTGCTTGCGGCCGGTGACCGGATTGGATTGGCAGCCGGCTGCGGTCAGCAACACGGCAAGGACGAGCATTAATTTTTTCATCGATATTTCCCGAGTCATGCGGGTTGGAACATGACAAACGCAAAAAGTTTTGCGTGATCTTCGCTGTCGACGAGCCGTGTCAATGGAATACTACGTCGCGCGGATCGGGTAGGAGGCGGGGTCACCCCCGCCGTCCTCCCACACCACCGTACGTGCGGTTCCGCATACGGCGGTTCATGCAAGACGCTGGAGCCGGCGCGTCGTGTCGAGCAGCGACACCAAGCCAAGACGATCAAAGTAGGACTTCCGTATAGCCGTGTTCATGTGGCTTGCGCCACTGTTCCACCACGGCCCGCGTTGATTGAAGGCCGCCCGGAATTCCCTCTCTTCCGGTAGCCCTGCCCGCATCAGGTTTTGTGCCCGCGTGTACGGCCGCTTCCACTGCCGCCACAGCACGCAGCGCAGTTTGCGGCGGATCCAACCGTCGAGATCCTCCAGAGCCTGCTTGGTCTCGGTCAGCTTGAAGTACGCTGCCCAGCCACGCAGAATCGGATTCAACTTGACGATGGTCGTGCCCATACTGCAACCACGGCCGCGGCGAAACACCTCCCCAACCTTGGCCTTGAGCCGGTCGATACTGGCTGGGGCGATGCGCAGCTTGGGCGACTTGTGCACGGTGAGGCTGTAGCCGAGAAACTTGCGCGCCCACGGTCGCGCGACCGCGCTCTTCGCCGCATTGACGTTGAGCTTCAGCCGCTCTTCCAGGAATTGGGTGATGCTCGCCAACACCCGCGCGCCCGCCGCCTGACTGCGAACGTAGATGTTGCAGTCGTCCGCATAGCGACAGAACGCATGACCACGGCGTTCCAGCTCCCGGCCAAGATCTGTCAGCAGGATGTTCGACAGCAGTGGACTAAGCGGCCCACCTTGCGGCGTTCCTTCCGTCCGTGGCGAGATCACGCCATCCGCCATCATGCCCGCTTCCAGATACCGTCGGATCAGTTTCAGGACCCGCCTGTCGCCGACCTCCCGCGCCACCCGCTCCATCAGGATGTCGTGGTTGACCCGGTCGAAAAACTTCTCCAGGTCCATGTCCACCACCACCCGCCGGCCTTCCGCGGCGTATTTC
>CAYODB010000281.1:0-4335 GCA_964402495.1 uncultured Bordetella sp.
ATGACTTCGCCAAGCTCGCGACGCAGGACATGGGCAAGCGCATCGATGAGGCGCGCGGCGAGGTGAAGTTCAGCGCCGACATCCTGGCCTACTACGCGAAGAATGCCGAGTCGTTCCTGGCGCATGCCAAGTTGCACCCGAAGGTGGGCGAGGCGCACATGGAGAGCTCGCCCCTGGGCGTGCTGTTCTGCGTCGAACCCTGGAACTTCCCGTACTACCAGCTGGCCCGCGTGGCCGGCCCGCAGTTGATGGCTGGCAACGTGCTCGTGGTCAAGCATGCCGCTTGCGTGCCGCAATGCGCCATCGCCTTCGAGCAGTTGCTGCTCGATGCCGGTGCACCCGTTGGTGCCTACACCAACTGTTCATCTCCTACGAACAGTCCGACCGCGTGATCGACGACCCGCGCGTCAAGGGCGTGGCGCTGACCGGCAGCTTGGCGGCCGGGCGTAAAGTCGCGGCCCGGGCCGGCCAGAACCTGAAGAAGTCCACCATGGAACTCGGCGGCACCGACGCCTTCATCGTGCTTGACGATGCGGAGCTGGACAAGACCATCCCGTGGGCGGTCTGGGGCCGCATGTACAACAGTGGCCAGACCTGCTGCGCGGCCAAGCGCTTCATCGTGCTGGATTCGATTGCCGACAATTTCCTGGCCAAGTTCAGGACCGCGCTGGAAGCCTTGAAGCCCGGCGACCCGATGATTGAAGCAACCACGCACGGCCCGCTGTCCACCGAAGCCGCGCTGGTGCAACTTCTGGCGCAGGTGGACGCCGCCGTGAAGGGCGGCGCCAAGCTGCTGATGGGGGGCAAGCGCATCGATCGGCCGGGCTGGTTCATGCAGCCGACGATCCTCGCCGAAATCCGGCCCGGCAACCCCGCATTCCGCGACGAATTTTTCGGCCCGGTGGTGTCGTTCTTCCGCGTCAAGGACGAGGCGGCCGCCATTGCCCTGGCCAACGATTCCGACTTCGGCCTGGGCGGCTCGGTGTGGACGAAGGACGAGGCCCGAGGTGAACGGGTCGCGAGCCAGGTCGACACCGGGATGATGTTCGTCAACAACATCGATTGGTCCGACGCCGACCTGCCTTTCGGCGGCATCAAGGGCTCGGGTTATGGACGCGAACTGGGCTACATGGGCATCCAGGAGTTCGTCAACAAGAAGCTGGTCCGCACCGGGCACTTCGCGGCCCCGGTCTGAGCTTGAGGGACATCCCATGACCGCCTCCGCCCAGCAACTCCCCAGTCACGGCACCACCGGCCTGGTTGATCACGGATTGCCCCGGTCAAAGCCGAAGCAAGTCATTGGGTTGCTTGTTTGGCTTGCCATCAGTTTTGTTGCCTCTGGCGTTGGCGCCATGGCGTCCATACGCGCCGCTCCTTTCTACGGGCAACTGGTTCAGCCCAGTTGGGCGCCGCCGTCCTCGGTCTTTGGACCGGTCTGGACCATTTTGTACGCTTTGATGGGCATCGCCGCCTGGTTGGTCTGGCGCGCGGACGGCTTGCGCGCCACCCGTGCAGCACTGTCCTTTTTTCTGCTGCAGCTGGCGGTGAACGCCCTGTGGACATGGCTCTTCTTTGCGTGGAACCAAGGCGCTTTGGCATTCGCCGATATCGTGCTGCTTTGGTTGCTCGTCATTGCAACACTCGCATCTTTCTGGCGGATACGCCCGCTGGCCGGCGCACTCCTGATTCCGTATCTGCTATGGGTCAGCTTCGCTGCCGCACTCAACTTTTCTGTGTGGCAGCTCAATCCGCAAGTTTTGGGGTGAGGAGTCGCGCAACATTAGCTTGATGGAGAACTTATGGAACGGCTTGAATACGACCGTTTCGGCGGCCCGGAACTGGTACATCTCGCCTCCTTCACGCTGCCGGAACCACGGACCAACGAGGTGGTTGTGCGCGTAGCGGCGGCCTCCATCAACCCGCTGGACTGGAAGATTCGCAGTGGCGACATGAAGATGTTCACCGGGTCGAAGTTTCCTCGAGCGATGGGCACGGACTTCGCGGGGACGGTGGAGGCGGTGGGCTCGAAGGTTTCTGATCTGAAGGCGGGCGATGCCGTGGTGGGCACGGTGTCCATGAAGGTTTCCGGGGCGTTTGCACCGAGGCTCATCACCCCACGAGATCTGTTGGTGAAGAAGCCTGACAAGCTGTCGTTCGCCGAGGCAGCCAGCCTGCCCGTTGCGGGCGTGACCGCGTGGCTCGTGCTGGTCAAGCACGCCGGCCTCAAGCGCGGGCAGAAGCTGTTCATCAACGGCGCCACCGGTGCCGTCGGCCATGCGGCGATTGCAATCGCCCGTGAGATCGGAGCAGAGGTGACCGGTCGCGTGGGGCCGAAATCCATCGCTCAGGCGCAATCGCTGGGGCTGAGCCTTGCCCTGGACTACACGAAGCCGCTGCCGCCGACGCTCGACGGCGTCTTCGATGTCGTGTTCGATGCCAATGGAAGCCTGTCAATTCGGGAAGGTGATCGCCTGATCAAGCGGGGCGGCAAGGTCTTCGACATCGCACCGACAAAGTGGAAGTTTTTAAAGGCACTTGTATCGCGCTCCAGAAAGGTCGTAATTGCCAATCCGAAGGCAGAGAACCTGCAGCCTGTGGTCGATCTCGCTGCGGCCAACAAGCTTGCGATTCCTGTCGTTCAAACTGTCTCCCTGGCTCAGGCCCCAGCGCTGCTGGCGTCGTTGGAGCAGGGCAAACGCCTCAACGGAAAGGCCGTCATCGCGTTTCCTGATGGTCCATGAACCGCATCGCCCTGACACCGAGCCCGAGTTGCGCCGCCCTGAGCTCGAAAGAGACAACTCGCGACTTGCGGCTACGGGCAGCCACTGAACCCGCATTGGACCCTTTTAGTCGCTATGTGGGCTGTCGCACCGACGCTTCGCTGGAAAGCGCCCCCGATGAGAGGGTGCGGGTGCCTCCCACCGGCATAGGGCCACGCTCGATACCCCGTTGAGCGGCCACAACTATCCAGGAAATCGTCATGCACAACATCATCGATACGGCCGTTGCGGCCGGTAACTTCAAGACTTTGGCCGCCGACGTGATGAAGCTGGACGGCAAGACCGCCAAGACGGTCAACGGTGCCGACTTGAAGATCGGCACCCAAGGTGGCGTGAAGCTCAACGGCAACGTGCACGTCACGAAGACCGACATCGACTGCAGCAACGGCGTGATCCACGTCGTCGACGCGGTGCTGATGCCGTCGGCGTGACTCTGGAAGACCTTCTAAACGCTCCGGTGCCATTGCGCACCACATTGCATCCCCCCTCTACTTAAGGAAACAACATGAAAAAGCATTTTTTCGCCGCGACCATCCTGGCCCTGGCCTCACTGTCGGCTTCGGCTGCGGACATCGTCGACACCGCAGTAGCAGCAGGTAATTTAAAGACTCTGGTGACCGCGCTCAAGGCGGCCGGGTTGGTGGACACGCTCAAGGGCCCGGGGCCCTTCACCGTCTTTGCGCCCACTGATGAAGCCTTTGCGAAGATTCCGAACGCGTTCTTCCCAGGCAGGCGACGGCAGACAAACCAGGAAGACTTGGCCACATGATTGCCTTGCACGACCGGTCGGCGTGCCCGACGCCAAAAAATACTCTGTTGCGCTCCGCACAGACCCGTGCCACCGGCTTGGGCAAAATAACTGCTCCGTTGGGACCTGATTTCAAAGACCGGTTGACGCCGGCCTGCGTCAGCCAGTTTCCCTCAACAGCAAATCGAAGCAGGATGAAACCAACATGCTGAACTACCTCGCCGCATATGGTGCCACTGCGGTGGTGATATTGGCCTTGGATTTAATCTGGCTCGGTGTCATTGCCAAGTCCTTTTACCTCGACGGAATCGGGCATCTGATGGCAGATCCACCCAATCTGGTGGCAGGCGGCGTCTTCTACCTGCTGTACCCGGCCGGCGTCTTGCTCTTTGCCGTTGCACCCGCGGCCTGGTCCGGGGGCCTTGCAGCTCCGGCAGACGTGCCCTGGTCGCGCGCGGTGTTGGCCGGCGCGCTGTTCGGCTTCTTTGCCTATGCCACCTACGACCTCAGCAACCTGGCCACGCTGCGGGGCTGGCCGTTGCGCCTGACCCTGGTCGATATCACCTGGGGCACGGCACTCACCGCCGCCGCAGCCGCGGCGGGACGCTGGGCGCTGGGGCGCATGACATGAGCCGCGCCAAGACCCCGGCCTGACCTCGGTGCCGCGATGGCGGGCTCCAACCTTGCGATATACGGCGCGATAGGTGCCAACGTCGCGATTGCCATCACGAAGTTTACGGTTGCCGGCATCACCGGCAGCTCGGCCATGTTGTCCGAAGGCGTGCACTCCGCAGTGGACACCTTCAA
>CAYODB010000282.1:0-4322 GCA_964402495.1 uncultured Bordetella sp.
AACATTCCCTGCCAGGCGGCCTGTCCGGCCGGAACTGACATTCCCGGCTATCTCGAGGCGATCTACCACGGCAAGTTCGCCGAAGCCTACGAGATCAACCTGCGCGACAACGTGTTCCCGGCAATTTTGGGGCGGGTCTGTTCGCGGCCCTGCGAAGATGCCTGCCGGCACGGCTGGGAAGGCAACGGCGAGTCGGTGGCGATCTGTTTCTCGAAGCGCTCGGCTGCCGATTTTTCTTCCCGGGCGCCCGTGGTCCTCAAGCCTGCCGCGGCGACGGGGAAAAAGGTCGCCGTCATCGGTGCGGGCGTTGCGGGCCTTGCCGTTGCCCGTGAGCTTGCCCTGGCGGGCCACGCGGTGACCGTTCTGGAAAAACACAAAACGCCCGGTGGCATGCTGAACCAGGGCATTCCCGCATTCCGCCTGCCGCGCGAGACCATCGATCGCGAGATCCGGCAGGTCACCGCAATCGGCGTGCAGATTCGCTGCGGCGTGCACGTTGGAACCGACGTGACGCTCAGGCAGTTATCCGAAGACTTTGACGCCGTGGTCATGGCTGCCGGAACCTTGCGGCCCAACGTGCTGGAGCTGCCGGGCAAAGGCTTGCGGGGAATCGAACACGGCCTGTCCTTCCTGCTCCAGGTCAACGAACAGGGTCGGCGCGATGTCGGCAAGCGCGTCATCGTCATCGGCGGCGGCTATACGGCCATGGATTGCGCGCGCACTGCGCTTCGCCTCGGCGCCCAGGTTGGGGTGGTGTACCGTCGAGCGCGCCAGGACATGGTGGTGCTGCCTGGAGAACTGGAGGAACTGATCGAGGAGGGGGGGCATCTCGAGGCCAACTGCTCGCCGGTGGAATTCCTCGGCCGGGACGGCAAGGCGATCGGCGTGCGATTCGTCCGCACCCGCCAGGGCGAGGCCGGTCCCGACGGCCGCCGCCAGCCGGTGGAGATTCCGGGCAGCCAGATCGACATCGGCGCCGATACGGTGATCCTCGCGACCGGCCAGTTTCCCGATGCCGCATGGGTCGATGCCGCAATGAAACCCGGACTGGTCGCGCGCGATGGCTGGCTGGCGAGCGGCAAGTCGCAGGAAACCGCGTTGCCTAGGCTTTTCGTGGCGGGCGATTTCGCCCTCGGGGCGACGACGCTCATTCAGGCGATCGGCCACGCGCGCGAATGCGCCCGCAAGGTGGATGCCTGGCTGACGGGTACTGCGCCCACGCGCAAGACCGTCAAAGTCGGCCCGTCGTTCATGTCGAAAATTCCAGGCGGTCGCACCACCGGCCGAACGGCGGATATGAACCTGATCCCGATTCATCCTATGCCGGTAATCCCCGTCGCGGCGCGGCGCTTCGAAGCCGAAGTCGAAACCGGCTTCGCCAGGACGACGGCCGGAAAAGAGGCCTCGCGCTGCTACCTGTGTCACTACAAGTTTGAAATCATCGACCCCAGGTGCGTGCTCTGCGACGAGTGCCTGAAGGTGAAGCCGGTGGAAGGCTGCATCGTGGAAATCGCCGGTCTGCTCCGGGACGACACGGGATGCATCACCGGGTACGAGAAGGTGCAACCCGGGGTGACCGATTCCCTGTATTACAACCGCCTCTGGATCGACCAGAGCCAGTGCATCCGTTGCGGGCAATGCGAAGCCGCCTGCCCGGTCAACGCCATTACCATCCAGAAAGTCAGCCTGGAACAGGGCCCCGCAGGCACCTGATCGTCAATCCGACGCAAAACCCGCCTGTCAGGGAGCAGACCTGTTCCCAAACTGCGTTTCTTGTGCTTATACTCTTCAAATCGCCGCGAATCCGGCAAAAAGACCCGAGCGTCCGCCCGGATCCGGCCAAGACAACCGAGGACTCGCCATGAGCCGGGACCCCGGATTCTTAGGAGACGGAGTTGGCCCTGGTTCTTGCAGTCGATATGGCCGGTGTCCCCAGCCGGTGGCTGATGGTCGAAGACGCCATCTCGTACTATGCCCGCCGGATGGTGGCGTGGTCGCTCGGCGATACGCTGGCGACCTATCACGGCGGCATTTCCCGGCTGACCGGCGAGCGCTCCGAACTCTCCACGCACAGCATCATCGCCATCAAGGGCGCGGTGGACTTCATCAAGGACCACCATGCGGAGCCGCACCTGTCGAATATTTCGCTGTTCTTCCGCGACCGCCACATGTGCGCCTATTGCGGCTGCCAGTATCGGGAGCGGGATCTGTCGCGCGACCACGTGGTGCCGGTCTATCTGAACGGCCGCGATCGGTGGATGAACGTGGTGACCGCCTGTCGCTCCTGCAACATACGCAAGGGTGGACGCACACCGGAAGAGGCCCGCATGCCGCTTTTGTACACGCCGTATGTCCCCAACCGGTACGAGCACCTGATCCTGCAGAACCGCCGCATCCTCCAGGATCAGATGGAATACCTGATGGCCAAGGTGCCGCGGCATAGCCGCCTGTACGGCTGAGGCTCCGGGACGACGCGAAGCCGGCGCAAGCCGGCTTTTTTGTTGGTGCGCCCGGCAGGGCGCACTCACTTGAAGGTGCAAGTCCTTTACTTACTCAGCAAGGAGAAGAGTTAGCCGAACGGCAAGGGTGTCCTGGGCGACCGGGAATCTGAAGGAAGCTGTAGGCAAAGCGCTGGCCTGACGAACAGGAAGCGGATGTGAGGCGCTGCGCCGGGGGTAAGACGGCCAATATCGTCAAAGCCCGATACTTGCATGGAACGGCGCGGCGTAGATCCGACAGGCATAAGCGTGAAGGTGCGTGCGCAATACCCGGGGAGATCTGGCGGTCTGCCTTGTGCTACTGACATTGAGAGGTGTTGGGATGGGCTGCCAGAAGTCAGCAGAGGCCATATGAGGCGCCGGGACGGGCCAAAGGGCCGAACATTGAAAGCCGCGAGTAGGCGGCGGGAACACGCGGACAGTCGATGAAGGCAGAAGATTCACGGCAAGTGGATACCAGCGGGGATGAGCCGGGGCGGAACCCTGGCGGGGCCTCATCTGGCGCCGAGGCGGACGCGACGACCTGTTGGCAGACGAAAGCGGAGTTGAAGCAGGAAAGCGGGCTGATGGAGGCCGTGTGCGAACGCGGCAACCTGATGCTTGCGTATCAACGGGTGGTGGAGAACAAAGGCGCGGGAGGTGTCGATGGCATCGAACGCGAGGAGTTCAAAGACCACCTCAAGCAGCACTGGCCCGCGATCAAGGCCAAATTACTGGTGGGGGAATACATCCCCTCGCCGGTACGCCGAGTGGACCTATCCAAACCGCAAGGTGGGATCAGAACACTCGGGATTCCAACGCTCACGGATCGATTGATCCAACAGGCGTTGCATCAGGTGCTCTCGCCGATCTTCGAGGCAAGCTTCTCCGAATCGAGCTACGGCTTTCGACCGGGGAGGAATGCCCATCAAGCGGTCAAGGCGGCGCGGCAGTATGTCGCCGAAGGCCGTCGGGTCGTGGTGGATATGGACCTGGAGAAATTCTTTGACCGGGTCAATCACGATCTCATGATGGAGAAACTCAGCCAGAAGATCGACGACGGGCGAGTACTTCAACTGATCCGCCGGTATCTGGAAGCGGGGATGATGGCAAACGGGATCGTTTCCCCGAGGACCGAAGGCACGCCGCAAGGCGGACCCTTAAGTCCGCTGCTGTCGAACATCCTGCTGACGAAACTGGACAGGGAACTGGAGCGCCGGGGCCACGCCTTCTGCCGTTACGCCGACGACTGCAACATCTACGTCCGAAGCAAGGCGGCGGGAGAACGGGTCATGGCGAGCCTTACCCGGTTTCTCGGGGAGCGGCTGAAGCTCACGGTCAATGTGGCCAAGAGCGCAGTAGCCGCCCCATGGGAGCGGAAGTTTCCGGGCTACAGCCTTACTTGGCACAAAGCCCCGAGACTGCGGATAGCGCCGGCCAGTTACCAACGGCTGGAGAACCGTATCCGGGAAGTGCTCAAAGGCGCTCGAGGACGCAGCCTGACTCACACCATCACCGAACTCAACCCGCTACTCCGCGGCTGGATGGCCTATTTCAGGCTGACCGAAACCAAGAAGGCGCTGGAAGATCTCGATGGCTGGATCAGGCACAAACTCCGCTGCATCCTGTGGCGGCAGTGGAAACGTCCTTATACTCGCGCCACGAACCTGATGAAGGCGGGATTGACGGAAGAACGGGCATGGCGCTCGGCCTGCAACCAACGCGGGCCGTGGTGGAACAGTGGCGCAAGCCACATGAACGCGGCCTTCCCGAAGTCCTTCTTTGATCGTTTGGGTCTGGTGTCGCTGCTCGATACGATGCGACGGCTCCAGTGCGTTCAATGAA
>CAYODB010000283.1:0-4290 GCA_964402495.1 uncultured Bordetella sp.
ATTCGAACTGGCGTTCTGCACGGTGTTCGCGCCCGTCGCGCAGACCTTGCCGCCGGCGCTCGTCGCCGACCGCACCCGTTTGCAACTGGGCTCGCGCGGCGATCTGCAGAAAGTCGCCAAGGACATGCCGCATGTGCTGGCGCAACTGCGCCCGCAACTGGGCTGGCTCGATGACCGTTTCGCGTCGGGCAGGCGCTTCGTGCTGGGCGACGCGCCGGGCATGCCGGACCTGCTGGCGTGGTACATCGTCTGGTTCATCCGCAACCGATATGCCGGCGCAGAAGCCTTGTTCTCCGAATTTCCCGCTTTGCTGGCCTGGGCCGAACGCATGAAGGCCATCGGCCACGGCACGCCCACTCCGATGACGCCCGCCGAAGCGCTCGCCATCGGCAAGGCCGCCGAGCCCCAGACGCCAGAGAAAGCCGATCCGCACGACCCGCAGGGCTTGAAGCCCGGCATGCAAGCCAGCGTCCAGCCAGTCACCGACAGCGGCGATCCGCCGGTAACTGGCGTGGTGCGGGCGCTGGACCGCAACACCATCGTGCTGACTCGCGAAGATCCGGCATGTGGCGTGGTAGCGGTTCATTTTCCACGCGTGGGGTATCGCGTAACGGTGCAGACGAACCCCTGAGCGCAACGGGCGTTCGCGCTTGCGCCCGTGCATCGGCCTCAAGTCACGTTCCGGTCACGACTGTGCCGGACCATTGCGCCTTCAAGCGCCTGATCTCGCTTTCGAGCTCGGCAATGCGCCGATCGCGTTGTTCGAGCGCGCGCGCCACGTCGGCGGCTTCGAAGCGCTGTGGAATGTGCTTCGGGCAGTTTGCATCCCAGGTCGCCACCGTGAACAGGATCGCGCGCCCCGCCCTCGATTTCTGAGTGACACTATTGTCCCTTATGCTGAAATCGCGAGGAATGCCCGTTACGGCCGATGCGCCGCCTTGCCTCATATTCACCACGCGAAGTCGCTGCGCGCCCGCGCGAAATCCGCGACAATCCGCTGTACCAGCCTGACCCATCGCCCGAAGACCAGAAATGACCGCTTCGACCTCGGACAAAGGTGTGTGCCTCGTGATCGGCGCGGGCGACGCGACCGGCGGCGCCATTGCGCGCCGCTTTGCACGCGAGGGCTATATGACTTGCGTGACGCGGCGCTCGGCGGAAAAGCTCCAACCGCTCATCGAACAGATCGAAGCCGCCGGCGGCAAGGCGCATGCCTTCGGCAGCGATGCGCGCAAGGAAGAAGAAGTCGTCGCGCTGGTCGAGCAAATAGAATCCACCCTCGGCGCCATCGAAGTGCTGGTGTTCAACATCGGCGCCAACGCAGCCGCCAGCATCCTCGACGAAACCGCGCGCAAGTATTACAAGATCTGGGAGATGGGCTGCTTCGCCGGCTTCCTGAACGGACGCGAAGTGGCCAAGCGCATGGCCACGCGCCAGCGCGGCACGATCCTGTTCACCGGCGCCACCGCGTCGCTGCGCGGCTCGGCGAACTTCGCCGCGTTCGCCGGCGCCAAGCATGCGCTGCGCGCGCTGGCGCAAAGCATGGCGCGCGAGTTGGGGCCGAAAAACATCCATGTCGCGCACATCGTTATCGACGGCGCGATCGACACGTCTTTCATCCGCAATCTGTTCCCCGAGCGCTATGCGCTTAAAGAGCGCGACGGCATTCTCAATCCCGACCACATCGCCGATGCCTACTGGATGCTACACACGCAGCCGCGCGATGCCTGGACGCATGAACTCGACCTTCGGCCCTACATGGAGAAATTCTGAATGGAGAAATTCTGATGAAGACGTTTGAATTCTGGTTCGACTTCGGCAGTTCGGCGTCGTATCTCGCTTGGACGCAGCTTCAAAAACTCGAAGCCGATACCGGCGCTAAGGCCGTGCTCAAGCCGATGCTGCTGGGCGGCGTGTTCCAGTCCACGGGCAACCAGTCGCCGGTCAGCGTGCCGGCCAAAGGCAAATACATGTGGGAAGATTTCCAGCGTTGGGCCAAACGCTACGGCGTGCCCTTCGAGCGCAACCCCGGTTTTCCGATCATGACCTTGCCGTACATGCGTGCCGCCATTGCGTTGCAGACAAAAGGCGATCCGCGCTTCCTCGATTACTGCAACCTGATGTTCAATTCCATCTGGGTCGATTCGGTGAACATGAACGATCCGGCCACGGCAGCGCAGACGCTAAAGAAAGGCGGCTTCGACGCCCAGGCGCTGATGGCGATGGCCAACGAACAGACCACCAAGGACGCGCTCAAGGCGGCGACGCAGCAAGCCGTGGATCGCGGCGTGTTCGGTGCGCCGACATTCTTCGTCGGCGATCAAATGTTCTGGGGACAGGACAGGATGGAGTTTGTGCGCGAGGCGTTACGGTAAAGAAGAGTTCTTAGGTAACTATGCAAGCTTGACCCCAGTGCATGTGACCCTAGTGCATGTGACCCTAGTGCATGCCCTCGTGGCGTCAGTCAGCGCCTGTGCTTGTTCCAGTGCACCGCGCCCATGCCGCCGGCGAGCACCAGCGCGGCCATCATCCAGAACATTGCCGCGGCGCCGAGCGCGGTGCCGAAGGCGCCAAACACCAGCGGCAGGAAGACCTGGTTGCTGTGGATGATGGTGGAGCGGACGCCCAGCACTTCGCCGACCCGGCCTTCCGGTGCGCGGGAGTGGACGAGGGACATGATGTTGGGCTGGGCGGCACCGAGGCCGAGGCCGAGCAGGAAGGCGATCGCCATCAGCGGGATGCCGGAGGAAAACAGCGGGAACAGAACGAACGCTATCGCTGCGCAGAACAGCGTGGCCGACACCAGCAGCGGCGCAAGGTCGGCGGCGGCATAGGAAAACATCGGCGGCAACAGTGCGCCGCCGAGCACCAGCAGGGCGCCGATCAGCGTCGGGCGCCACGGCCCGACCGCGTCGAGCCAGCGGCCGGCGCGCAACGAGATCAGCATCGGCACCAGCGAGAACAGGGCCATGATCACGCCGACGGTGAAGGTCGACGCATTGTTCGACAGCGCGTACAGCGACGCGGTCATGCGCGCGCTGACGAACACCATGTGCGCCAGCACCGCGATGCCGATCAGGCGAAGCAGGATCATCGTTTTCGCAGCCCGGTCGCGCTGGCAGCCGCCGCGGCTACCAACTGTTGCGCAGCTCGCGCAGTTTCAGGAACACCGTCTTTGCGTCGGGTTCTTCGGGCAGGTCGGGGAAGGCTTCGCGTAGCCTCGCGATCAGGCTCGGGCTGTGCAGCCGGAAGAAGCTGTTGACTTCTTTTTCTGCCGCCAGCGTGGAAACATAGGGGCTGTCCGGGTTCTGGCCCTTCACTTTCGCCAGCAGGGCTTTGGCGTTTACGTTATCCGGCTCCCGGTCGAGCGTGAACGCGAGGTTGTTTTCGATGTAATCGTGGCCGGGGTAGACCCGCGTGTTGCCCGGTAGCTTCGCGAGCTGGTCAGCGAAGGTCTGGTAGAGCTCGCTCGGGTGGCCGCCGTTGTGGCAGTTGCCGACACCGGCATTGAACAGGGTGTCGCCGCAGAACAGTGCCGGTGTGTCGGTGTGCGACAGCAGGCAGACATGGCTCATCGTGTGCCCCGGCGTATCCAGCGCCTCCAGTTCCACCCGCTTGCCGACCTTGATGACGTCGCCCGCGGCGAGGCCGCGGTCGATGCCGGGAATGCTTTGCGACGCTTTCGCATGCGCCAGCAGTTTCGCGCCGGTGGCGGCGATCACCGCGCGGTTGCCGCCGGTGTGGTCGCCATGCTCGTGGGTATTGAGGACCTGGGTGATGGCCCAGCCGTTGTCCTTTGCCGTGGCCAGGCATTTCGCACTGTCCAGCGGGTCGACCGCCATCGCCTCGCCGCTGTCCGGGCAGACGATCAGGTAGTTGAAGTTGCGGTACGCGTTCGCGGTCCAGATCTGTTTCACTATCACTGCAGTTCCTTTCGGTATGTTTTCCTTGAGCAGAGGCGCGGATGCTGCCGTAGGCGGCCCTGTCCGCGAAGCAGTCGCTAAAGCCTACACGACCCGGTCGCGCAGCGGGCGAAAGCGACGCGCGCCAATATCTGCGGTATCGTTTCCGGGACACGGTTCCCGGCCGCGACGGCGATCGAAGGCCGCGTGAACGAACAAATCGTGAACCAACAGGTCTTGAACGCACAAATCCAGGGCGACGCCAGACAGATGAGTTCCTGTTCCCTATGGCTGGCCGATGTTTCCGGTGCGCGGGCGCCGGTGCGGCGGCTCGATCGCGACATCAGCGCAGACGTCGCGATCATCGGCGGCGGCTTCGTTGGACTGT
>CAYODB010000284.1:0-1135 GCA_964402495.1 uncultured Bordetella sp.
GGAAAAGTATAGCGTAAAAGCATAGCAGCAACGCGTTCACGCTCCAGCCGGCGGCGGGATTTGCTGTTCATCCGGCGCCTCAGACTGCAGTAGCTCACGCAGCAGGGGCAGCGTGATCGGCCGCTTCGCTTCCAGCGAATGCTGATCCAGCGCATCCAGCATGCTCATGAGCGACGGCAGGTCGCGACGAAAATGTCGCAGCAGGTATTCGGCAACGCCGTCGGGAAGGTCGAAAGCCCGTGTGGCCGCATGCCGCTTGAGCGCCGCGATCTTCTCCTCGTCGACCAAGGCATGCACCTGGTATACCAGCCCCCAGCCCAGGCGCGTCACCAGGTCCGGACGCATGGCCAGCTTCGCCGGCGGCCGGCTTCCCGCCGTGAGCACGATGCCCTGCCTCTCGCGAACCGAGTTGTACAGGTTGAAGAAAGCCACCTGCGCGCCGGGCTGCAACCTGTCGACGTCGTCCACGGCCAGTGCCCGCAACGCCGTATCGGCAGGCGGCAATGCCGAACCGGGTCCGACATAGACGGTTCCCATGTTGCGGGCGGCAAACACCCCGGCCATCGCGCGCAGCAGATGCGAACGGCCGCAGCCAGGTTCGCCCCACAGGTAGAAGAAGCGCTCGGCCGATATGCCATCGGCAAGTCCCCGCAGGGCGGCGACGAGCTCGACATTCCGGCCCGGATAGAAATTATCCAGCGAGGGTTCCGGCGGCGGCGCGAGCGTCAGTGCCAGTTGCTTCATCAGGCCTTGCGGAGGCCGCTGTACTCGCCCAGCACGCGATCGACCGCCGTGGCGATGCTCAGCGGCAGCCCGACTGCGGCAGCCGCGGCCAGATACCAGAACAAACGCGCGGGAAAGACAAGGGACATTTGGAGTAAAATTCGCGGCGCATCGCGGGCGCAGTCGGGGCCGGATGCCGGCTGCCACTTTATCCCGAAGACTGCGGTAACTCAACTTGAAAACCGAACGCCCTGCCCCCGCCTCGCTTTCCTATCGCGATGCCGGCGTAGACATCGACGCTGGCGACCAGCTCGTCGAGAACATCAAGCCGTTCGCCAAACGCACGCTCAGGGAAGGCGTACTGGCGGGGATCGGCGGATTTGGCGCCTTGTTCGAAGTGCCGAAAAAATAC
>CAYODB010000284.1:1145-1581 GCA_964402495.1 uncultured Bordetella sp.
GAGCCGGTCCTGGTTTCCGGCACCGACGGCGTCGGCACCAAACTGAAGCTCGCATTCGAGACCAACCGCCATGACACCATCGGCATCGACCTGGTGGCGATGAGCGTCAACGACATCCTGGTTCAGGGCGCGGAACCCCTCTTCTTCCTCGACTATTTTGCCTGCGGCAAGCTCGACGTCGGCACCGCAACGAGCGTTGTGAAGGGCATTGCCGCGGGTTGCGAACAGGCGGGCTGCGCGCTCATTGGCGGCGAAACGGCCGAAATGCCCGGCATGTATCCCGCGGGCGAATATGACCTTGCCGGCTTTGCGGTCGGGGTGGTGGAGAAATCGGCCATCATCAACGGCACCGACATTGCGCCCGGAGACGTGGTTTTGGGGCTCGCCAGCAGCGGCGTCCATTCCAACGGCTACTCGCTGGTGCGCAAGGTGATAG
>CAYODB010000284.1:1591-4271 GCA_964402495.1 uncultured Bordetella sp.
CGGGACGTTGGGGGATGCATTGCTAGCGCCGACCCGAATCTATGTGAAGGCCGTGCTGTCGGCGATGCGAAAGGTGCGCATCAAGGGTCTGGCGCACATTACCGGCGGCGGGCTGGTGGAGAACGTTCCGCGAGTCTTGCCGTCCAACGTCATGGCGAAGCTTCGAAAAAACGCGTGGCCGCGGCCGCCCCTGTTCGACTGGCTGCAGAAGAACGGCAATGTGGCGGAAACCGAGATGCACCGCGTGTTTAATTGCGGAATCGGCATGGTCTGCATCGTTGCGGCGGCCGACGCGGAACACGCGATGCAGGCATTGCGCGACGGCGGCGAAACCGTGTATTGCGTCGGCGAGATTCATGGCCGGGGCGATGGCGAACCGCAGACCGTAGTGGCCTAGCGCGGGGCGATGAAACGCATAGTCATCCTGATTTCAGGCCGCGGCAGCAACATGCAGGCGGTGCTCGATGCAAAGCTCGACGCAACCGTAGCGGCGGTTATCAGCAACAATCCGGCGGCGGGCGGCCTGGAACTTGCGCGCAGCCGCGGCGTGGAAACCGTTGTAGTGAACCACCGCGAGTACCCTGACCGCGCGAGTTTCGACTTGGTTCTCGGCGACAGAATCGCGTCCTACCAGCCCGACCTGATCGTGCTCGCCGGATTCATGCGGATACTGACACAGGCTTTCATCGAACGATTCAATGACCGGATCATGAACATTCATCCCTCCCTGCTGCCCGCCTTCCCCGGTATGGACACTCACCGGCGTGCGCTGGAGAAAGGTGTCAGGCTGCATGGTTGCACCGTGCATTTCGTAACGCCGTTCCTGGACAGCGGCCCCATCATCATCCAGGCTGCGGTGTCCGTGCTGCCTGGCGACGACGAACCGCGGCTCGCAGCCCGCGTCCTGGAGCAGGAACACAAGGCCTACCCCCTCGCGATCCGCTGGTTTCTCAATGGCCGGCTGGCCATCGAGAACGGCCGTGTGCGTGTTTCCGGCGATTGCCGCTACCCCGGCGCATTCATCGCACCCGAACCGGCATGATTCGTTTCCTTCTTTTTATTCTGCTCGCAATGCCGGTCCTGTCCGGCTGGACGGCACAGCCGCCGCAACGCGTGCAGTTGGAATTCGCGGTCTCGTCGGGTTCGATGGACCTGGGCGAAGGACGTGATGTTCTCGAGCATGACGGCAAGAGCTACACCGTTGCGAGCGAACTCAAGACCGTGGGCCTGGCTGCCGTCCTTTACAAGCTGAACATCCGCCGGCAGAGCCGCGGCCTCGTCACCAGGGACGGACTGCGGCCCGTGCATTTCGAAGAAGTGCGCACCCGCAAGCCCAGGCGCGCGGCCGATTTCGACTGGGATGCAAAAACGATCAAGCTGACCGACGGCGACAAGGTGGAAACGCTGCCACTGCCGGACAACACCTTCGACCAGACCAGCTTTACCTATGCGTTCGCGTTCAAGGCTTCGCTCGACGAGCTGCCGCCGGTAACCCTGACGGACGGACGCAAATTATCAGACTACAAGTATCAGGTTCTTGGCAAGCAAACCCTGAAGACTCCGCTCGGCGAACTCGAAGCGCTTCATATCCGGAAAGTGCAGGACGCCGACGACAAGCGCGGCTTCGAGGTCTGGCTCTCGGTCGAACACCATCATTTGCCCGTGCGCATCCGTTACGTCGAGAAAAACGGGCAGGTCGTGGACTCGACCATCACCCGCATCACCTACCAGTAATGCAGCCGGGCCCGGCGTTGGTCATGGCCGCGACGGCTGCAGTGGACCTGGTGCTGCCGCTTGCGCATCCTGCCGACGCTGTCCTGCGCAATTTTTTTACGACCCATCGACATCTGGGCAGCAACGATCGCGCCTTTGTCGCCGAAACCGCATTCGCAGTGCTGCGGCACAAGCGCCTGCTTGAGCATCTCCTGCAGCAACTCGAGGTGCAACCGACTCCCCGCAAACTGGTGATTGCCGCGCTGGTCAAGCTGCAGGGACACAGCGTGTCGCAACTCGACCAGACCCTCAAAGGCGAGGAGAGAGACTTGGCGGCGAAGCTTAAAGCGGCCGACGTGGAGTCCCTGCCGCCAGCGGTGCGCCTGAGCCTTCCCGACTGGGTTTACGATCGCATTGTCGCCAATGGTTCGGTGCAGGAGGCCCTCGCCTTCGGCCGCGCGATGCTGAAGCCCGCGCCCCTCGACCTGCGCGTGAACACGATACTTGCGGAACGGGAAAGCGTTCTGGGGCAACTGAATGCCGCCGGCTTCGAGGCGAAGCCGACACCTTACTCCCCGGTTGGCATCCGGCTCTCGGGGAAACCCGCCATCAACCGCCACGCGCTTTTTACCGGAGGAGCCATCGAAGTCCAGGATGAGGGCAGCCAGTTGCTGGCTTACCTGCTTGCCCCGAAGCGGCGGGAGATGGTGGTCGACTTCTGCGCTGGCGCCGGCGGCAAGACGCTTGCTTTGGGTGCGCTCATGCAATCCCAGGGAAGGCTTTACGCATTGGATGTTTCGGAAAAGCGGCTGAACAATCTCAGGCCGCGCTTGAAGCGCTCCGGACTTTCGAACGTGCATCCGCAGCTTATCCAGAGCGAAAACGACATCCGGATCAAACGCCTTGGCGGGAAAGTCGACCGTGTCCTGGTCGATGCGCCCTGCAGCGGCCTGGGCACGCTGCAGGG
>CAYODB010000285.1:0-4247 GCA_964402495.1 uncultured Bordetella sp.
TGCCGATGAGGATGAGGATCACGCCTCCGGCGATCTCGGCCCGCTTTCCCGTGAGCGTGCCCAGGACTTTACCCAGCATCACTCCCAGGGTCACCATTACAAAAGTAGAGAATCCGATGGCCGCGGCTACGGTAAGGATATCGACGTTGATAAAAGCCAGGCCGACGCCGACCGCCATCGCGTCGATGCTCGTACCGAGCCCGGTTGCAGCCAAGACCCAGAACGAGTGACTCTCCGGCTTGACAACCGCTTCGTCCTCTTTGGCCATCCCGGCATGAATCAGCCTTGCGCCGAGCCCCACAAGAAGCACGAAGGCGATCCAGTGGTCGAAAGCGGTCACGTACTTGGCTGCTGCCAGGCCGAGGGCCCAGCCAATGATCGGGGTGATGCCCTCAATTACGCCAAAGATGACGCCGGTGCGCAGCGCCTCGCTGAAACGAGGCCGGTGAAGGGCGGCGCCTTTTGCGATTGCCGCCGCGAATGCGTCAGCGGACATGGCAAGTGCGAGCAACGCAATGGCTGTGAAGGTCATCCTGGGCAACGCTTCTTGTTGAATCAGTGATGCTTGTAGAACCCGACGCCGACGATGTCGTTCCACCCGGTCGTATTATGGCACTCGAAACTTCGGATCAGCGCGAGGACAAGGGATATCCACTAATTCACGATAGGTTGCAATCGACCAACAGCCGCCCGCCGATGCGCGCCGGCTCCAAGCAGCAGATGCCGGCGCGATAGGGACAGCGATGGCACGTCACGTTGGATCACTGAATCGGAATCGGATCGTTTCATTCGATTTTCCCATTGGTTCATGGCTAAAAATTGTTACCCGCGCTCTTGCGGCGGCGCATTCCACAGCAAGATGACAGGCTCGTCCAGATCATGGTCGTAGCCGAGAATGCTTGTTGAGGCCGTCGTCAGTTGAAAAAGGCGGCCTTCCACGGCGTTCAAGCCAAGCCAGCGGGCGGCAAGCACGCGCAGGATGTCGCGATGCCCGAACACAAGAATACTTTTCGACAGCGCACGCATTCGCCCGATCAGGCGATCCGCGCGAACGCCGACCGCATCCGAAGTTTCACCTTCAGGACAACCGTCCTCGAACAAGCGCCAGCCCGGTCGATCGCCCCGTATCTCGATTGTTCGCCTGCCTTCATAAGCACCGTAGTCCCATTCCATTAGGTCTGGGTCGACCTCGGCGCGTTCGCCGAAATCTGACAGCTCCGCCGTCCGCCGTGCCCGTTGCAGGGGACTGGTGAGGACCTGGTCAAAGCTCAGGCCTTGCAGCCGCACACGCAGTTTTCGCGCATCGCAGGTCGTGGGGATGCTCGCTTCGCGGTTGCAGCGCCATCAGGTTCACTACGTTGACGACGCGGACCTCGAGCGAGGGAAAATGCTCCCGCGGCAACTCCACCGCCGCAAGCGTCTCCAGAGTCGGCACGTCGGGAACGCCGAGAAAGCCGAGGCCGTCGCAAATGCGCGTCCGGATGACGGGGGCGTTCTCGCCGATGCCGCCCGCGAACACCAACATTTCGAGCCGCCCCCGCTTCGGCGGGTCGCCCATCTGATACAAGGCGAACTTGATGCTCGACGAGCCGCCATTCAGCGCCAGCACGGAGGGCTTGTCTTGCGTCACGCAATCATCCCCCCCTCCTTCAGCGGCGGTCTTCTCATCGCCGCCAATCGCTGCACGACCTTGACCAGTTCCACGACGGCTACCGGGGTGAGCGAACACGCGGCGATCACCCCCCAGTCTGTGGCGGTGAGCGGGACGGTTTGAAGCACCGCCTGCAGAAACGGTACGTAAACCGCCGCCGTCTGTAGCAGCAGGCAGAGGAGCACTGCCCCCCAGAGCCAGCCGTTGGTGAACAAGCTGCCAGCAAACGCCGACCGTGTCCGGGAACGCGCGTTGAAGGCATGGAAGACATTGGTAAGGGTTAGCGTCATGAACGCGATCGTGACCGCGTGTTGGAGGCCGGCGCCTTCCGTGCCATACCAGCGCATGCCGATGAAGAAGGCCAGCAGCGTAACGGCTGCGAGCAACAGGCCCTGCCAGACGATGAGCGCAACGAAGCGCGGGGTCATCAACGGCAGTTTGGGGTCGCGCGGCGGTCGTTTCATCACATCCGGGGCCGACGGTTCCAGCGCGAGTGCCATCGCGGGGAAAATGTCAGTGACGATGTTGATCCACAAAATATGCAGGACTCCCAGGGGCAACGGCCAGCCGATCATGATGGCGACAAAGACCGTCATGATTTCCGCGAAGTTGGTGGAGAACAGGTAGTGGATGAAGCGCAGGATGTTATGGACGATGATCCGCCCTTGTTCCACAGCGCCGACGATGGTGGCAAAGTTGTCGTCGGTGATAACCATGTCGGCGGTCTCCTTCGCCACCTCGGTGCCCTTGATGCCCATGGCGATGCCGATGTCCGCTTTCTTAAGGGCCGGGGCGTCGTTCACCCCGTCGCCGGTCATGGCGACCACGTGTCCTTGCGCTTGCAGAGCCTCGACGATCTGCAACTTGTGCTGAGGCGAGACACGGGCGAACACGGCCGCGTCGGCAACGACCGCCTGCCAGCCTGCGGCGTCCAGGCCGCTCAGCTCGCGGGCGTGCACGGTGCGCAAGGGATGACCTTGAGCGTCGCGGTCGATCCCTAGTTGGCGCGCGATCTCAGAGGCCGTCGCAGGCTGGTCGCCGGTGATCATGACGGTACGGATGCCCGCTTCACGGCAGGTGGCGATGGTGGTCTGCGCCTCGTTGCGGAGCGGGTCGATCATGCCGACCTGGCCGACGAAGATCAGATCCCGTCCGAAGTCGTCCTCGCCGCTTTTTTCTGAATACCCCTCTGGCAGTTCCCGATACGCCAGACCGAGTACGCGCAGCGCAGTGCCGGCCAACTCGCGGTTAGTTTCCTCCCAGTGTTGCCGGTCGGCCGGCGTAAGGGGCGCAATGCCGGCGGCCCCAATCTGAGAGCCGCTCGCGGCGAGCAGTGTTCCGGGCGAACCCTTCACGTACGCGACCGCCTTGCCCTCTGGCGTGCGATGCACCGTGACCATGCGCTTGGTCTCGCTGTCGAACGGGATCTCGGTCACGCGCGGGTAGTCGCGTTCCAGTGCGGCGCGATCCATGCCCGCCTTTTCCGCCGCGATAATCAGCGCCCCTTCGGTTGGGTCGCCGAGCACGGTGGCGCCGCCGTCGTTGCGATCGACTTTCGCGTCGTTGCACAGCATGCCGATGCGCAGCGCGAGGCGCAGGGGATCGTCCGCGCCGGGGTCGATGCGCTGTCCGTCGGCACGGAACTCTCCATCCGGCGCATAGCCGATCCCGGTAACTTCGACACGGCGCGCACCGATCTGGAAGGCGCGGACTGTCATTTCATTGCGGGTCAGCGTCCCCGTTTTGTCCGTGCAGATGACCGTGGTCGAGCCGAGAGTCTCCACCGCCGGCAAGCGGCGAATGAGTGCGTGCATGCGAGCCATGCGCTGCATCCCCAGCGCCAGTGTCATGGTCGTCACGGCGAGCAACCCCTCGGGCACTGCCGCGATTGCCAGCGAGATGCCGACCTCGAGCATATGGAGGAAGCCGTTACCGCGCAGCCAGCCCACCAGGACAATGACGGCGCAAAGCCCCAGCACGATCCCGATCAGCAGGCGACCGAGCCCGGCCAGCTTTTGTTCGAGCGGGGTATCGCGGGTGCTCGCCTCATCGATCAGGATGCCGATCTTGCCCATCTCCGTGCGTGCGCCGGTGGCCGTGACCAGCAGCCGGCCGCGTCCGTCCGTGATCGTCGTGCCCATAAAGGCCATGTTGAGCCGGTCTCCGAGCGCTGCATCCTGGTCGGGGAGCGGTTCGGTGTCCTTGGTCACCGCCTGCGACTCACCCGTCAGCGCCGCCTCCCCGATCTGCAGTCGCGCGCTCTCGACGATCCGGCCATCGGCGGGAACCCGCGCGCCTGCGGCAAGGACGATCAGATCGCCCGGGGCCAGCTCCGCCGCAGGGATCTGGCGTTCCGCATCCTCGCGGACCACATGGGCTACGGGTACGGTCTGTTTCTGCAGGGCGGATAACGTCCGCTCCGCTTTCCATTCCGTCAGGAAGCCGATGGCGGCGTTCAGAACGATGACCACCAGGATCGCAGCGGCCTCGATGTTCTCGCCCAGCGCGAAGGCGACCACAGTGGCCGCGATCAGCAGTGCCACGATGAGGCTTTTGAACTGATGCACAAAGATTGCAAAGGCCGAGCGCCCGTGCG
>CAYODB010000286.1:0-800 GCA_964402495.1 uncultured Bordetella sp.
TCACTGAGTTACCTCTCGAAGCTGCCCGTGGACACACTCAAGATCGACCGCTCGTTCGTGGCCGATATGACCTCCGGGCCGGAAGGGCTGGCGCTGGTGTCCACCATCATCAACCTGGCGCATCCGCTGACGCTCAAGGTTGTCGCGGAGGGCGTCGAGACCGAGGAGCAATCGCGCCTGCTCCGGGTGCTGGACTGCGACGAAATACAGGGCTATTTGTTCAGTAAACCGGTGCCGGGCGAAATCTTCGAAGCAAGATTCCTGGCGTCGCCTTTTTTGGCGGGTGAGAAGGTCGATGCACCCAGGCAGGTTTGAGCGCGGGGGGCCGGCCGGTCACCTTCAACACTCGGCCAGCTTCAACATCTGGTGCCTGAGTTGCTTGCCGCCATGCCGGCATCCCTCGGTACCGTCGCTTTCATACCCGGAGAGAATAACGCCGATCGCACGCGCCCCCACGACTTCCGCCAAAGACATCAAGAACAAATCCACCTGGTTGTTCCTCCTGCTGCGCGGGGAGGCGACCTTGAACGAATAGCCCTCAACGGTAAGATCCGCATTCGCAGGAATCACGTAGACATGATTAGCCTGAATCGGCATCCCATTGGCAGCCAGCATGACTGGCATTCTGGTGTGACGCGCCAGAATTTTCGCCAGGTAACTATGGGCGGAGGGGTGAATGTGAGAAACAATGACAAAGGCCATACCGGTATCGGGCGCCAGGGCGTCGAAGAGTGCCTTGTAGGCGTTCAGCGCGCCCGCCGAGCCGCCAATGCCGACAATGAAATTAGGAGGTGATGATC
>CAYODB010000286.1:810-1251 GCA_964402495.1 uncultured Bordetella sp.
ATCCCATGGGGATCGCCAGGGTCTGATTGCCATCAGAACCCGTCACCTTTTTTTGATCGATGCTGGTGGCGAAGAAGGACTCTTGCCGACCTTCTTTTTCTGACTGTCGCCTGCGGTCGCATCAGAATCCATGACTGCCACTTCCAAACCATCATCACTCATAATCAATTGGTGGACGTCACTGGAATGGCCCATGCCACGAGACTTGACGATGTAAATGCCACGAACGCGCTTTCTACCCTCATTTTCTTCCAATTCCCTGACTACGATCCAGGTGTCAATCAACGACGAGACGCCGATCTCGCCGCTTGTGTCATTTTGCTGGCTTCAGGAAACAAGACTGGTAAAAAATCCGGTGATGCCCCGGGATTTTAGCGCATCAATCATGCGAGTCAGCATGGATTGAACTTCAAGTTCGTTGCCCTGTCCGAGGAGACTTGT
>CAYODB010000286.1:1261-4147 GCA_964402495.1 uncultured Bordetella sp.
GGGGATCGATGACCACGGCCTTTGGTTTGAAATCGGCCACGAGCTTGTATAAATCGAGTAAATGCATCTCCAAACCAAAAAAAGAGGGCCTGGTGGATACAATCTTTAACAATCCTTTTTTCACCAATGGTGCCAGATCAAAACCGATGGAACCCATGTTTTGAGTTGGCCTGACGATTCTTCGTAAGACAGCAACAGACACCGCTCCCCACGTTTACAACTTTGTACGCGAATGCAACCGCGAGGCTTGTTTTTCCGGTTCCCGCGGTACCTGAAGCGAGGACGGTGCTGGCCCGGGTATATCCTCCACCCTGGAACAATTTATCCAGGGAGGGAATTCCGGTCGAAACTCTCTCGCGAGTGCCCGGTTGGTCGAGTCCTGCCGAGGTGATGGGGATGACTGACAGGCCCTCTTTGTCAATGACGAAGGGATACTCGTTTGTTCCATGATTTGATCCGCGATATTTAATGACACGGATTCTACGGGTGGAGATTTGCTCCCTGACTCTGTTGTCGAGGAGGATGATGCAATCGGAGATGTACTCCTCCAGGCCATGACGGGTATAGGAGCCTTGTCTGAGCTCGCCGGTAATGATTGACAGATACTCGAAGAACTTTGAACGAAATTCGGAGAAGCTTTCGCCGCCACTTCCCCACTTCTACGTCACCACTTCGCCGCCCTTTGCCGCCGCATTCGGCATTTGCGCGCCACGACGATTTGTGTGGTTTAGCGCACATACGCGCACCCTTAACAAACGGATACTGGCCCGGCGAAGAGATCCGAGTCCCGGCGCCCGGACCGCGCAAATGGCACGCCCCCGGATCAATCGAATACCCGCTCTCAAAGTTATTGGCAGGACAGACCCCTATGGAGAACAAGCGATCCCGCAGCCGCGATCCGCGCCGGCGGATGTCCCCATGAGGCAGGTCAGTCCTCAAATGCGCCGTGTAGGCTATGCGGACCTCATTCCGCCGGGTCTCATTCCGCGGGGTGAAGAGCCCGCACCGGAAGCGAAGGCGGTCTAGCAGGATGAGAAAGAAAAGCCGTTCCCCCCGGAAACGCGTGACCGGGCAGGCATCCGCGGCCGGCTCGTCCGTACGATCACCCGTCCCCGCCGCCAGGCCCCTTGTCGAGCGTGAGGCGGCGGTTCTTGCCAGCGAAGAGGCGGCCCTTGTTCGCACAGAAACCGCAGACCGCAGGGAAGCGGCTGCAGACCGGCGCCAGGAATCCGCAGACCGCAGGGAAGAGGCCGCCGACCGGCGGGAAGAGGCGGCGCGGATCGCGGCCGCGCTGGGCGCGCGCAGCGGAGCGCAGTTGCGGGAAGCGAATGAGCGCCTGGTGATCGCCACGGTTCGCGCCGAGACAATGACCGAAGCCGCCGAGCAGGCCACTGCGCAGATGTCCTATATGGCCGAACACGATTTTCTCACCGGCCTGCCGAACCGGGCTCTGCTGATGGACAGGCTGGCGCAGTCGATCGCGCTGGCGCAGCGTCACGGCAAGCGCGTCGCCCTGCTGTATCTGGACCTCGACCACTTCAAGCACGTCAACGATGCGCTTGGGCATGGCGTCGGCGATCGGTTGCTGCAATCGGCCGCAAAGCGCCTGCCGGCTTGCGTGCGCAGTTCCGATACCGTCAGCCGTTACGGCGGCGACGAGTTCGTGATACTGCTGGCCGAAGTCGACCGCCAGCAGGACGTCGCCCTTACCGCCGCAAAACTGATCGGGGCCATGACTGCGCCCCATGCCATCGGCGGCCATCTGCTCCACGTCACCCTGAGCATCGGCTTCAGTCTCTATCCGGACGACGGCAAGGATGTCGAAACGATCCTCAAGAACGCCGACACCGCGATGTATCACGCCAAGAAAAACGGGCGCAACAACTACCAGGCGTTCACCGCGGACATGAATGCCCACGCGGTCGCGCGAAGGTCCGTCGAGGATGCGCTGCACCGGGCGTTGCAGCAGCATGGGCTGGTGTTGCATTACCAGCCCAAGGTCAATCTCGAGACCAGCGCCATTACCGGTATCGAGGCCCTGGTCCGCCTGCGGGGACCGGATGATGCACTCGTGTATCCGACAGAATTTGTCAGCATCGCCGAGGACTGCGGCCTGATTGTTCCGATTGGAAAGTGGGTGCTGCGCGAAGCCTGCCGGCAGACCGCCACGTGGCTGCAAGCCGGCCTCGACATCGGGCATATGGCGGTCAATGTTTCCGCGGCCGAGTTCCACAGCAGGGATTTTCTCGCCGGTGTCCGCGCCATCCTCGACGATACCGGCGTGGATCCGCACCGCCTCGAGCTGGAGCTGACCGAAAGCCTGCTCATGCAGGACACCGCCATGACCATGGCGAGCCTGGGTGCGCTCAAGGACCTCGGTGTACGTATTGCCATCGATGACTTTGGCACCGGCTATTCCAGCCTTAGCTATCTGCGGCGTTTTCCGATAGACACCATAAAAATCGACCAATCGTTTGTGCAGAGCATCGACGACGAGGCCGGCGAGGCCATCGTCAGTGCCGTCATCGCCATGGGGATGAGCCTCAGGCAGAGTGTCGTGGCCGAGGGCATCGAGACGCCGGAGCAACTCGCCTTCCTGCAATCCCGCCGCTGCGCCGAGGGACAGGGCTTGTTGTTCAGCCAGCCCGTGGCCGCCGGGGAGTTCGCCGCCTTGCTGGCAAGCGGACCGCCGCTGAGAACGAACGGCGGTCATGAAAAAACTCCCTGACCGCGCGTTCGTCGCCCTCAGCCGCTTCACGATCGGCAACGGCATGCGCACTGTGTGCGTTGCCACGCAGACAATCCCGGAGCGGGAGCCCGGGAGGTCATTCATCCTATCCTCCCTGGATGAAAACACCTGGAATACCCGGCCCATTTCTTTCCGAG
>CAYODB010000287.1:0-4145 GCA_964402495.1 uncultured Bordetella sp.
ACTACGACTGAAAGCTATGGGATGTTTCAAAAGTGGCGTTGAAATTCCTATCCTTTATCCTTTGGCGTTGAGGTGCTGCAAATCAAACTCAGCAGGAAAATTCAATACCTGGGACACGAACTTGAACAATGTTCTCAACGAGATTCACGGAATTGATTCCGATCCCCTGCGTGGAAAGCCGATTTCAACCCTGAATTGTGCATAATCGTCGTCTTGAGGAGAGACGGCGTACGAGATCGGCCCGATGCAAGAGACCCTGCACCACGACAAACCGTGTCCGCTGGTACCATCGTCATTGGCAATGACCTACCTCCGCGAGCGCCTTGGACGGGTTTGGATCACGGCAAGCGAGGCCTTCAAACGGGACACCGCCCGCTTCTCGTCCCGCCACATCTACTTCGGACTCGTGGCCGGAGCGGGGTTTCCCCTGTACTACGTCATCTGGCACGTCCTGTTTCCCCAGCCCTATGAAACGCTTCAGCTCAGGCTGGTCGGCACCGCCATATTCATCCCGATCGTTCTCGCAAAACTGTGGCCCAAGGCGCTGGCGCGCTTCTTCCCGCTGTATTGGTACCTGGCACTTCTGTTTGCGCTGCCATTCTTTTTCACGTTCATGCTCTTGAGAAACGACGGCTCGACGGTCTGGCTGATGTCGACCCTGGTCGGCCTGTTCGTCATGATCCTGCTGCTCGACTGGCTCAATCTTCTGATCCACATTGCGGTCGGAGTGGCCTGTGCCGTGCTTGCCAACTATCTGACGGCTGACCATCCGGTTACGTTTTCATTCGAAGCACTCGAATATGTCCCGATCTTCCTGTTTGCGATCGTCATGGGCCTAATCGTGAACTATACGGCCGAGAAGACCCGGGCCGAGCGCCGGCAGGCCATGCTCGCCACTGCGGGGATGGTCGCTCACGAGCTTCGAACTCCCCTGCTCAGCATCAAGATGGGGGCGGCCGGGCTGCGCCAGTACCTCCCGGTCCTCCTGGACGCCTATCGGCTGGCCCAGGACCAGAAGCTGGTCAGTGGGTCCATTCGGGGGAGCCATCTGGATTCAATGGGCGGCGTACTCGATCGCATCGAAACGGAGGCCGATCGCTCCAATACGGTTATCGACATGCTGCTATACACTGTGCGTGGCTTGGGCATGGAGCGCCGGGGACTCATTGCCTGCTCAATGTCGCGAGCCGTGGAAACGGCATTGCGGCGTTACCCTTTTGCTTCGGAAAGAGAGCGTGCCCTGGTGCAGTCGGACGTGAAGGCGGACTTTACTTTCGTGGGTTCTGAATTACTCATGGTGCACGTGATATTCAATCTGCTGAAGAACGCCCTGCGCCACATTGCCATCGCGGGCAAAGGGTCGATTTCGATCAGGATCGAGGCTGACCCGGCAGAGCACCGCCTGATATTTCGCGATATGGGCACAGGCATACCCGCAGAGGTGCTGCCGCATATATTCACGCACTTCTACGCCTGGCCCAAGCACGGCGAAGGAGTCGTGGAGACGACCGGTATCGGCCTGTCCTTCTGCCGGGAGGTCGTCCAGGCTTTTGATGGCAAGATCGAATGCCGTTCCCGGCTCAACGAATTCACCGAGTTCCGGATCAGGTTCCCGAGGATTAAAAAATGAGCATCGGAATTCGACCGTTCTACTTCCCCACGACGGTGGCCATCGTCGACGACAGTCCGGATTTTCTCGCCAACCTGAGCCTGAACCTGGACCCGATGCTGGCGTTTCGCATTTTCAATTCCCCGGCGCAGACCCTCGCCTCGCTGACCGGCGAGCACGCAAGCACTCCCGGGCCCGAGCGGTTTTTTTCGGTCTACCAGCACCGCGAGGAACATTCCTTCGACCACCATGTGATCGATCTCAACGTGGCAAGGATCCATCGCGAAGTCTTCAACGACAAGCGCTTCGAGCGCTACTCGGTCGTGGTGGTGGACTACGACATGCCGGAAATCGGTGGACTGGAGTTCTGCCGGCGCATCGAGCACTCTCCGGTGCGCAAGGTTCTGCTCACCGGCAAGGCGGACGAGAAGGTGGCGGTACAAGCTTTCAACGAAGGCATCATCAACCGTTTCGTTTTGAAGCAGGACCCCGACGCGACGGCACTGCTCCAGGAAACGATTCGCGAGATGCAGGAGGAGTATTTCCAGGGCATCGAACGGATGATGGAAGACGCGCTCAACATCGGGCCGCTGCACTTCCTGCGCGACCCGTTCTTTGCCGAGCTATTCCGAAAAATCTGCGCCGACCTGAAGATCGTCGAGTTCTACCTCTGCACCAGCCCGGACGGAATCCTGCTGCTCGACGGCGAAGGCGCCATCACGCTGCTGCTGGTCTGCAACGATGAGGCGATGCGCATGCACTACGAGGTGGCGTTCGACAATGCCGCGCCGGCCGCGCTGCTGGATGAATTGATCAAAGGCAACGTCGTGCCGTATTTCTGGCGCAGCCGCGGCCTGTATTCACTCGAGTACTTCGACTGGCGCAGCTACGTGCATCCGGCGCAGGATTGCAACGGCCTTCAGCGCTACCGCTATGCGCTCGTGAAAGATGCCCGTGGCCTGTTGCTGCCCCCGGTATTCAGTTACCACGACTACCTGAAGCAGCTCGACGAGAACGGCCGGGAAGGTTTCAGCGCCTGACCCGGCCGTCGCCGGACCCGGCGGCCTGCCCTAGGCATGAACGGCTTTTTCGACCCTGCTGTCCGACCGTACTTCGTTGCGCCGGCGCCGCGTCGAAGGCCATTGATCGAATCCGGTTTTCGAACGGACTGCGTCGCAAACGTCCAGCACCCGGTCAAGGTCCTGCCTGCTCAGCGCGCTGTTGAGCGACAGGCGGACCATGGAGCGGTTCTTCGGGGTCGCGGGGGCGCAGAACACCGACCCGAAGATGCCGCGCTCCTCGAGGGCATCGCGCAGCACGATCGTCTGCTGTTCCGTGCCGGACTCGAGCGAAATGATTTGCGATCGGCTGTCATTCAAATTGTAGCCGAGGCCCTCCAGTCCTTCGCGCAGGTAGGTCGAGCTTGCGCGCAGTTTCTCGCGGCGCCAGCCCTCGCTGCGGACTACATCCAGCGTCGCCGCCAGGCCGGAAACCTCGTGCGGAAGAAGGGTCGAGCTGAAAATCGCAGGAAACGACTCGAACTTGAAATATTCGGTGAAGTGCGCGGCGCAGGCGATGAACCCGGCTCGCGCGGCGAAAGCCTTTGCCAGACTGGCAGTGCGAAAATGCACGCGGTTCGCCAGCCCGAGTTCGACCACCAGGCCCTCCCCGTTCGGCCCATGTGTCCCCAGCGAATGGGATTCGTCGGCGACCAGAACGCAGCCGCGCACCGCGGCAATGTCCGCGATCTCGCGCAGCGGGCAGACACTGCCGTTCGTGCTGTAGACGGTATCGACCAGGATGACGCCGGGTCCGTGGCGCAAGATCTGCCGCTCCAGATGCTCCGGATCGTTGTGGTGAAACATGACGCCGGGCGCCCCGGCGCTGCGAATGCCTTCCCAGAGGGACATGTGCGCCAGCATGTCGGCATAGACGGGAACCTGGTCGCTGGCGATCGACTGGATCAACCCGGTGTTGGCGCAATACCCGGACTGGCAAAGCACGCCGGCTCGAGCCTGCATGAAGTGCGCAAGGTTTGTTTCGAATTCGAGCTGCGGGCTCTCGCCGTGCAGGAAAATACCCGACATCAGCATGCCGTTGCCGTCGCGCGCGAGCGTGTCCGCCATCGCCGAAAGGATGCGCGGATGCCTGGACAAGGCCAGATAGTCGTTACTGCTCAGGTGCAAGGCGTCCGGACCCGGCTGCCGTCCATGGAGAATATGGCGTCCTCCCCAGGTGTTCTGGACGCGCTCGCGGTAGTAGCGCTCGACGCGAACGGCCAGGAAATCGGGTAACTCGGGTGGGGGGGGTAGCTGCGTGCCCGCCGGCGGGACGGCAGTGCTGGTCATGTCAGGGCTCCTTGACTGGTTACGATCCTTTGGTTGAGCGCTGCTCCGCGCAACGGCCACGGTGCAGGGATAGCGCCACCTCTAGCCGTCGAAGCCCCCCTCCTGGAACGGGCCCCGACAAATCGGCGCTCTCTCTAGTGTAGTGCTTCGTTCTGTTTGGAACTTAAGTTGCGATTTGCGCGAATCAC
>CAYODB010000288.1:0-4139 GCA_964402495.1 uncultured Bordetella sp.
AAGTCCGCTTACAAGGACGTCGAGTCTGCGCAGAAGCGCGTCGAGGATGCGCAGAAGCGCGTCGAGGATGCGCAGCGCAAGCACGAAGAAGCAAAGAAAAAGGCGGAACAGGCAACCCAGACTTTGCGTGATACCCAGGCAGAATTGGAAACCTCGCGTACCCGGTATGAGGAAACGCGCAAAGCTCTCGCCGCTACCCACCAGGAATTCTCCGGCTCGGTGCCGGCCGCTGCGCCGCAGCCTCCGAAATAATTGCGGACTGGCTCAGGCGCGGCCGCGATAAAGCAGTGACATATTGACCTTGATCTGACGCCTTGGGGGCGGCGCAGGGGCTTTGCGGTATACTTGCCGCGCTTTTCCGCCCGGTCGATTTCGTTTCCCCGACCCTGAAATCCACGAACCTTCTGCAATGCCAGGGGAATCGTGTGCCGGTTGCGGCGCGGTTCCGATCAAGGCAAAGGCGACAGATGAAAATCCACGAATACCAGGCAAAGGAAATCCTCCGGAAGTTCGGGGTTCCCACTCCCCGCAGCATTGCCTGCTTCAGCGTCGACGAGGCCGTCGAGGCAGCCAAAAAGCTCGGCGGCAAGGTCTGGGTGGTGAAAGCCCAGATCCACGCGGGCGGCCGCGGCAAGGGCGGTGGTGTCAAGGTTGCAAAGTCCATTGACGAAGTCCGCGACTGGTCCGGCAAAATACTGGGCATGCAGTTAAAGACCCACCAGACGGGGCCGGAAGGCCAGAAAGTGCGGCGCCTGCTGATCGAAGAAGGCGCCGACATCAAGAAAGAACTCTATATCGGCATCGTTGTGGACCGCGGTACGCAGAAAGTCGCGGTGATGGCCTCGTCCGAAGGCGGCGTGGACATCGAGGAAGTCGCCGCGCATACGCCCGGGAAAATCCATAAGGTATTCGTCGACCCGGCAATCGGCCTGACCGACGCTGGCGCTGACGAGCTGTCGATCAAGATCGGCATTCCGGACGCCAGCGTGGCCAAGTCCCGGCAGGTCCTGCAAAGCCTGTATCGCGCATTCTGGGAAAGCGATGCCTCGCTCGCCGAGATCAACCCGATGATCCTGACCGGCAGCGGCGACGTCATCGCACTGGACGCGAAAATGAACTTCGACGACAACGCGCTTTATCGCCACGAAGACATCGTCGGCATGCGCGACCTCGACGAGGAAGACCCCGCCGAGATCGAAGCCTCGAAGCATGGCCTGTCCTACATCTCGCTTGACGGCAACATCGGCTGCCTGGTGAACGGCGCCGGCCTGGCCATGGCCACCATGGACACCATCAAACTGTTCGGCGGCGAACCGGCCAACTTCCTCGATGTCGGCGGCGGCGCCACTACCGAGAAAGTCACAGAGGCCTTCAAGCTGATGCTGCGCAACCCGAACTTGCGCGCAATCCTGGTGAACATCTTCGGCGGCATCATGAAGTGCGACGTCATCGCCACCGGCGTGGTCGAGGCGGCGCGGCAGGTGAAACTCGGCGTGCCGCTGGTGGTGCGCATGAAGGGCACCAATGAAGAGTTGGGCAGGAAGATCCTCGCCGATTCTGGGCTGCCGATCATTTCCGCCGACAACATGGCGGAAGCGGCGCAGAAAGTCGTTGCGGCGGCTAAGGGAGCAAGCTGATGTCCATCCTGATCAACAAGGACACCAGGGTGATGACCCAGGGCCTCGGCAAGACCGGCCAGTTCCATACCCACACCTGCCGCGAGTACGCCAACGGCAGGAACTGCTTCGTCGCCGGTGTTCATCCCAACAAGGCAGGGCAGGATTTCGAGGGCATGCCGATCTTCGCATCGGTAAGCGATGCAAAGAAACAGACCGGCGCGAATGCCTCCGTGATTTACGTGCCGCCGCCCGGTGCGGCCGCGGCGATCTGGGAGGCGGTGGAGGCCGACCTCGACCTGGTGATCTGCATCACGGAAGGCATCCCGGTACGCGACATGATGGAAGTGCGCGACCGCATGCGCAAGCAGAACAGGAAGACCATCCTGGTCGGGCCGAATTGCCCGGGCGTGATAACGCCGGACGAAATCAAGATCGGCATCATGCCCGGCCACATCCACAAGAAAGGCGCGATCGGCGTCGTGTCGCGCTCCGGCACCCTGACTTACGAAGCGGTCGGACAGCTCACCGAACTCGGACTCGGGCAGTCGTCGGCTGTCGGCATAGGCGGCGATCCGGTGAACGGCCTGAAGCACATCGAAGTGCTCAAGCTGTTCAATGACGATCCCGCCACCGAAGCGGTGGTGATGATCGGCGAGATCGGCGGCTCCGACGAGGAAACCGCGGCGCTGTGGGCAAAGTCGAACATGAAGAAGCCGGTAGTCGGCTTCATCGCCGGCGTTACCGCCCCGCCCGGCAAGCGCATGGGCCACGCGGGCGCGATCATTTCCGGAGGCAAGGGCACGGCCGACGAGAAGCTCTCGGTCATGGAAGAGTGCGGCATCAAGGTGACGCGCAATCCGGCGGAGATGGGCAAACTTTTGAAATCCGTACTGCGCTGACCGGCGGTCGCTGAAAATGGAGGCCGGCATGTTCGCCGAGTTCGTGACGGATCTGGGCAGTGCGCAGTTCTGGATTGCGGTGCTGCAGATCATCCTGATCGACATCCTGTTGTCGGGCGACAACGCTGTCGTCATCGCGCTTGCCTGCCGTAACTTGCCGGAGAACCAGCGCAGGCTGGGGATATTCTGGGGCGTTGGCGGCGCCATCGCGCTGCGCATCACGCTGACCTTTTTCGCGGTCAGCCTGCTGGCCCTTTCCTATCTGAAGATCATCGGCGCCATCCTGCTGCTCTGGATCGGCGTACAACTGGTGCAGCCCCAGCATGACGGCGACGGCCATGAGATCAAGGCGGCGGGCAACCTGATGGGCGCGATCCGCACCATCATCATCGCCGATCTCGTAATGAGCCTGGACAATGTGATCGCCGTGGCAGCCGCGGCGCGTGACAGCCTGTTCCTGCTGATCTTCGGCCTGGCGTTGAGCATTCCGCTGATGGTTTGGGCAAGCCAGCTTATCCTGCGGCTGATGGACCGCTTCCCGTCCATCATCCTGGTGGGCGGCGCCCTGCTCGGCTGGGTCGGGCTGTCGATGGCCGTGCATGATCCGGTGGTCAAGGACTGGGTGGCGGCGCAGGCGCCCTGGCTCAACTATGCAGCGCCGGCGGCCGGCGCGCTGCTGGTCGTAGTCATCGGCAAACTGCTTGCCCGCGGCAAGCGGCGCGCGCCCGCCGCCGGGATCGTCGACCTCGCGCGCGGCGATGCGCATCCCGTTTCTTCAGAGAAGAAGGAAAAATCATGAACATTCTGCTGCCGGTTGACGGATCTGAAAATGCGCTGAAGGCAGTGCGCCAGGTCATCGCGATGAAAGACCAGTACCGCGAGCCGATCACGGTGAATCTTCTCAATGTCCAGTCGCCGGTGGCGTCGGGCGCGGTGAAAATGTTCATCAGCCAGCAGCAGCTTAACGACTACTACCGCGAGGAGGGCATGAAGGTGCTTGCCCCGGCCCGAGAGTTGCTCGACAAGGGTGGCGTGGCCTACGAGCACCACATCGGCGTGGGAGAAATCGCCGCAACCATTGCCGGCTATGTGAAGGACAAGCGCTGCCAGCAAATTGTCATGGGGGCTCGTGGCAGCGGAGGATTTGTCGGCGCGCTGCTGGGCTCGACCGCGGTCCGGGTCGCGCAACTGGCGGAAGTGCCCGTAACCCTGGTCAAGTAGTCCCGGAATCCCGCGGGGCTGCAATCAGCCTGGCCAGGCATTCCCGGCAATAACAGCCCCGTACCGCTTCGGGGAGCGGCATCACCGCGGGGAACTCCGTGCTGCACCAGCACGGCTCGCTCTTGCCCATGCCGCATTCGAACACCGTGCCGCAGTCAAGGCAGGCTTGTGTACCGGCAAGCAGGTTCATTGCGCTACCCCTAACGAATTCCAGACCGTCAGCATACCCACGATGATGAAAAGCGTGGCGGCGAGGATGCGCACCGGTTTCATCGGGATTGTTTGCGCCAGTTTTTCGCCGACCCAGACCGCGGGGATGTTGGCGAGCATCATGCCCAGCGTGGTGCCGAGTATGACCAGGCCCAACTGATCGAAGCGTGCCGCCAGCGCGATGGTCGCG
>CAYODB010000289.1:0-4065 GCA_964402495.1 uncultured Bordetella sp.
AATGGGCGCACGAATTCTGCCCGATGGATGCCATGAATCCATAACGTCGCCAGCCAGCGACGACGGGTGACGAAACTGGTTATGCGGATTTTTAAAAGCGGACCGTCCGGCTGGGAGGCGTTCGGCCAACACGGCGCCACCCCGTCACGTGATGCGTCGCCTGCAGCGATCAACATGCCGTCCCGCGGATATCAAGTATGACGCTCGAAAAATAACATCGTCGTGTACGACAATGGCCTATTCGCCGGCGTACTTTTCTGCAGAGCAGCAATTCCGGGTTCGCAGACCGGGGCGAATCCGCGTACAAAACTGCATTTGGTACGAGTAGTATGCTTGGACTAATAAATCGCGATGACGGCGGGCGCATGCCCCGGTGCTCGCCGCGACGGACGGACCCTGCCGGGCAAGGGCATCCCTACATTTAAAAAACTTAAGGAGGAGAAATGCGTATCACGGTCATTGCTGCCCTGGTGGCGGCAGCATGCGGCGCAGGCAGCACCGCCCTCGCGGCCGAAAAATCGGTCGAGGTCGTTCACTGGTGGACCTCCGGCGGTGAAGCCGCAGCCCTGCAGGTCCTCAAGGCAGACATGGAAAAGAAGGGCTATGCCTGGAAGGACAGCCCGGTGGCCGGCGGTGGCGGCGATCAGGCGCGCACGGTCCTGCGCGCGCGGGTAGCCGCGGGCAATCCCCCGGATGCGATGCAGATGCTCGGCTTCACCATCCAGGACTACGCACAGGAAGGGCTGCTCGGCGACCTGACGCCGGTGGCAACGAAGGAAGGCTGGGACAAGGTGGTGCCCGAGCCCCTGGCGAAATTCTCCAAGTTCAATGGCCGCTGGGTGGCTTCACCCGTCAACATCCACCGCACCAACTGGATCTGGGCCAACAAGGAAATCTTCGACAAGCTGAAGATCGCCCCGCCGAAGTCCTTCGATGAGATGCTGGCTGCGGCGGACAAGATCAAGAAGGCTGGCTATATCCCCCTGGCGCATGGCGGCCAGCCCTGGCAGGACGCAACCTTGTTCGACAGCGCCGTGCTCTCAGCCGGCGGACCGGAGTTCTACCGCAAGGCGATGATCGAGCTCGACGAGAAATCGCTCGGCAGCCCGACCATGACCAAGGCCTTCGAGCAAATGGCGAAGCTGCGCGGCATGGTCGACAAGGATTTCTCGGGCCGTGACTGGAACCTCTCCACGGCGATGGTGATCAACGGCAAGGCCGCGATGCAGATCATGGGCGACTGGGCCAAGGGTGAATTCATCAAGGCCGGCAAACAGCCGAACAAGGATTTCCTCTGCTTCCAGTATCCTGGCACGGAAGGCAGCTTCACCTTCAACACCGACCAGTTCGCGATGTTCAAGGTCAGCAAGGAACAGGAAAAGGGGCAACTGGTGCTCGCCAGCGCGGTGATGGACAAGGGCTTCCAGGAAACCTTCAACCTGGCGAAGGGCTCCATCCCGGCCCGCACCGACGTCTCCGACGCGAAATTCGAAGCCTGCGGCAAGAAATCCATGGCCGACGTGAAAATCGCGATCAAGAACAAATCGATGCTCGGCAGCTTCGCCCACGGCCATGCCGTACCCGAAGCGATCAAGGGCGCGATGATGGACGTCGTCACCAAGGCCTTCAACTCCGGCACGCCGCCGGCCGAAGCGACCAAGCAACTGGTCGCCGCGGTGAAGGCATCGAAGTAAACGTTAACGCGGTGGGCGCAACGCGCCCGCCGTTCTTTACTCCGGGGGAGTAGTGGAAACCGAAGCCCGCCGCCAGACCCGGCCGGTGCTCTGGCTGCAGCGCAATCTGCCGAAGATCGTGCTGTCGCCCACCATCGCGATCACGATCGTGTTCGTCTACGGCTTCATCGTCTGGACCACCCTGCTTTCGTTCACCCGCTCGAAGACCATCCCGAATTTCGACTGGGTCGGATTCAGCCAGTATGCGCGGGTCTGGGCGCATCCCCGCTGGGAAGTGGCGATGCACAACCTCTGGATCTTTGGCCTGCTCTATATCGGCCTTTGCATGGCGATCGGCCTGATTCTCGCCATCCTGCTCGACCAGCGCATCCGCCAGGAAGGTTCGTTGCGCGCGATCTATCTTTATCCGATGGCGCTGTCGTTCATCGTCACCGGCACCGCGTGGAAATGGATGCTCAACCCCGGGCTCGGCATCGAAAAGCTGATGCGCGGCTGGGGATTCGCGGATTTCAAGTTCGACTGGATCATCAATGAAGACATGGCGATCTACTGCGTGGTGATTGCCGGCGTCTGGCAGGCTTCGGGCTTCGTCATGGCGATGTTCCTCGCCGGCCTGCGTGGCATCGACGACGACATCGTCAAGGCGGCATCGATCGACGGCGCTTCGCTGCCGCGGATTTACCTGCGCATCATCCTGCCGATGCTGCGCCCCATTTTCCTGTCCGCGGTGGTGATCCTCGCCCACCTTGCGATCAAGAGCTACGACCTGGTGCTTGCCCTCACCGGCGGCGGCCCCGGCTATGCGACGGAACTGCCCTCGACTTTCATGTACGTGCATACCTTCCTGCGCAACGAACTGGCCATGGGATCCGCCAGCGCGGTAATGATGCTGCTCACGGTGGCGGCAATCATGGTGCCTTATCTCTATTCCGAAATGCGCTCTTCGCGGCGCCCGGCGCACTGACATGGCCGAAGCCACCTGGGAAACGCCGAAAATGGCCAGGGGCCGCGGCAACCGCTGGTCGCGGGTCGTCATCTACGGCTTGCTCGCCTTCTTCGCGCTGGTCTATCTGCTGCCGCTGGTGGTGATGCTGCTGACTTCGCTGAAGCCGCTTCCCGAAATCTACGCGGGCAACATGATCGCACTGCCGCAGGAATGGACGATTGAACCATGGCGCAAGGCGTGGGAGGAAGTCTGCGTCGGCCTGGCCTGCCACGGCATCAAGGGCTACTTCTGGAACTCCATCAAGATGGCCTTCTTCGGCGTCACCATTTCCACCGCAGTGGGCGCGCTGAATGGTTATGTGCTGACCAAGTGGCGGTTCCGTGGCGACAGCCTGCTATTTGGTCTCATCTTGTTCGGCTGCTTCATCCCGTTCCAGATCGTGCTGATCCCGATGGCGACCATCCTCGGCAAACTGGGCCTCGCCTCCTCCACCACAGGCCTGGTACTGGTGCACGTGACCTACGGGATAGCGTTCACCACGCTCTTCTTCCGCAACTACTACGCAGTGTTTCCGGATGAACTGGTGAAGGCGGCGATGATGGACGGCGCCCGCTTCTGGGCGATTTTCTTCCGCATCCTGCTGCCCAGCTCGGGGCCGATCATCGCGGTGTCCATGATCTGGCAGTTCACCAACATCTGGAACGACTTCCTGTTCGGCGCCTCGTTCTCGACCGGCGAAAGCGCCCCCATGACGGTGGCCCTCAACAACGTAGTCAATACCTCCACGGCCGAGCGCGAATACAACGTGCACATGGCGGCAGCCATCATTGCGGCGCTGCCGACGCTGATGGTTTATGTTTTCGGCGGGCGCTATTTCGTGCGCGGCCTGATGGCCGGCTCGGTCAAGGGCTGAGCCCACTCCGGAGTGAATCATGTCATCGCTTGAACTCGTCAATATCAAAAAACGCTACGGCGACCTCGACATACTCAAAGGCATCGACATCTCCGTCGAGGCCGGCGAGTTCCTCGTCCTGGTCGGACCCTCGGGTTGCGGCAAGTCCACGCTGCTAAACATCATTGCCGGACTGGATACGGCCACCGGCGGCGACGTGCGCATCGGCGGCCGCAGCGTGCGCGACGACCATCCGAGCGAGCGCGACATCGCGATGGTGTTCCAGTCCTATGCACTGTATCCCAACATGTCGGTGGCACAGAACATCAGCTTCGGCATGGAGATGCGCAAGGTGCCGAAGGAGGAGCGGAACCTCGCCATCCAGGAGGTGGCGAAGCTGCTGCAGATCCAGCACCTGCTTGCCAGGCGGCCGGGCCAGTTGTCCGGCGGACAGCGGCAGCGCGTGGCGATGGGCCGCGCGCTGGTGCGCAAACCGAAAATCTTCCTGTTCGATGAGCCGCTATCCAACCTCG
>CAYODB010000290.1:0-4061 GCA_964402495.1 uncultured Bordetella sp.
GTGTAGTAGTCGGGACTTGATCGGACAGCAACTGTCCACCCAAAAACCCAACTCTCACCGCAGATACCCTCGCGTAGCGTGGAGTACCCTTTTAGGACGCAGAGGACGCAGAGGACGCAGAGGACGCAGAGGACGCGGAGGAAAAACGCAGGGGAAAGCAGGAATATGGGTTGGATATTGCGGCGGCGACCCGTTGCGGGCGATGCGACTGCGCACAATGAGCAATGGACTACCCGCAACGGCATCGTACATCGGCTCTCCTTCTGCGGTCTTTCCTCTGCGTCCTCTGCGTCCTCTGCGTTCTCCGCGGTGAGTGCTGATCTTGGAGTTTTAGAGTCAGTGCAACTGCGGCTTCTTCAGAAAATCACCGCGGTCCGCACTGCGCACCCGCAATTGCAGGCGTTCCGAGCCGCGCGCCAGCGTGATGGCGACCTCGGTTCCCACCGGCCCGCGGCTCCAGACCGCGCGAAACAGGTCCGCCAGCGTGGCGGGCCGCTCGCCGTCGACGGCGATGACCATGTCGCGAACCTTGATGCCCGCGCGATCCGCGGGTCCATCATCGGCGAGGCCGGCAACCACAAGCTGTCCGTTCACTTCCGTCGTGTACATGCCAAGCCACGGCCGCGGTGGCTGGCCCGAACGCCCGGTGCGAAGCATTTCGTCCAGGATCGGAGCCAGCAGATCTATCGGCACGGACATGTTGCCCTGGATCTGCTGCCCATCGATTAACTCCTGTACCAGCAGCGAACCCACGCCGACCAATTTGCCGTCCATGCCGACAACGGCAGCCCCGGCCCATTGCGGATGCGCCGGTGCCGTGAACAGGGCTTCATCGAGCACGTACTCCCAGTATCCGGCGAACTCGCGTTTGGCGACGACCTTCGCGAGCAAGGCATGTTCGCGTCCGCCATGTCCGATCACGATTACATCATCTCCCGAGTTGCTGGAATTTATCGAGCCACAGGACAGCGGGGGAGCGTCCAGGCGTCCGAGCGCCTGCACCAATCCGAAGCCGGTGGCCTGGTCGTAGGCCAGCGGGTAGCCGGCGACGACGGCGCCACTGTTGGTGGTCAGCCAGATGTTTTGCGCTTCGGTGACAAGGTAGCCGATCGTGAGGACCAGGCCATCCTTGCCGATGACCACTCCGTTGCCCAGCCTTTCGGTTCCCAGGATGGATGCGGTAAAAGCATCCTCCGGTATCTCCGACCGTAACTGCACCACGGCATTCAATGCCGCTTCAAGGTCGAACCCGAGGTCTTCCGGTTCGGGCTGCACGCTTTTGGGGAACGCCCAGTTTTCTTTCTCGGCCATGATCCAGCTACGCACTCGAATGGATGGCGGGCAATCGGTGCATGTTACGCGATTCGGGAGGGACGCTCCCGCGTGCACGGTTTGCGAAGCAATACCGCTGCGACAGCGGCGTGGCGCTCGCTTCTCGGGCCGCTGGTCGTCAGCCTTGCCGCGGAAAAACCGAGGGGGATGAACATCGCGCTGCTTTCCGCCGCAGCGGTGCTGCTTGCGGAAGCGGTAAGCTTGAGAAGGACTGAGTAGGGGCAGAATCCAGCAAAAAGGACTTGAAGGAAAAGTCGGTGGGCGGGCTAAACTTTAAGCACCCAGCACCCAGCACCCAGCACCCAGCCCTCAGCGAAGCAACCGTCCCGGCAGGGCGCCGGTATGTTCGTCGTCGCGCAGCGTTTCGGTGCCGGCGACGAAGGTATGGCGGTAACCCTGCGCGCGTTGGATAAGACGCTTGCCGCCCGCCGGAAGATCGTAGACCACTTCGTGTTTGCGAATCCCGAGACGGTCGAAATCGATGACATTGATATCGGCGCGGAACCCGGGGGCGATCACACCCCGGTCTTTGATGCCGTACGATGATGCGGTGTCGCGGGTGTGTTTGCGCACCAGAAACTCGATGGGCAACCGTTCTCCGCGCTTGCGATCGCGGGCCCAGTGCGTGAGCAGGAAAGTGGGTGAACTTGCGTCGCAGACGGTGCATACGTGCGCACCGCCATCGGCAATACCCATGACGGTGGCTTCGTCGGCCAGCATTTCGCGGATGTTGTCGAGGTTGCCTTCGGTATAGTTTTCGAAGGCCTCCGACAGTAACTGCTTGCCGCTGCTCTCCATCATCGCATCAAGCGCCAGCGCCCACGGGCTCCTTCCGGAGGATTTCGCGAGTCCGGCAAGGCTGATGGACGGATGCGGTTCGTAGTCGTAGGCATCGTCCATCACGTAAATCCGGGGGAACGCCGCCTCGATGCGTTTCGTATGCTCGTCGCCGGGCCGTTCCTCGACCAGCCTGCGCCGCAGTTCCGGATCGCGTTGCAACCTTTCGTAGCGCTGCGCGGGAGAAAGTTCACTCATCGCCAGCCATGCCGGGTGCGACGAGAACGGATGGATCGTGGTTTCGAGCCCCATCAGCACGCCGATTGGCCGGCAGCCCACCTGGCCGTTGACTTCGATGCCCGCCTTGCGCGCGGCATGGATTTGCGCGCGAGTTTCGCGCCAGAGCTCCGGCGCATTATTGACCTGCAACAGCAGGACCGACAGCGGCCGGCCGGAAACTTCCGCCGCCGCCCTGAGGATTTCGAATTCTCCGGGACCGAAGTCGGAATTGACTTCAATGACGCCGCGGCCGGCCCGCTTCATCGCCTGCGCCAGCCCGAACAGTTCCGGTTCGCGCGCGGACAGGCTCGGCGTGGAGCGTCCGTCGGCGGCGCGATGCTTGATGGTGCGCGATGTCGTGAATCCGAGCGCCCCCGCGTTCAACGCTTCTTCGAGCAGCATGCCCATCCGGAGAATTTCGTCATCGGTGGGCGGCGTGGCATGGTCCGCGCCGCGATCGCCCATTACGTAGAAACGCAACGCCGCATGCGGTACCTGCGCGCCGATGTCCATCACCTTGGGCGTGGCATCGAGCTTGTCGAGGAATTGGGGGAAGGATTCCCAGTCGAACTTCACGCCCTCGGCCAGCACCGTGCCGGGAATGTCTTCGACGCCTTCCATGAGGTTGATCAGGTAGGGCGCGGCGCCCTTGCGCACCGGCGCGAAGCCAACGCCGCAATTGCCGAACACCACGGTGGTGACGCCGTGCCAGGACGAAGGCGTGAGGTAGGGATCCCAGGTGGCCTGGCCGTCGTAATGGGTGTGAATGTCGACGAAGCCGGGTGTGACCAGCAGGTTCCTGGCATCGATCTCGCGGCGGCCTTTGCCGATGCCCGCGCCTACCGCGACGATTTTGTCTCCGTCCACTGCGACGTCGGCAACGCGTGGCGCGCCGCCGGTTCCGTCGATGACAGTGCCGCCGCGAATCACCAGGTCATGCATGGGTTGTTTCCTCCCGCGGAATTCGAAATGTCCCGAGTCGGGACATCATAACTGCGCACGCAGGGAAAAGGTTAAAGGTAAAAAGGGAAAGTTAAAATCAGGACCGAGGGCTGCGCACCGAGTAGAAAGTTTCCAATGCAGTTCCGCACTCACTCGTCCCTCGCCCCTCGCCCCTCACCCATCAGCGACGAAGTCGCGTCAAAACTCTTCTTTCGCTTTCGAGAAGCTGTTCGCCAGCGCGGCGTAGCTCTTGGCGAAGCCGTTCTTCACTTCGCCCCAGGCTTCCTTCGAACTGTGCTTCAGCGCGCCCATCCATTCCGCGGCGTCATTGCGCTCCTTGCGCAACTTGCCCATGGACTCATAGGCTTTCTTGCGCGCGGACGCATCGAGCTTGTCCCATTTGGCGTCGATGTCGGCTGCAAGGCGGTTGATCCTGGCGTCGAGTTCGTCGAGCGCGCCCTTCGCATTCTTCACCGCTTCGTCGCGCTGCTCGACGCTGTAGTCCTTGATCGCGGCGCCGGCCTCGTCGAGTTTCCGGCCAACGTCCTTTGCCGTCGTTTCCCCGGCCATCGACAGATTCGAGGTAGCGGCGAACGCAAACGTCAGGACTGCTGCTGCGATCGTGAGAGTTGTCTTGCGCATGGTTTACCTCCGGGCGTGGTTGTGCGTGATGACCGTTTGACCGCAGAGCCGGTCAAGGTTCCAGAAGGCAAAAGAGGGGAGACGAGGGG
>CAYODB010000291.1:0-4056 GCA_964402495.1 uncultured Bordetella sp.
CCATGGTGCGGGAACGATAGCGCCGCAGTCCATCAGGCCGGCCTGATGGACTGCGCAGCCGTGACTATCGTGACTACGTGACTGCCGTGACTATCGTGGTGTAACGCGCGATACTCTCAGTATCAGAGGCTGCTCCTGGATCTTGCCTTGGTACTTGGACCGCTAACCCGGTTTTACCCAGTCACGACAGTCACGTAGTCACGATAGTCACGGATCTCCCATGTCCGCCAGCTACATCCTCCGCCGTCTCTTCTGGGCCATCCCCACCCTTATTGGCGTCGCGATCGTTGTGTTCGTTCTGGTGCGGGTGGTGCCGGGCGATCCGATTGCGATGATGCTGCCGCCCGGGGCGACGGCGGACGACGTCGGCCGGCTGCGGGCGATGTATGGCCTTGATGCACCCATTGCAAAACAGTTCGTGGTCTGGTCCGGTGAGGTACTGCGAGGCGACTTCGGCAATTCGATCAGCCTGCGCGAAAAGGTTTCTGCGCTGGTCCTCGGCCGCCTTCCGGCCACGCTTGAACTGGTGATCGTCGCGGTCGCGGCGGCGTGCCTGCTCGCAATCCTGCTGGCGATTTCTGCCGTCCTGTTCCGCGGCCGTTGGCCGGAGTTGGTGGTGGATGTCGGCACCGGGCTCGCGCTGGCGATCCCGGATTTTCTCTGGGGGCTGCTGTTCATCCTCGTCCTCGGCGTGCTGCTGCCGTGGTTCCCGATTTCCGGCCGCATCGATCCGACGCTGGACTTCAATCCGGCCACCAGCTTTTATCTCGTTGAGGCACTGGTGCGCATGCGGTGGGACGCCCTGGGCAATCTGCTGCACCATATCGTGCTGCCGGCCCTGGCGCTGGCCCTGCCGCTCACCGCGGCCCTGACGCGCGTCCTCAAAGGCTCGCTGATCGATGCGATGAACCAGGACTACGTGGTCCTGGCACGGGTAAAAGGCTATTCGCGCACGCGAACACTCTGGCGCGTGGCCTTGCGCAACGCGTTGATCCCGACCGTCACGCTGACCGGAGTGCAGTTCTCCTTCCTGATCGGCGGGACGGTGCTGATCGAATACCTGTTCTCCTACCCCGGCATCGGCAACCTCGCGATCGCCGCGGTGACGCAGCGCGACCTTCCCCTGATCCAGGGGCTGATCCTCACATTCGCCATTCTGTTCATCCTCACCAATCTCGTCGTGGACATGACCTACGGCGCGCTCAACCCCAAAGTCAGGCAAGCATGAGTCCATTCCTAGCCTTGCTCAGGCATCCTCGCATCGCGTTCGGCAGCGGCGTGCTCGTGATGATGCTTATCGCGGCGCTGACCGCGCCCTGGCTGGCGCCGCACGATCCGCTCGAACAGGATCTGCTCAATTCCTTCCAACTGCCAGTATGGTCGGGCGGCGATGTGTCGCATGCGCTGGGTACCGACAGCCTGGGTCGCGATATCCTGTCGCGGCTCATCTACAGCGCGCGGCCTGCGCTGATCGTCGCTTTCGTCGCCGCTTTGTGTGCGGGAATTCTCGGCACGGCGCTGGGCCTCGCGGCGGGTTATTTCGGCGGCCGCATCGACTCGGCGATTTCGCGGCTGGTCGACATCTGGATGAGTTTTCCGTCGGTGCTGCTGTGCATCGTGCTGGCCGCAGTGCTGGGCGCCGGCCTGCATACCGTGGTCATCGCCATCATCATCATCGACTGGACGCGCTTCTGCCGTGTTGTGCGCGCGGAGACCATGGTGCAGAAGAGCCAGGACTACGTCGCGTCCGCACTGACCATCGGCCTGAAGCCGGCACACATCGTCGCCAGCGAGATCCTGCCCAATGTGGCCCCGCTGCTGCTGACCCTGTTCACGCTGGAGATGGGCATTGCCATCGTGGTCGAGGCGATCCTGTCCTTTGTCGGCCTGTCTGTTTCCTCGGGCGTCCCGACCTGGGGCGGCATCATCCAGGAGGGGCGTCTCTATGTGAATCAGGCCTGGTGGCTGATGGCGCTGCCGATGGCCTGCATTATCCTCGCTGTACTCGGGCTGAATGCGCTGGGCGATGGATTGCGCGTAGCGATCGACCCGGTAAAAGCCCGATGAGCTCGTTGCTCGACATCCGCGACCTCGACCTGACGCTCGATGGGCGTATCCGGCTGCTGCGGCGGGTTTGCCTGCAGGTTCGCGCCGGCAGCATCGTCGGTCTCGTAGGCGAATCCGGGGCCGGGAAGTCCATGGTCGGCCGCACCGTCCTCGGCATAGCGCCGGCGAACGCGCGGGTGACGCACGGCGCAATCGTATTCGACGGCCGCGATATCACCCGGCTGCCGGAGGACGAACGCCGCCATATTCTCGGCCGGGAGATCGCCTTCATTCCGCAGAATCCGATGACCGCCCTCAATCCGGTGGCGCGCATCGCGCCGCAGGTCACCGACGTGCTGCGCATGCATCTCGGTCTCGACCGTGCTGCGGCGAAAGCGCGGGCGCTCAAGCTGCTGACCGACGTGCACTTGCGCGAGCCGGAGCGCGTGTTGCGGGCCTACCCGCACGAACTGTCCGGCGGCCAGCGCCAGCGTGTGCTGATCGCAATCGCGTTCGCCTGCCGGCCGAAGCTCATCATTGCCGACGAGCCGACGACCGCGCTGGATGTCACTGTGCAGAAGCAGATCCTGCGCCTGATCCGGCAACTGCAAGGCAGTTGCGGCACCGCGATCCTGTTCATCACCCACGATCTGGGCGTCGTCGCCAAGCTCTGCGACCACGTCGCCGTCATGCATGGAGGGCGGGTTCTGGAGTCCGCTCCCGCCGCGCAACTGTTCGGGTGGCCGGCGCATGAATACACGCGTGCGCTGTTCGCGGCGACCCCGCGTTTCGACCGGCCTGCAGAGTTGTTAAAGGCGGTGCCCGCGGCGCTGACGCAGCGGCTGGCCGAGGAGGCGGGCGCACTCGATCTGGCCGTACGCGGCCATGGCGGATGAAAAAAAACGGCGCCGAGGGGCGCCGTACCGATTGATGCCGGATGCTGAACTCAGGAGCGGCCGTAGGTCTTGTCGGCTCTGCCCACGTTCTTGCCCGGGTCCTTCATGAATGCGGCCATGGCCTTGTCGCTGCTGAAGCAATAGGTCTTGCCGTTTTCGCCGGTCATGTTCACCGAGCAGTCGGTCTGGACGTGCTTGTCGTTGGCAAGGCCCCAGGCGCATTCATTTCCGTACTGGCCGGTTGGCGTGCCATCGCGGACGGCGGCGCCACTGGTGGGAGCGCGCTCGCTATTGCGGCCATCGGTACCGCCGTCGCTGTTTTTGCTGTCGGCGGCGATTGCGGACATCGAGCAGGCAAGCAATCCTGCGGCAAGAATTGAGGTAAGGGTACGCATTGTTAGGAATCTCCTTGAGGGTAACGCCGTTCGTGACAGGATTGTCCGTAACGGAAATTTTAGATCGCGGGAAGAAAGACAGACTTCCAGCGACGGGACGCGCCCGGTTGATGGCCACGCGCTTCGTGCATGAAGCCACTTTTTACACTGCATGGCTGACCCCTTCTATGCGCTGCCGAACATATGCTCAAAGGATGAGGACGGTTTGTTCCGGCCGGCTCGCGCCTGTCGGCCTGTACCCGTATTCCGCTGCTCTTCCGGAGCTCGATGACAGGGACAAGTCCATGAATAACAGAAGAAAATACTGTTCTCTGAGGTCAGGCTGATGGCGCTTCTCGAGGCCCGGGAGTTGGCGTTGCAATTGCCGGACCGATCGGCGAAGCCGCTGTTCGGTGCGCCGCCGCTGACAGACATTTTTCGTGGCGTCGATCTGGTGCTCGAGGCCGGCGAATCCGTGGGTATTGTCGGCGAATCCGGTTCCGGCAAGACCTCCCTGGCCCGCACGCTGCTGCGCCTCTACGAGCCGACGGCCGGCACCCTGCATTTCCATGGCCGGGACATCACACATCTTCCGGAGGCGAACTGCGGCCGCTGCGGGCAAAATTCCAGGCCATCTTCCAGGATCCGCTGTCGTCCCTGAATCCACGTCATCGCATTGGCACCATCCTCGCCCAGCCGCTGACGGCCTCGAACGCCGCGCTCATTGGCCAGCGGCTCAA
>CAYODB010000292.1:0-4051 GCA_964402495.1 uncultured Bordetella sp.
CATCGCCTGGTTCGCCTGCTTCACCTTCCTCTGCGGCTTCACCGACTCCTTTACCGAACTGCTCATCGTGCGCAGCCTGCAGGGGCTCGGCTTCGGCGGCGAATGGGCCGTTGGGTCGGTGATGATCAGCGAGATGATCCAGGCCCGGCATCGAGGCAAGGCGGCCGGCACGGTGCAAAGCGGCTGGGCGGTGGGTTGGGGTGCCGCGGCGCTGTTCTTCGCCATCTTTTTCACCTGGCTGCCGGAGGACCTCGCATGGCGTGCGCTGTTCTGGATCGGTCTGGCGCCCGCGTTGCTGATCGTTTATATCCGACGCAACGTGAAAGACCCCGAGATATTCACGGCCACGCGCGCCCGCGCCGCGACCGGGGGCGCGCACTTCCTGGAGATCTTTTCCCCCCGGCTGCTGCGCGTGACGATGCTCACCGGCCTGATGGCGACCGGCATGCAGGGCGGCTATTACGCGGTGACGACCTGGCTGCCGACTTACCTGAAGACGGTGCGCGGGCTCTCGGTGCTCAATACCGGGGGTTATCTCGCGGTGATCATCCTCGGTGCGCTGGCGGGCTATCTGGTGGCCGCGTGGCTCTCGGACCGGATCGGCCGGCGCAATACCTTCTTCGTGTTCGCGCTGTGCTCGGCGGTGACGGCCGTGGCCTATACGCTGATCCCGATCAGCGACGGCCTGATGCTGGTACTCGGTTTTCCGCTGGGATTCTTCGTATCGGGAAATTTCAGCGGCGTCGGCGCTTACTTCACCGAACTGTTTCCGAGCCGGGTGCGCGGGTCGGGACAGGGTTTTGCCTACAACTTCGGGCGCGGCATCGGCGCGCTGTTCCCGGCGCTGGTCGGATACCTGAGCGCGACCATGCCGCTGGGACAGGCGATCGGCATCTTTGCGGGGTCGGCCTATGTGATCGTGATCATCGCCGTCGCGTTCCTGCCCGAGACCCGCGGCAAGGTTTTGCAGGTTTACGACTGACTAACCCTTAACCGCAAAGGCGCGAAGGCGCAAAGGGAACGCAAAGAAAATCAAGAACCGGTGAAATGAGATTGAACTGGAATGACCTCCAATGCCGAAATTGTTGCCACTGTCAGCTGTAGTAGTTGCGATTTGACCTGACGGACACTGTCAGATTTAAAACTCCAAGGCCAGCACTCACCGCAGATACCCTCGCGTAGCGTGGAGTACCCTTTTAGGACGCAGATACCCTACGTGCTATGCACGTAGGGTATCTGCGTCCTTCGCGGTGAGAGTTGGGTTTCGGGCGGACAGTTATTGTCCGATGAAGTCCCGACTACTTCATGTCAGTCCATACTTGATTCACGTTTTTTTGGGTTCCTTCGCGCTTCCTTTGCGCCTTCGCGCCTTTGCGGTTGGGGGCTAAAGCGAAGCCAGAAACCGAAGCAAAGCGTCGCGGTCCGCCTTCGGCATGGACCTGAAGGCTTCGCGGGAAACCGTCGCTTCGCCGCCATGCCACAGGATCGCTTCCGTCGCATTGCGGGCGCGGCCATCGTGCAGCAGCGCCGTATTGCCGTTCACGGTTCCCGTCAAACCCAGGCCCCATAGCGCGGGCGTGCGCCAGTCCCGTCTGCCCGCCAGGTAGTCGGGCCGATGGTCGGCGAGGTCTTCACCCATGTCGTGCAGCAGCAGGTCGGTATAGGGGCGGATCAACTGGTTGGCGAGCAGGGGTTCGTCAGACTGCCGCCAGAAAGCGCGGCGGACCCAAGCGGCTCGTAGTCAGCGGCGGCGAGCCAGGTTGCAGCGGCCGCGGACACGAGCAGCACCACGAGAGGGCGGCGCAGGCGAGGCGCGAAAGACATCGGAATTCCCCGGTCGAATGCGGGACATTATGGCATCGGTCCACGCGGCGCGGTGCGGCGGCTGGGGTAGCATGGAGCCCTTTTCAGAAACGATGCCGACCCGGCAGCAATGCAAAGGATCCTGCGATGAGTCTGGTACCGATCGCCCCGGAAGTTCTGGAGAAGCTCCGGCGAGTCCCGACCGCGACGCTGGCAACCCAACTGTTCAAGGCGGGGTTCCGCCACACTTATCTCGCCGGCGTGACGCCGATCAATCCGCACGTGCGCATGGCGGGCGAGGCTGCCACGGTGCGCTTCGTGCCGGCGCGCGAGGACCTGGCCAGTTTTGAAGCGGTAGCCACCAGCGAGTATCCGCAGCGCAAGGCGATCGACGAAATCCTGCCCGGCCAGGTACTCGTACTGGATTGCCGCGGCATCAGTTCGGCCGCCGCCGCCGGAGAGATCCTCATGGAGCGCATCAAGGTGCGGGGCGCCGCGGGCGCCGTGACGGACGGCGCCATGCGCGACTGTTCCGCGATCCGGAAGATGGATTTCCCCGTGTACTCGCAGGGCATGGCGGCTCCGGCCCATGTCCATCGCCATCTGGCGGTGGACATGAACGTACCGATCGGCTGCGCCGGGGTGCTGGTGATGCCCGGCGACATCATGGTCGGCGATGACGAAGGCGTGGTGTGCGTGCCGCGGCACGTCGCCGAAAAGGTGGCGCAGGCCGGGCTGGACCTCGAGGAGCTGGAGGCGTTCGTGCTGGAGAAAATCAGGGCCGGCGCGCCGCTGCGCGGGACCTATCCGCCCAACGACGCCGTGCGGGCCGAGTACGAAGCCTGGAAGAAAGCGAAAAAGTGAATTGATGAACACCATTCTGTTCGATCTCGGCGCGGTGTTGATCGACTGGAATCCGCGCTATCTGTACCGCCCGCTTTTCAAAGGCGATGAAACCGCGATGGAACGGTTCCTCGGCGAAATCGTGCCGCCCTCGTGGAACCACGAGATCGACGCCGGCAAGCTTTTTGCGGAAGCCGTGGCCGAGCGCGCGCGGGCGTTTCCCGATCACGCCGACATGATCGCGCTGTGGAAAGACGGCTGGGAGAAAATGCTCCACGAGGCAATCCCTGACAGCGTGAAAATCCTCGCCGAACTGCGCGGCCGCGGCTACCGGCTGTACGCATTGACCAACTGGTCGGCGGAAACCTTCCCCCTTGCGCGCGAGCGCTTCGAGTTCCTGGAGTGGTTCGAGGACATCGTGGTTTCTGGCGAAGTGAAGCTGGCAAAGCCCGATCCGCGGATTTTCGAACTGGCGATAGATCGCTGCCGCCTGGAACCCGCGCAAACCCTGTTCATCGATGACAGCCTTCACAACGTGGAGGCCGGGCGCAAGGCCGGGCTCCACGCCCTGCATTTCCGGAGCCCGGCCGGGTTGCGCGATGACCTGACGAAGCTGGGCCTTCTATAGCGACTGGAGGCATCATGAACACAGACAAATCGACGTTCCTGGCGGTTCTGCTTGCAGCGGCGACGCTGTTCGCTGCCGCGATTCCCTCGCGTGCCGAGGACGCGGTGAAGGTGGTCTATCACCTTGCGGACGAACAAAGCGCGACGCTTGCGATGTTCAACATCTCGAACCATCTCAGCGCCGATCCCGGGGCAAAAATAGTGCTGGTCGCACTGTCGCGCGGCGTGAAGGTGTTCACCTTCGGTGCCCAGGACGCCACCAGCCGGCCTTACGCGGAGTGGGTCGAGCAACTCACCGCCAAAGGCGTGGAATTCCGCGTCTGCCAGAACAGCCTGAGTGCCTACAAGCTTATGAAGGAAGACCTGGTGGACAAGGTGCGGATCGTTCCTTCCGGCGTCGCGGAGATTGCGCGCCTGCAGAACCGCGAGGGCTATGCCTATATCCGTCCATGAGCCGGTCCTGTATGTCACCGTTCGGCGACAAATGCATACCGAAATGGTGCGATTGGGATGTGAATCGCGGCCCGTAGTTCTTTCGCGCGTAATCCCTGCGCTCCGGCAGGGCGAATTGATAAAATGGCGGGCTTGAAATTTCGGGCGGACAGTGGCCGTCCGCCGCTGAATCAACCATCTGTAAAGGAGCCCTCAATGCGCAAACTTTTGATCGCAGTTGCCGCCAGCACGCTCGTGCTCGGCGCGTGCAAGACCATCGATCCCTTCACCGGGGAGGAAAAATACGGCTCGACGACTAAAGGCGCGGCGATCGGCGCCGGCGCCG
>CAYODB010000293.1:0-4011 GCA_964402495.1 uncultured Bordetella sp.
GGATGGGGGACATTTTCTCGAAGGGGCGAGGGGCGAGGGTTTAGGGGCGAGGGGGGAGGAAGATACCGCTCGCCGCTTACAGCTTCATTCCCGAGTGTTCGGCGACGGTGTTCATGTCCTTGTCGCCGCGGCCCGAGAGATTGACCAGCAGAACCTTGTCCTTTCCCAGCGACGGCGCGATCTTCATCGCATACGCAACGGCATGGGAGGATTCGAGCGCCGGCATGATGCCTTCCATGCGCGTCAGCGTGTGGAAGGCGTTCAGGGCTTCGTCGTCCGTTATGGACACATACTCGGCGCGGCCGCTGTCCTTGAGCCAGGAATGCTCGGGGCCGACACCCGGGTAATCGAGTCCGGCGGAAATCGAATGAGTCTCGATGATCTGGCCGTTCTCGTCCTGGATCAGGTAGGTGCGGTTGCCGTGCAGCACGCCTGGCCGGCCTGCGCACAGTGTGGCGGCATGCTTGCCGGAAGAAATTCCATGGCCCGCAGCTTCAACGCCGATCAGGCGGACCTGCTTGTCCTCGATATAGGGATAGAAGGCGCCGATGGCGTTCGAGCCCCCGCCGACGCAGGCGATGATGGCGTCGGGCTGGCGACCGATGACTTCGGGCATCTGCGTGCGCAGTTCGCGCCCCACGACAGAATTGAAATCCCGCACCATCATTGGATAGGGATGCGGGCCGGCCACCGTGCCGATGATGTAGAAAGTATTCTCGACGTTGGTGACCCAGTCGCGCATGGCTTCGTTGAGCGCGTCCTTGAGCGTTTTCGAACCGCTCTCCACCGGCACCACCGTCGCGCCCAGCAGCTTCATGCGATAGACGTTCATCGACTGGCGCTTGACGTCCTCGGAGCCCATGTACACCACGCATTCCATGCCGAAGCGCGCCGCCACCGTGGCCGACGCCACGCCATGCTGGCCCGCACCCGTTTCGGCGATGATGCGCTTCTTGCCCATGCGCCTTGCTAGCAGGCCCTGGCCGATGGTGTTGTTGATCTTGTGTGCGCCGGTGTGGTTGAGGTCTTCGCGTTTCAGCCAGATCTGCGCACCGCCGCATTGCTGCGACAGGCGCTTGGCGTGATAGACCGGGCTGGGCCTCCCGACGTAATGCTTGAGTTCGGATTCGAACTCGGCGATGAATTCGGGGTCCCGGCGCATGCTTTCGTACTGGTTGCGCAGCTCGTCGAGCGCATGGATCAGGGTCTCGGCGACGTACACACCACCGTAGGGCCCGAAATGGCCTTTACCATCCGGAAGGTTATAGGCTGTCACTCCCTCATACATCTGCATCTCTCACTCCTCGAATGAAGGCGGCCACCTTGGCCGCATCCTTTATGCCCTTTGCCGCCTCGACCCCGCTGCTGACGTCCACTGCCCAGGGCCGCACGCGCCGTACCGCCTCGCCAACGTTTCCGGGATTCAGCCCGCCTGCCAATATCAGCGGCAGGGGAAAATCGCGAGGGATGAGCGCCCAGTCGAATGCGGAACCGGTGCCGCCATGACTGCCTTCGACAAACGCATCCAGCAGAAGGCCTTTCGCGGCACGGTATTGCTGCGCGTATTGTAGCAAATCCATCCCTGCCCTCACTCTTGCCACCTTGATGTACGGCAGGCCGAAGCTTGCGCAGAACTCGGGCGGCTCGTCGCCATGGAACTGCAGCAACTGCGGGTGTACTTTTGCCAACACCCGCTCGATTTCCGCAGCCTGCTGGTCCACGAACAACGCCACCGGTGTGATGAACGGCGGCAGCGCCCTCACTACCTCGGCCGCGACTGGATCGGATACCAGGCGTGGGCTTTTCGAGGAGAAGATCAGCCCGATCGCATGCGCGCCCGCCCGCGCCGCGACGAGTGCATCCTCGACGCGCGTAATGCCGCAGATTTTTACAGCGGTAGCCATTTGGATTGGGAGGCTGACTAGCAGGCCGAAAGGACGATGTCCTCTATGCGGCCGGCGTCGGGGTTTGGCGGGATCGCCCAACCGGCATCGTACTCCACTGCCGACAGGTAAAGCCCGGCCGGGGAGAATGTTGGCGCGGCCCGCGTACGGTCGCGGGTTTCCAGCAGATCGCGGATCCAGCCCACCGGATGGCGTCCGCTGCCCACGTATACCAGCGAGCCGACGATGTTGCGCACCATGTGCTGCAAGAATGCGTCGGCCGCGAACTCGAAGCGGATCAGGTCACCGCGCCGGGTGATCATCACCTCGCGCATGGTCTTGACCGGTGTCCTGGCCTGGCACTCGGCGGCGCGAAAGGCGCTGAAATCGTGTTGGCCCAGAAGGCACTGTGCTGCCTCGCCCATCGCCGCCTCGTCGAGCGCGCGATGCGTCCAGCCGGCGCGGCCGCTGAGCAGGCCGGGGCGTTGGGAACGGCTGAGCAGCCAATAGACGTAGCGCCGGCCCGTGGCGGAGAAACGCGCATGGAATTCCGGGTCCACCGCACGCGCCCATGTGACGGCGACGCTCTGCGCCAGCAGCGCGTTCGTTCCACGCGTCCAGGCGCTAAGCGGTCTTTCCACCACGGTGTCGAAATGCGCCACCTGCGCGATAGCATGCACGCCGGCATCGGTGCGGCCCGCGCAGGCTGTTTCGATTTTTCCCCCGGCCACGCCCGACAGGGCCTGTTCGAGCGCGTCCTGCACTCCGCAGCCTCCCGGCTGTGTCTGCCAGCCGCAGAACGCGGCACCGTCATATTCGAGTCCAAGAGCGATTCTCACTTCAGACCCCGAAAGAAAAGCCGGGGCACGAGTGCCCCGGCATCGGATATCACATAAAACTTACCGACCCGCAATTCTGCGGGCGCTCGCGGCGGATCAGGACTCGAGGCTGGACAGCACCGCCTGGGCGGCGGCCTTCTGCTCGGCATCACCTTCCTGAACCACTTCCTTGAGGATTTCCAGCGCACCGTCCTTGTCGCCCATTTCCTGATAGGCCTTGGCCAGATCGAACTTGGTCTGCACGTCGTACCAGTGATCATCCTTGCCCGACGGTGAGACTCGCGGGGTGGTCTCACCCAGGTCCAGGCTGATGCCCGACAAGTCGAACTCCAGGGCGGCGGCCGGCGTTTCGACGCCAGACGCGGTGGTTCCTGGCGTGTCCATCGACAGCGCGCTCATGTCGAAATCGAGACCGCCGCTGAACGCGGGTTTCGCCGCCAGGTTCGAAACCGCAGGGTCTGAAGCCGCCGGCACATTGAACGAATTCAAGTCGATGTCGAAATCCAGGCCGCTCGAAGCTTGGGCCGGCCGGGGTTCTGCGGCCGGCAGGTCGACATTGAACGCGATATCCGGCACCGCGCGGGCCTCCATTACGGTGGTGTCATCGTGGGACGGACCCGCATTGAGATCGATGACCTGCGTCCTCTCGAGTGCGCTGCCGCCGTCGCCCAGGTCGATGTCTGTCGCGGTGCCTGTCTGGGCATCGTCGGAGCCGATGTTGAAGTCCACGTTCTCCGCAGCGGCACCTGCCATGGTAATGGACATACCGCCACTGCCCTGGCCGGCGGCGTAGCGGGGATTACCAGGATCGACCTGATAACCGAGCGCCACAGCCTGGTCCCAGTAGGGTCCCGAACTTCCCGTCGCCTGCTGAAGTTCGCGGGCAATCTGCTCGAAACTCTTGGCGTCCTTGCGCTTCGCGTGGATCTGCAGCAGCAGGACGCGCACTTCCTGGCGATTCGGATTGGCGGCGAGCGCTTCCTTCAGCAGCTCCTCGGCCTGGGCATCCCGGCCATAGGCCAGGAAGATCTCGGCTTCCTTGACCGGATCGACTTCATCGCTGTCGCTCGCTGCGGCCGATGCCGTGGCGGGGGCACTGCTGTCAGCGCCGAAATAGGTTGCCGCTGCGGCCGGAGCCGCGGCTACGAACGCAGGGCCAGAGTCGTCGGAATCAGCCTTCGATTCGCGGCGGCGCTTGACTGCACGCACGGCCAGCGCACCAATCAGGATCAGCGCGATCACACCCGCGCCCAGATAGGCGGGCTGCTCCATCACGCGATCCATGAGGC
>CAYODB010000294.1:0-3971 GCA_964402495.1 uncultured Bordetella sp.
GCCATTGCTGGACCCAGCCGGGTTCCCGCTTGGCGAGGTCACCCCGCATCGGGAACGGCGTATCGGGGAGGTTCAGCGTGCTTTTGTAGTCAGCCATTCTTAAGACCTTTTTCACCACAAGTTTTCACCGCAAAGACGCAAAGGAAATCAGAATTCGTTGACGATTCGCTTGATACCGGATCGCATTAATTCAATGTTGAAGTTGAGCAATAGCGCCATCTTCTGTCATTTTCAAGTATGTCAGTACTTGGGCAGTATGGATTGGGAGTAACTTATCAATGGATTTCAATTCCAGAACAAGCTTTCCTTCTATAATAAAATAAATCCGGTAACCCTCGTCCAACAGGAGTTTCTTGTAGCGAATCGGGATCGGCACCTGCACCTCAACACCAAGTCCACGATGCCTCAGTTCCCAGCACAGACAGCTTTGATAGGCTGACTCCAGTAAACCCGGCCCAAGATGCCGATGAACTTCAATGGCCGCTCCAATCACCTCATTGCTCAGGCGATTCAGTTCATCTGTCTCGTATGGCGTAGAGCTCACGTCTTCCTTTGCGTCCTTTGCGCCTTTGCGGTGATAAAGAACTTTCTTGCGGCCGTAGCGTCCAGATCCATCTGGGCGACCAGGGCGTCGATATCCGAGAACTTCTGTTCGTCGCGCAGTTTTTCAAGGAAGCGCACGCCGATGCGCCGGCCGTAAATGCGGTCATCAAAATCGAACAGGTGCACTTCCAGCGTCGGCCTGCCGCGTTCCTTCACTGTTGGACGCACGCCGAGGCTGGCAACGCCGGGCAGCGGTTCCGCACCGAGGCCGGTAACTTCGACCACGAAAATTCCCGAAAGCGGCGCGCGCAAGCGCTTCAACTGGATGTTGGCAGTCGGATAGCCCAGCCTGGCCCCGAGCTGGTCGCCGCGTACCACCCGCCCCGCGATCGCATAGCGCCTGCCGAGCAACTGTTGCGCGCCCTCGAGGTCGCCGCTCTCGAGGCAGGCGCGAATGGCAGTGCTCGAAACCCGCAAACCGGCCACCACCACGCTGGGCATCGCATCGACTTCGAATCCCAACTGCGGCGCCACCATTTTCAGGAGGCCCATGTCCCCGGCCCGGCGCGCGCCAAAACGAAAATCGTCGCCGACCAGCAGCCGCCTCACCGCCAGACCGTCGCGCAGGATGCGGGAGATGAACTGCTCCGCCGTCAACTGGGCAAAAGCGAAGTCGAAGCGGAACACGTAGGTCCGGTCGACGCCGCAGTCGCGCAGAATTTCCAGCTTTTCCCGTAATGAGGTCAGGCGCGCCGGCGCCTGGTCGGGCGCGAAAAATTCCTGGGGCTGCGGCTCGAACGTCATGACGGAAACCGGCAGGCCTCGCGGGCGTGCCGACTCCGCCAGGCGGGCGATCATGGCCCGATGCCCGGGATGGACGCCGTCGAAATTGCCGATGGTCAGCGCTATCGGCCTGTCGGCTCGCGCGGGAATTCCCCGGAAGACCTGCATACCCGATCAGTCAAAAGCCTGAATTCTAGCGGCTTTCGGGCGCCGGAGCGGCTTTATGAGGGCGGTGGCCCGGTAAGTAACTCAGGTCGTACGGCTCAGGTGCTGGGACAGGGCCCAGTCGGCAATGGCGTTAGTCAGGCTTTCGGAGTCCCCGATCGCCGCCGTGACGTCGATTCGCACCGAGGAATGCTGCCCGCGGATGTCGTCGAGCAGCCTCGGCAGGTCTTCCTTCAGGTGGCCGCCCTGTGCCAGGAACAGCGGCACCAGCGTAATGCGGTCGATGCCTGCCCCGGCGAGTACGGCGACGGCGTCCGCCAGCCTGGGCTCCATGAGCTCCAGGAAAGCCAGTTCCACCCTGAGGCCGGGCTGCGCCGCCTTGAGACGGCCCGCAATGCGGCGGAACGGCTCCGCCCAGCCCGGGTCACGGGCGCCGTGGGCGAACAGCAGGATTGCGGTTGTCGGGTTTGGGCTCACGTATCCGATGAGTCTGCAACTACGGCACTTTCACCGCAAAGGCGCAAAGGACGCGAAGGAAAGCACTCAAAAGGGAGCCCGAAGCGAAAATGGCAATGGAGATGGTGCAGGCATCGATGTCTCCTGGGATCCCGATTTTTACCCGTGCCCTGTTTTCCTTTGCGTCCTTTGCGCCTTTGCGCCTTTGCGGTGAAAAGGTTTACTGAGTTGGCGCTAGTGTATCTGACGCGGGAAGAGATCGAATCGGCGGGAGCGAAGATGTGTGAATCAAAAAATTGGAAGTCGCTTCATTCAATGGGAAGCAGTTTTCCGCAGCAACGTGCCGTCAGACAGTTCGGTTGCCGCAAGTATTCGCGCCTGGTGGACAAACACGTCGCCGAACAGCATCAGGGCCGGGCCGCTGAAGTCCAGGTTCAGGCCTTCCCTGAGTTCGCGCAAGGTGCATCCGATCTGCCTGGTACCGGGCAGCGACGCGTTTTCCACTATGACCACCGGGGTGGAACCTGCCATGCCCTGTTCTTCGAGGACGGCAGCTATCTTCGAGGCCTGCGCCGCTCCCATGTAAAGCACGGCGGTATCGGCATGGACAACGGCAGGCGCCCAGTCGCTTTCGTCCTCGCCCTCGCCCACCCGGGGCGTGGCGAATACGACGCTGCGGCTGACGCCACGCTGGGTCAGCGATACGCCCAGTTGGGCGCTGGCCGCCAGGGCGGAGGTGACGCCGGGAACGACTTCAAAGGGAACGCCAGCCGCTTCGAGGGCCGCGATTTCTTCCTGGGCACGTCCGAACAGCATCGGGTCACCACCCTTGAGCCTGACCACGACCTCGTGCTTCGCCGCGGCTTCGACCAGATTGCGGTTGATGAAGCGCTGGTCAGTGGAGATCTGGCTGCAGCGCTTGCCGACGGCGACCAGATTTGCCTGCGGCGCCATGGCCAGCAGTTCGGGTTGAACGAGGGCGTCGTGGAAGACGATCCCGGCCCGCTTGAGCAGGTCGGCGCCGCGCAGCGTAATCAGATCCGCCGCGCCAGGACCTGCACCAATCAGATAGACCTTGCCCATCAGGCGAACTCCAGTAACGCGCGTTTTTGCTTCACTTCGGCCCAGTGATCCGCTGCTTCGGGAGCCGGCTTCTTTTCCGTGATGGCCGGCCAGACCTTTGCCGCCTCTGCGTTGATGCGGATGAAATCGCGCTGGTCGTCCGGCACGTCGTCCTCGGCGCAAATCGCCTCCACCGGGCACTCGGCAACACAGAGGCTGCAGTCGATGCAATTGTCGGGATCGATGGCAAGGAAATTCGGGCCTTCGACGAAGCAGTCCACCGGGCACACGTCGACGCAGTCGGTGTGCTTGCAGTTGATGCACGATTCGGTCACAACGTAAGTCATTTCGTACCGGTTCCTGTATGGCGCTGTAGTTTCAATTGCCCGGTTTCAGCTGATCGGCTTCAGTTGATCAGGCCTGCCGCGACCGTATTATTGGTCGCCTCATCGATGAGGATGAAGCTGCCGGCGGCGCGGTTGTGGCGATAAGGCTGGAATGCCAGCGGTTGCGCGGTTTTTACCCCAACCCTGCCGATGTCGTTGAGAAACAACGTGTCGGCCGGTTCCTGAGCCAGCGTGTTTACGTTGACCCGGTACTGCGGCGAACTGATCATCGCCTTCACGGTCCGCGCACCTTGCTTGATCAGGTAGCGGCGGCTGCGGTTGAAGGGTTCTTCCGACAGCCAGCACAGGGTGGCATCGATCTCGCGCGCTACCTGCGCCTGCGCATCGGCTGCGGCGAGCACTTCGCCGCGCGATATGTCGAGCTGGTCTTCGAGGACCACCGTCACCGACTGCGGCGCATGGGCGGACGGGTGAGCCCTGTCATAGGTGCGGATCTCGCGCACTTTCGAACGCAGCCCCGAGGGCAGCACGGTCACGGTATCGCCGACGTTGACGCTGCCGGACTCGATGCGGCCGGCATAGCCGCGCGCCCCTTCGACCCCGCTGTCGCCCGGC
>CAYODB010000295.1:0-3903 GCA_964402495.1 uncultured Bordetella sp.
GTCGATGCCATCGTGGCGGGCTGGCTGAACATCAAGGCATTCACCTTGCTGGCCAAGCTGAGCGGGATGGTGCCGCTGGTGGGTGTGGTGTCGGGACGCTGCTTCGCCGGTAACGCAGTGGTCGCCGGTTGCTGCGACGTGATCATTGCCACCGAGAAGACTTCGCTCGGCATGGGCGGTCCGGCGATGATCGAGGGTGGCGGATTGGGCGTCTTCCATCCAGACGAAGTCGGTCCTACGTCCGTGCAAAGGCGCAACGGCGTCATTGACATCGTGGTCAGGGACGAAGCCGAGGCGGTCCAGGTTGCGAAAAAGTACCTGTCGTACTTCCAGGGTCCGATCACGCAATGGAAGTGCGCCGACCAGCGCGAGCTGCGCCAGGTGATTCCGGAAAACCGGCTGCGTGTGTACGAGGTGCGCCGGGTGATCGACCTGATCGCGGACCAGGATTCGGTGCTGGAACTGCGGCGCGACTTCGGCACCAATATGATCACCGCTTTCGTTCGCGTGGAAGGCCGGCCGCTGGGATTGCTGGCGAACAATCCGATGGTGCTCGGCGGTGCGATCGACGCCGACGCGGCCGACAAGGCGGCGCGCTTCCTGCAGTTGTGCGACGCCTTCGACATCCCGGTGCTGTCGCTTTGCGACACGCCGGGCAACATGGTGGGGCCGGAAGCCGAGCGTACGGCGCTGGTCCGCCATTGCTGCCGGCTTTATGTCGTGGGCGCGAACATGACCATTCCCATTTTCTCCGTGGTGTTGCGCAAAGCCTATGGCCTCGGCTCGCAGGGCATGGTGGGAGGCAGCTTCCACCTGCCGATGTTCTCCGTGGCCTGGCCGACGGGGGAATTCGGGCCGATGAACCTGGAAGGCTCGGTCAAGCTCGGCTTTCGCAAGGAGCTGGAAGCCATCGCCGACCCCGCGGAACGCAAGCACCGGTTCGACGAAATGGTGGCCGAAGCCTACGAACGCGGCAAGGCGCTCAGCACTGCGACCCTGTTCGAGATCGACGACGTCATCGATCCGGCGGACACCCGCTCGTGGATCATGGCCGGCCTGCGCTCACTGCCGCCTCCCAAGCCCCGCACGGGCAAGAAGCGGGCTTTTGTGGATACCTGGTGAAATTACTTCGTTACGGCGTTGACACGAAGGACACGAAAGAGCAGCAGGAGCGCACGAAGCAAAGCAAACACCAGCCACATGGAAATCAAGCACAGTCATTCCGTGACTACATGGCGGGCAGATATTTCTCCTGCACTCACAATTTTCTTGCGGTTTCCTTCGTGTGCCTTTGACTTTCCTCCGTGTGCTTCGTGATGACGATCTGGATCATTCGCCCTGGGGTTTTTCAGCCAGCAGCGCTTCGATCTGCTTGACCACCTCGGCGCTCTCCGGCTGGGTGCGGGCGGAAAAGCTGAAAGCGCGCTTGCCGTCGCGCGAGAGCAGGTACTTGTGAAAATTCCACTCCGGCGCATCCCCGGTCATTTTCGTGAGTCCGGCGAATACCGGGTTGGCCTTGCCGGGGACCACGCTGGATTTCTCCACCATCGGGAATTTCACGCCGTAGGTCAGTTCGCAGAATTCCTTGATCTCCTTCGCCGTGCCGGGTTCCTGCGCGCCGAAGTCGTTGGCCGGAAAGCCGACGACGACCAGCCCCTTGTCCTTGTACTTGCCGTACAGCGCTTCCAGTCCCTTGTACTGGGGCGTGTTGCCGCAGTAGCTGGCGGTGTTCACGGCCAGCACCACCTTGCCGGCGAATTCGCACAGGTCGACGGGCTTGCCGTCGAGGTTGTTCATCTTGTGGTTCAGAATTTCGGGACAAGCCATGGCAACCTCGCTGGCAAGTAGCACGGAAAGCAGTGAAACAATCAGGGCAAGCAAACGCTTCATGGTATCGATTCCCGTATTTTAAGGATTTTGCAGATAATGGCGGTACCGGTCCCGGAGCCGCCGCGATTTTGACCCTTCACACATTCACACATTCACGCCTTCACTCATTCACTCATTCACTCATTCACTCATTCACCCATTCACCCAGCCAAATAGTTCATGGGGCCTCTATCGGACGTCAAAGTTCTCGAACTCGGCACATTGATCGCCGGGCCGTTCTGTTCGCGCATTCTCGCCGAATTCGGCGCGCAGGTGATCAAGGTCGAATCCCCGGACGGCGGCGATCCGCTGCGGCAATGGCGCAAGTTGCATCAGGATACTTCGCTTTGGTGGTACGTGCAGGCCCGCAACAAGAAGTCGGTGACCGTCAACATGCGGGAACCGGAAGGCCAGGAGATCGTGCGCCGCCTGGCTGCCGAAGCCGACATCGTGGTCGAGAACTTCCGCCCCGGCACCCTGGAAAAATGGGGACTGGGATGGGATGCGCTGTCGCAGCGCAATCCCGGGCTGGTGATGGTGCGCCTGTCCGGCTACGGTCAGGACGGGCCTTACAGCGACCGCGCCGGTTTCGGCGCGATCGGCGAGGCGATGGGCGGCCTGCGCTACATGACCGGGCACCCCGACCGGCCGCCGGTGCGGGTGGGCATCAGCCTGGGCGATGCCATCGCGTCGCTATACGGGGTGATGGGCGCACTGATGGCTTTGCGGCATCGTGAAGTGAACGGCGGTAAGGGCCAGGTGGTGGATGTGGCCTTGTACGAGTCGGTTTTCAGCCTCATGGAAAGCCTGCTGCCTGAATATGACGTCGCCGGTTTCGTGCGCGAACGCAGCGGCGCTTCGCTGCCAGGCATCGTGCCGTCGAATACCTACACCACGCGCGACGGCAAGTACGTCGTTATCGGCGCCAACGGCGATTCTATTTTCAAGCGCATGATGGCGGCCATCGGGCGCGACGACCTTGGCGGCGACCCCGGCCTGGCCCGCAATGACGGACGGGTAGCGCGCACCGCGGAACTGGACCAGGCGATCGGCAACTGGTGCGCCGCGCACGACCTCGATCACGTTCTCAAAGTGCTGGCGGACGCGCAGGTGCCATCGGGCAAGATCTACGACATTGCCGACATCGTCAACGACCTCCACTACCGCGCGCGGGGGATGATCGAGCAGGCGGCGCTGCCCGACGGCACACCCATGAAAGTCCCGGGCGTCGTGCCGAAAATGACCGCAACGCCGGGAGGCACGCGCTGGCTCGGGCCCGGCCTGGGCGAGCATACGGATGAAGTACTCGCCGAACTCGGTTACGATGCCGAAAAGATGCGGGACCTGAAGGCCCGGGGCGTCATTTAGCAGCCGGCCAAACCACTGGAGGGGATGCATGCTGGTCAAGGACATACTCAAGATCAAGGGCAGCCAGATTTACAGCATCGCGCCCGAGGCGCTGTTGCCCCAGGCCGTCAACCTGATGGTCGAGCATGACATCGGCTCGCTGCTGGTGATGGAAAAGAGCCGCATGACCGGCATCCTCACCTTCCGCGAAGTCCTGGCGTCGGTGCATCGCCATCGCGGCGACATCCACGAGGTGAAAGTCGCCGAGGTCATGGTGCGCGATCCGGTCTGCGGCGACATGGAAGATTCAGTGGATACCATGCGCGGCGTGATGACCGACAAGCACGTCCGTTACCTGCCGATCATGGACAAGAGCGTGCTGGTCGGCGTGCTGTCCTTCCATGACGTTGCCAAGGCGGCGCTGCGCGCGGCCAGCTTCGAGAACAAGCTCCTCAAGCAGTACATCAAGAACTGGCCGGGGGAGGACAAAGCCTGAAGGGCTCACGGCCGCGGGATCGTGCTCGGCTGGTGGCCAGGAATTCTGCCTGGTCTACGCAGCCGCCACCGCTTCAATCTCCAGTTTCCATTCCGGTACCAGCAAGGTCGCGCAGACCACGGTAATCCCTACCTCGTGGTCGCCGAGGTGCTTCTTGCGGATTCTCCTGTTCTCTTCCCGGTACTCCGGAC
>CAYODB010000296.1:0-3833 GCA_964402495.1 uncultured Bordetella sp.
CAAGCGGACGGCTGGCTCTGCGCCACGTAAAAAGAATCCTCGTACAAAGAAACCCCGCAAAAAGAAAACGGGCGCATCGCTGCGCCCGCAAGAACATGACCAGGAACTGCAAGGTACGGAACCGGAAACTCGTCCCAGGCCTGCAAGAGCGATATCGCCCGTGCCTTAAGCCGGAGGTAGTTGCAAATTGCAAGCCCGGCGCAGGCGGCACCGCGGGATAAAACGAGGCGAGGTTCTCACGTTTTCCTGGTGAGCAACGCCGAAAGTGCGATGTGGTCCGACACTCGCGCCCAGGCGCGCCCGCGATGCGCATGGGCCAGCCGGACCGAAAATCCTCGAACATAGATGCGATCAAGATGCAGCATCGGCAGGAATGCCGGATAGCTGCGCGCCGGCCGGCCCAGCGTCGACTCGAACACCTCGGATAAATCCAGCAAGTGGACCAGCGCACGGCCCGCGCTGCGGCCCCAGTCATTGAAGTCGCCGGCGATCACCAGCGGCGCCCCTGCGGGCACCATGCGCTCTATGCGGCTCCGCAGCGCCAGGACCTGCTTCTTGCGCCAGTGCCCGAGCAACCCGAGATGGACATTGATGCAGTGAAGCGGCTGGCTCCAGTCCGGGATCGCGATTTCGCAGTGAAGCAGTCCCCGGTGCTCGCTACCGTGCATCGATACGTCCTCGTTGTCCCATTTCGAAATCGGATACTTGCTGAGGATCGCGTTGCCGTGGTGGCCGCTGTCGTAGACCGCATTTTTGCCGTACGCGAACGCGCTCCAGATCGAATCGGCAAGAAACTCATATTGGGGCGCCGCCGGCCAGTTGTTATGGTGTTCGGCGTGGCGCTCGTGCAGGCCCTGCACTTCCTGCAGGAATACCAGGTCGGCGCCGATGACACGCAGCTTTTCGCGCAGGTCGTGCACCGACATGCGGCGCTTGAATTGCGAAAAACCCTTGTGGATGTTGTAGGTGACTACGTGGAGCGTTTCCATGTTCCGCGTCGGACCATTGGCCGACTGGCGGCAAATTCGTTCGTTGCGAGTGACCTTGTCATTCGATAGCACTCCCGTGAATTCGACTGCCGGCACCGGCAGTTTGCAGGCTTCAATCGGGAAGGCGCGTGTAACACAGCCCCGCGGGACCGTGCCGGCCGCCCCAGCCTGAAGGTCAGGAAACGGCGAGCATGCGGTCGAGCGCGATCTTGGCAGGCGCCGCGTCGCGCGCCGGAACCTTGATGCGGTTCACGACATTACCTTCCGCGAGGTTTTCCAGCGTCCAGGCCAGATGCTGCGGATCGATCCGCGCCATGGTCGAGCACATACATACCAAAGGCGCCATGAACTGGATGACCTTGCCCTGCGGCTTGAACTCCTCCGCGATGCGACTGACCAGATTCAGTTCGGTGCCCACCAGCCAGTGCGTATTCGGCGGCGCGGCGGCGATGGTCCTGATGATGGTCTCGGTCGATCCGACGTGGTCGGAAAGCTTGCAGACCTCGAACCTGCATTCCGGATGCGAGATCACGATTCCGTCCGGATGCTGGTTGCGAAACTTCAGGATGTGCTGGGGCTGGAACATCTGGTGCACCGAGCAATGCCCCTTCCACAGCAGGATTTTCGCCGCCTTGATCTGCTCCACGGTCAAACCGCCCATCGGCTCGTCGGGATCCCAGACCTGCATGTCCTTGAGCGCAATGTCCATCTTGTGGCCGGTCCAGCGCCCGAGGTGCTGGTCGGGAAAGAACAACACCTTCTCCCGCCGCGCAAACGACCAGTCGAGGATCTGGCGCGCGTTGGACGACGTGCAGACGATGCCGCCGTGCTCGCCGCAAAAAGCCTTCAGGTCCGCGGCGGAGTTGATATAGGTGACCGGCGTCACGTGCTGTTCGGGATCCAGCACTTCCGACAATTCGCGCCAGGCACGCTGGACTTTCGACACGCTCGCCATGTCCGCCATCGAACAGCCGGCGGCCATGTCCGGCAACACGGTGATCTGGCCGGGCTTGCAAAGGATGTCGGCCACTTCCGCCATAAAATGCACGCCGCAGAACACGATGTAGTCGGCGTCGGTCTGCGACGCCAGCTTGGACAGCCTGAGCGAATCGCCGGTCAGGTCGGCATGCTTGTAGACGTCGGCGCGCTGGTAATGGTGGCCAAGGATGACCAGGCGGCTGCCGAGCTTCTTTTTGGCCGCGAGAATGCGTGCCTCGCAGTCGTCGTCCTGCAGGCTGCTGTAGCGGTCGAATCCAATTGCCGTTGCTGTTGCGGACATCTATGGCTCCTTGCCTGCGCGGCGCATACAAAAACCTTACCACACTAAGACAGTAAACCGGACCGATTGTTCACCCGCTGTTCCGCGGCAAGTCCTTGATTGCCCTGGCGTTGCTCAAGGAAAAAACCTTGTCGGCAGCTTGGCCATAGGGCAACCACACATAGCCGAGGTGCTCTCGCGCAGCCAATCGCACCGGCAGCACCGACGGCACGCGCAAGCCGAACACGTGCTCCGTGTTGCGGGTGACGCCCGGCGCATAGCGCCAGCGCCATTCCGGATAGATCTCATACTCGTTCTGCACGTTCCAGTCGGTGAGCACGTGGGCATCGGCATCGAGACCGGTTTCTTCCCCGACTTCCCGCACTGCGGTCTGGCGCAGCGTTTCACCAGCGTCCTGGCTGCCGGTCACGGACTGCCAGAAGCCCGGGTGATCGGCGCGCTCCAGCAGCAGCACCTGCAGGTCGGCGGTGTGAATCACCACCAGCACCGACACCGGGATCTTGAACTTCAACATCCTTCACCACAGACAAGGGCACACTTGAAGCGTAGCAGGCACAGATACCCTACGGGCGAAGCACGTCGGAGTACCCTTTTAGGCACAGAGGAAACCCTAAGGCTGATAGTGAAAGCACATTGAAAATATTCGCGAGATGGGTGGCAGATACTCTGGTCCTGAGTTTTCTTCCTCTGTGCCTCTGTGGTTAGCTCGGTTTCGCGGTCTCGGTGCTGCGCAAGCGGATGTGGAGTTCGCGCAGCTGTTTTTCGTCCACTGGGCTTGGCGCCTGGCACATGAGATCCTGCGCGCGCTGGGTCTTGGGGAACGCGATCACGTCACGGATGGACTCCGCGCCCGCCATCATCGTCACCAGGCGGTCGAGCCCGAAAGCGAGGCCGCCGTGGGGCGGCGCACCGAACTGCAGCGCATCGAGAAGGAAGCCGAATTTGAGTTTCGCCTCCTCCGCGTCGATCTTGAGCGCCCGGAACACCTTGCTCTGCACGTCCTCGCGGTGGATACGCACCGATCCGCCGCCGAGTTCCCAGCCATTGAGCACCATGTCGTAAGCCTTCGCCTTGCAGCGGGACGGATCGGTTTCCAGCCAGTTCTCGTCACCATCTTTGGGACTGGTGAACGGATGGTGCGCGGCGCTGTAGCGCTGCTCTTCTTCGTCGAACTCGAACATCGGGAAATCCACTACCCAGAGGATTTCCCAATCGCCCTTGAGCAGTCCGTTCTGGCGGCCGAAGTCGCTGTGGCCAATCTTGACCCGCAGCGCGCCGACCGCATCGTTGACGACCTTCGCTTTATCGGCACCGAAGAAAATCAGGTCGCCGTCCTGTGCGCCGGTACGTTCCAGTATCGCGGCGATCGCCTTGTCGTGCAGGTTCTTGACGATTGGCGACTGCAAGCCTTCGCGACCCTTGGCGCGCTCGTTAACCTTGATATAGGCCAGGCCCTTGGCGCCGTAGATCGAGACGAACTGCGTATAGGCGTCGATCTCACTGCGCGGCATGGCGCCGCCGCCGGGAACGCGCAGTGAGATCGACGCCTATACGCAGTTCGTCTC
>CAYODB010000297.1:0-668 GCA_964402495.1 uncultured Bordetella sp.
GTCGCGTGGCCACCAGGCGAAGCGGGAGGGCCTTCAGCGCGCGTGCGAGCAGGGCGGGATTATCGAAATCTCTGGCGTGGACCACTTCGCGCAACAGTCCGGTTTTCACTCCTTTGAGGCCCAGTTGCCTTTGCAAGTGGCTGGAGAAGGATCGAGACCCGCGCGGATGGGCGATCTCACGCTCGACGCGCAACGATTCGCGGCCGGGCAGGAGATCGAGATGCAGGATCGCGCCGCCGTTCGCGTGGATCTCGTCACGCAGCGGTGCGGACAATGCATAGACAAGTCCGCCTTCAATTCCCGTGTCGGTGACGATGCATTCGCCCTGCTGCCGGAAATTCCTTCCGGACGCATCCGTGAATGACGCGACGATGGACTTGAGCGGCTGCCCCGCGAACTTGTTGCGGAAATGGTCGCTCCAGCCGATGTCGAAACCGCAGTTCGCCGGCCGCAGCGGTGCAACACGTATGCCGCGTTGCTCCAGCAGAGGGGCCCAGCCGGCGTCGGAGCCAAGCCGCGCCCAGCTACCGCCGCCCATCGCCAGCACAACCGCGTCGGTCTGGCGGGTTTGCTCGCCATGAACGGTCGCGAATCGCAGTTCGCCGCTTGGCGTCCATCCCAGCCAGCGATGGCGGGCGTGGAATTTCACGCCGGATTCGCGCAGGCGA
>CAYODB010000297.1:678-3833 GCA_964402495.1 uncultured Bordetella sp.
GCAACCAGGCACGCAACAGCGGCGCCGCCTTCATCGCCGCCGGAAAGACGCGGCCGGAGCTGCCGACGAACGTTTCGACCCCGAGACCTTTCGCCCAGTCCCGCAACGCTGCGGCACCGAAGGATTCCAGCATCGGCTGGAAGTGCCCGCTGCTGGTGCCGAAGCGCGACAGGAAAAGGCTGCTTTCTTCGGAATGCGTGAGATTGAGGCCGCCTTTTCCCGCCATCAGGAATTTGCGGCCGACGGAGGGCATGCGCTCGTAGACGTCGACCCGCAAGCCGTGGGCAACGAGCACCTCAGCGGCCATCAGGCCCGCCGGGCCGCCGCCGATCACAGTGGCACAGAGTGAATCCTTGACGCGCTGGATACTCATGCGGAAAGGTTGAAGGGGCGCGCTGGGACGCCTGCGGCATTCGCCAGGAAATTGCAGAGGATTTGTGTTTTCGGGTTGGATGGCACCTGGCCATTATGCGGTGATTGCCCTGCATTGACCCTGTATGCGGGGCCATGATATACAGCGCTGGACTTTTAAGTGCTTGGACGGCGGGCGTGCCATGCGGCCGACCCGCCTTTTTAATTCCGGAGGATAGCAGTTGATGCCCGCCATTTCCCGTCGAGCGAACGAACTCGGCACCGAAAACGCTTTCGTGGTCCTCGCCGAAGTCAGCGCGCTCCAGCGCCAGGGCAAGGACATCATTTCCTTCTGCATCGGCCAGCCGGATTTCCCGACGCCGAAGAACATCCGCGAAGCCGGCGTCAGGGCGATCAACGAGGGCAAGCATGGTTACACGCCTTCGGCCGGCATCCTCGAACTGCGGGAAGCGGCAGCCAGCTACCTGAACCGCTCGCGGCGCATCAATGTCGCGGCCGATGACGTCGTGGTGGGCGCGGGCGCCAAACCCTTCATCGCCTATGCGATCGTCTCGACCACCGACCATGGCGTTGGCGATGAAGTGATCTACCCGGTTCCCGGCTTCCCGATCTACGAATCGCAGATCAAGGCGATGGGCGCGGTGCCGGTGCCGATCTACCTGCGCGAGTCGCGCGGCTTCAGTTTCGATCCGGCCGATCTGGAGGCGAAGATCACGCCGAAGACGAAACTCCTGATCCTGAATTCACCGCAGAACCCGACCGGCGGCATCATCCCGGAGAAGGACATGGAAGCCATCGCGGGAATCCTGCGCAGGCATCCCCAGGTGTGGGTATTCGCCGACGAAATTTATTCCCAGCTCTGCTACGACAGCGAGTTCTGTTCGCTCACGCAGTTCCCGGAAATGATCGATCGCACCATCATTTGCGACGGCGCATCTAAAACCTGGGCAATGACGGGATGGCGCCTTGGCTTTGCGGCGAACAGGGCACTCGCACCGGTGTTCACGCGCTGGGTCACCAATACGGATTCCTGCGCATCGCAGATCACGCAGTGGGCGGCGGTGGAAGCGCTGAACGGCCCGCAAGAGGACGCAAAGAAAATGCGCGACAGCTTTCTCGCGCGCCGCAACCTCATCGTCGGCTTGCTCAACAAGGTGCCCGGCGTGGCCTGCCAGAACCCCGGTGGCGCCTTTTACGCGTGGCCGAACGTCACGGAGGCCTGCAGGTTGATCGGCGCGAAGGACTCCGAGGACTTCCGCAAGCGCCTGCTGAATGAAGCCGGCGTGGCGGTGCTTGCGGACATCCACTTTGGCCCGCGCGTGCCGGACGAAGGCCAGCACATCCGCTTCAGCTATGCCGCTTCCAACGAAGCCATCGAGAAGGGCATCGCCCGCATAACGGATTTCATCAGGAAGAACACACGGAAAGCTGCTTGAGCTAATACCGCCTCGACCGTAAAGACAAAATATTTTCACCGCAAAGGACGCAAAGGGAAGCAGGAACAAATCACAAAGCAAGCGCGAAATAAAAGCCGGTTTGGTTTTCCTTGGCGTCCCTTGCGGTGAATGAGTTTGATCCAAAAATAATTGTGAGAGGGGGGGGTTCATGCCTTACGCAATTCAGACAAAAGACAAAGCAGGCAGCAGCCAGATCCGGGCGGACAACAGGACCGCGCACATCGAATACCTGACAACCAACAAGCATCTGTTGCTGGCGGCAGGTGCATTGATCGAAGACGACGGAACCGGCGGCAGCGGCGGCATCCTCATCGTCGACACTGACGACCGCAAGGAAGCGGAACGCTTCATTGCCGACGATCCCTTCAGTAAGGCCGGGTTGTTCGAAAAAGTCACCATCACGCGCTGGCGTAAAGCCTTTTTCGACAAGCTGCGCCTGATCTGATCACGCGAACGCCTGCAACTGCCAGGGCACGCGCGAATCAACCGCGACGGTCGGCGGGCGAGAGTCCTTCGATAGAGTTCAGAAGCGCCGGCTCAATCCCGCCGCGATCGACCAGTCTGCGGTGAGTTGTACGCCGTTTATATATGGGCAGATCGGAATCTGCACGAATCCATACAGGCGGGTCTTGTTGCCTGCCGATACACCGACGCCGGGTGACCGATGCAAATAGGTCCCGCCTGTATCTTCCGGTTCCGAGTTGAAGCCGGAGTCGCGGCCCTTCCAATGGGCATTGAAGGTTATCGATTGGCGTTGTGAATGTGACAGATTGCCGCAGGCGGTTCTCCGGGGCGCCGCGCAATGTTTCCCCGGATTGAATCCCGGAATGTATTGACACCCTTCCTTTAAATGATAACAATTCGCATTGCGATTCACCGGACCGAGTACGGCTTCGGAGGATTGGCGTTCGGGGTTTCCCGCCGCCGCAAGCCAGGGTGCTTTCCTGAATCATTAGGATCCAAGAAACGGATTTTCATTGAACGCTTCTGCACTCGAACCCATCCCGCATTCGCGCTCTACGCTGGCTGCTGTCGTGATCGCGCATGTCGCTGCCGGCCTGCTGGTCGTGCAGTTATTCGAGGCCAGGCGATACATCGACAGGCAATACATCGACCCGGCGCCGCTGATGGTCGATCTGCTGCCGGCTTCCGAGCAGAAGGTCGATACGGCACCGCAGCCGTTGCCGCGCGTTCCCGAGCCGGTTCGGGAAATCAGGCCCGAGCCCGTCCCGCTTAAACCCGAGCCCGTCCCGCTTAAACCCGAGCCAGTCGCGCTTGAACCCGAGCCAGTCAAACTTAAGCCCGAGCCCATCGTTCCCAATGCAC
>CAYODB010000298.1:0-3810 GCA_964402495.1 uncultured Bordetella sp.
TTTCAATCCGACCACCCAGAAAGCCGACCGCGTCGGCGTAAAGCAGCTGGACGACGGCCGCCGCGTGCGGATCTACCGCTCGAACGGCGAAATGCTGGACGCTTAAGAGGAAGACATGGCCAAGGCCAAGGCAGCAGCTAAGGAAAGTACCGGGCCCGCCCAGGCGGCGCGCCTGCAGCAGCACTACCGCGAAGCGGTGGTGCCGGAGCTTATGAAACAATTTGGCTATAAGACCGCGATGCAGGTTCCGCGGATCGAGAAGATCGTCCTGAACATGGGTGTCGGCGAGGCGGTAAACGACAAGAAGATTCTCGAAAACGCCGCGGGCGACATGACCAAGATCGCCGGCCAGAAGCCGGTGATCACGAAGGCGAAGAAATCGATCGCCGGTTTCAAGATCCGCAAGGACTATCCGGTCGGCTGCATGGTCACTCTGCGCCGGGCCCGTATGTACGAATTCCTCGACCGCCTGGTGTCGGTCGCGATTCCCCGGATCCGCGATTTCCGCGGCATTTCCGCGCGTTCCTTCGACGGCCGCGGAAATTTCAACTTGGGCGTCAAAGAGCAGATCATTTTCCCGGAGATCGAGTACGACAAGATCGACGCGCTCCGGGGCATGAATATCACCATCACCACGACAGCGAAGACCGACGACGAGGCGCGCGCGCTTCTGTCGAGCTTCAAGTTCCCGTTCAAGAGTTGAGGTCGTAATGGCAAAGACCGCTTTGATCAACCGCGACCAGAAGCGCCGCGCAACCGTGAAGAAGTTCGCGGCCAAGCGACTCGAGCTGAACGCCATCATTAACAACAGCAAGGCTTCCGACGAGGATCGTACCGAGGCTCGCGACAAGCTGCAGAAACTGCCGCGTAACAGCAGCCCGGTGCGCCTGCGCAACCGCTGTGCGCTGACCGGTCGACCGCGCGGCGTCTACAGCAAATTCGGCCTCGGCCGGAACAAGCTCCGTGAAATCGCCATGCGTGGCGAGATTCCCGGCGTGACCAAGGCCAGCTGGTAGCAGGAGATTCCGGATGAGCATGAGTGATCCCATAGCCGACATGCTGACGCGAATCCGCAACGCCCAACTTGCGGAAAAAACGTCAGTACTCGTGCCCTCGAGCAAGCTCAAGGTTTCGATTGCCAAGGTCCTCAAGGATGAAGGCTATATCGAGGACTTCGCCGTGCGCGAAGACAGCGGCAAGCCCGCGCTCGAAATCGGCCTTAAATATTACGCCGGACGCCCGGTCATAGAGCGCATCGAGCGGGTCAGTCGTCCCGGGCTGCGCATTTACAAGCCGGCCAAGGATATCCCGCAGGTCATGAACGGTCTGGGTGTGGCAATCGTTTCCACCTCGCGCGGCGTGATGACCGATCGCAAGGCGCGCCAGAGCGGCGTGGGCGGCGAAGTGCTGTTCATCGTCGCCTGATCGCGGACAAGGAGCGCTAGAAATGTCTCGCATAGGAAATTTACCGGTGACCGTTCCCAGCGGAGTGGACGTCACGCTGGCCTCGGATTTGATTTCGATCAAGGGGCCGTTGGGCGTGCTGTCGCATCCGACGTCGACCGGCGTGGAGGTAAAGCGCGACGGGGACAAGATCGTATTCAAGGCCGTGGACGAATCCATCCAGGCCAATGCCATGTCCGGCACGCTGCGTGCGCTGGTCGCCAACATGGTGCAGGGTGTGACCAAGGGTTTTGAAAGAAAACTGCAGTTGGTCGGTGTCGGTTACCGGGCGCAAGCCCAGGGCGACAAGCTCAACCTGACGCTAGGCTTCTCGCATCCGGTGGTGCACCAGATGCCAAAGGGCGTCAAGGTAGAGACGCCGCAGCAGACGGAAATAGTAATCAAGGGCATGGACAAGCAGGCGGTCGGCCAGGTTGCGGCGGATGTGCGCGGATACCGTCCGCCGGAGCCGTACAAGGGCAAGGGCGTGCGTTATTCCGACGAACGCGTCGTGCTCAAGGAAACCAAGAAGAAGTAACCGGGGTCAATCATGATCGACAAAAAACAGTCCCGCATGCGCCGCGCGCGCCAGACCCGCGCAAAGATCTCCGAACTGAGGGCCGTGCGCCTGGCGGTATACCGCTCCAACGGCCACATCTATGCACAAGTGATCGATCCGACTTCCAGGGTGCTCGCTGCGGCATCGACTCTGGAACCGGATGTTCGCAAGCAGGTTCCGAATGGCGCTAACGTCAAGGCGGCTGCGATGGTGGGCAAGCTCATCGCGGAAAAGGCCAAGGCAAAAGGTGTGGAGCAGGTGGCATTCGACCGTGCCGGATTCAAGTATCACGGCCGCGTCAAGGCGCTTGCCGAAGCGGCACGCGAAGCCGGACTCAAGTTCTAAGGACAGATCATGGCCAGAATGCATCAACAGGAAGAGCGCAGCGACGGCTTGCGTGAAAAGATGGTGTCGGTCAACCGCGTCACCAAAGTGGTGAAGGGCGGCCGCATTCTCGGTTTCGCGGCGTTGACGGTGGTCGGTGACGGCGACGGCGGCATCGGCATGGGCAAGGGCAAGGCGCGCGAAGTGCCGGTAGCCGTGCAGAAGGCGATGGACGAAGCCCGTCGCAAGATGGTCAAGGTATCGCTGAAGAACGGTACCCTCCAGCACGCGGTTGTGGGGGAGCACGGTGCGGCGAAAGTATTCATGCAGCCCGCCTCGGAAGGTACTGGCATCATTGCCGGCGGTCCGATGCGCGCGATTTTCGAAGTGATGGGTGTGACCAACGTGCTGGCCAAGTGCCTCGGCTCGACCAATCCCTACAACGTAGTCCGCGCCACCATCAAGGGTTTGGAGGCGATGAGCACGCCTTCGGAAATCGCGGCCAAGCGCGGCAAGACCGTGGAAGAGATCCTGGGGTAAGCCATGGCTGAAACCGAAAAGAAAACGACGGCTGCAAAGCAGCCGGCCAAGAAGGCGGCGGCAAAGAAAAGTGCTGCTAAATCGGACAAGAAAGTCAGGGTCACGCTGGTGCGCGGCCTGGTCGGTACTCGTGAAAGCCACCGTGCCACGGTGCGTGGTCTCGGTCTGCGGCGCATTAACCATACGGTTGAGCTGGAAGACACGCCCGCAGTGCGCGGCATGATCAACAAAGTGGCATACCTGTTGAAGTGCGAGGCTTAAATGCGTTTGAACCAGATTAAACCGGCGGCCGGCTCCAAGCATGCGAAGAGGCGTGTCGGGCGCGGCATAGGCAGCGGCCTGGGCAAGACGGCCGGGCGCGGCCACAAGGGTCAGAAGGCACGCTCCGGCGGCTTTCACAAGGTAGGCTTCGAGGGCGGCCAGATGCCCATGCACCGGCGTCTGCCGAAGCGTGGCTTCGTTTCCCTGACCTCGGGTGATACCGTCGAAGTTCGCCTGTCAGCCCTGCAGGGGTTGCCCGTCGAAGACATAGACATCCTGGTGCTGAAGCAGTCGGGGGTGATTCCCAACTCGGCTAAGGGTGCGAAGGTGATACTGGCTGGCGAGATCAAGCGCAAGGTAACGCTGCGCGGTCTGCTGGTCACCAAGGGTGCGCGCGCGGCCATTGAAAAGGCCGGCGGCAGCGTCGAAGGCTGAGCTTGGCAGAGAACGCACTTTCCGGGATTGGCGGCCGCTTCGGCGACCTGAAGCGGCGTCTGCTGTTCCTGCTGGGCGCGCTGATCGTTTATCGGATCGGCGCCCATGTGCCGGTGCCGGGCATCGACCCCGTGCAGCTCGCGGAGTTGTTCAAGTCGCAGAAGGGCGGCATCCTGGACATGTTCAACATGTTCTCGGGTGGCGCGCTGTCGCGATTCACGATTTTTGCGTTGGGGATCATGCCGTAC
>CAYODB010000299.1:0-3795 GCA_964402495.1 uncultured Bordetella sp.
ACCCGGCGCATGCAGAATATGTAGTCATCGGCGGCCCGCTCGATCGGCGTGTCGCAGTTCTTGCCGATGTTGATGCCGAGGATGCCGCGGTATTTCGCACGCGCCACATTCCGCAGCAGGTGCTCGACGCCGAGATTGTTGAAGCCCATGCGGTTGATGATGCCGCGCGCCTGCGGCAGGCGGAACATGCGCGGCTTCGGGTTGCCGGGCTGGGGCCGCGGCGTAACGGTGCCGATCTCCAGGGATCCGAATCCTAAGGCAGCCAATGCGTCGATGTGGCTGCCGTTTTTGTCCAGGCCTGCAGCCAGGCCCACGGGGTTGGGAAACGTGAGACCCATGACGGTACGGGGGGATGCATGCGGCGTGGGAGAAATCAGCGGACGCAAGCCCAGCCGGTAGGCCGCCTCCATCGCCTCCAGCGCGGCATGGTGGGCGGTTTCGGGATCGAGCAGGAACAGCAGCGGCCGGGCGAAGCGGTAGAGCATGCGTCAGCCGGCGGCGGCAGGGCCGCCCGGCAAATGGGAGCCGCCTTGGGCCACGCTACCTGGGGTCACGCCGCCTCAGGCGAGGTTGCGTCGGGCGCCAGCCGGCGCCACTGGCCGTCGATCAGGCCTTCCAGAGGCTGGAAGTTGACCTTGTAGGCCATCTTGCGGCTTTGCGCGATCCAATAGCCGAGATAAAGATAGGGCAGGCCCAGGCGCCGGCACAGTTCGACCTGCCAGACCACGTTGTACGTGCCCAGGCTGGCGCCGGCGACGTCGGGTTCGAAAAAGGTGTAGACCGAGGACAGGCCGTCCTCGAGGCGGTCGACGATGCTGACCATGCGCAATTTGCCCTCCTCGCGAAATTCCACGAGGCTGGAGCGCACGTTGCTCTGCAGGAGGAAGTGCCGGTACTGCTCGCGGCTGTCGTGGTCCATGCCGCCGCCGCTGTGGCGGTGGGACTGGTAGCGCAGATACAGCGCGTAGTGTTCGGGGTGGTACTTGAGTTCAAGCATGCGCGCTTCGAGCTGGTCGTGGCGCTGGCGGGAGCGCCGCTGCGAACGGTTGGGCAGGAAATTATCCGCCAGGATGCGCACCGGAACGCAGGCCCGGCAATGATCGCAATAGGGCCGATAGGTAAAAGCCCCACTGCGGCGGAAGCCGACCTTGACCAGCTCGCTGTAGACCTGGCTGTCGATGGCGTGACTGGGCGTGGCAACCTGCGAGCGCGCCAGCTTGTCCGGCAGGTAGCTGCACGGATAAGGCGCGGTCGCATAGAACTGAAGTACCGAGAAAGGCAGGTCGTTAAGCTGTGTCATCCCGTGATTGCCGATTCCAGACGCCTGGCTCCAGATGCCAGGGCGCCGGAACCGGGGGATAGTGTATCAATTCCTGCAGTCGCCGCGTGAACTCGCCGCGCGGAATTTCGCGTGCGCCGAGCGAAGCCAGGTGCGGCGTATTCATCTGACAGTCGATCATGCCGAAGTTCCAGCGTTGGAGTTGCCGCACCAGCGCAACCAGCGCGACTTTGGAGGCGTCGGTGGAGCGGCTGAACATCGATTCGCCGAAGAACATCCTTCCCAGCGCAATGCCGTACAGTCCGCCGATCAGTTCGCCGTCGCGCCAGGTTTCCACCGAGTGCGCAATGCCTCCACCGTGAAGCGCTGCATAGGCTTCCATCATCTGCCGGTTGATCCAGGTTCCATCCTGTCCGGGGCGCGGTTCGCCGCAGGCTGCCATCACGCGGCGAAAGGCGGTGTCGGCGCGGATTTCGAACTCGTCCCTGCGCAGCGTCCTGGCCAGCGAGCGCGACACCTTGAGCTCGGCGGGAAACAGCACCATCCTGGGGTCGGGGCTCCACCAGAGGATGGGCTGGCCGTCGCTGAACCAGGGAAAGATGCCGCTGCGATAAGCATCCAAAAGCCGGGTCGCGGACAGGTCGGCACCGGCGGCGAGCAACCCGTTGGGTTCCCGGGTCGCCTGCGACAGGGGAGGGAAGGGATCGTCGGCACCCAGCCAGGGAATCAACTTGCGATAAGGCGCCGGATCCGATTCGGGAAAACGCCGGTTAGAAGAACTTGTCGGGATTCTTGCTGATCAGGCCGCAGGCCACCCGCGCGCCGGAGTTTCCGGCGGGCTGCGACTTCAGGTCGTCCACTCCTGCGTGCACGATCACCGCACGGCCGATGATGCTGTTGGCTTCCGTGCCGAGCGTGATGCCGCGGATTTCCAGGGATGCCTGCGCGTAGCCGTTTGCATCGGCCTTGAGGTTGCCGAGGTCGCCGCCGTGGCGCGCATTTCCCGACGGGCCGCCATGCTGGGAGGCGGCCGGATTGAAGTGGGCGCCTGCGCTGGACGCGTCGCCTGCGCTGCAGTTGCCTTTTTCGTGGACGTGGAAGCCGTGGGTGCCGTTGGCTTTCAGTCCGTTGATCTTCGCTTCGACCAGCACGACCTCGCCCTTCTGGGTGAAATTGACAGTGCCGCTTGCCGAATTACCCTTGGTGGGCGCCAGCACGGCGGTCGCCGACTGTTTCTTGCTGAAGACCTTGCCCATGTTGCTGCAGGCCGGCAGCAGGAGGATACAGGCGCCGACCAATGCCCACTTGTTGTTCATGATGTTCTCCCCGGACTGGCGTTCTGGTTGGGTCAAAGACGGATTGGAGCCCGGTTTTTAGCACCCGCTCCGGAAGGTGTCAAATCACCCTGTCCGGTCGATGCCCCGCCAGGGCCTCCGTATAATTCAGTCTGGAGGCCTGCCTGCAAAGAGATCGGGATAACGCGCACAACCAACAGACGGTTTCGGAGTGGGTCCGCAACTGGTCCGGGTGCATTCCGTCCGCCAGCGAAGTCCTCGACCTGGCCTGCGGCAGCGGCCGTCACAGCCGCTACCTTGCGGGGCTGGGCCATCGGGTCCTGGCCGTCGACCGCGACGTCAAGGCGCTGGCCGCCCTCGCCGGGACGGCCGGCATCGAAACCCGTGTGGCGGACCTCGAGAACGCGGCCTGGCCGCTGGGCGAGCGCAGCTTCGGCGCCATTGTGGTAACCAACTATCTGCACCGCCCGCTGTTTCCGCGCATCGTCGCGGCCATTGCCGGAAACGGGGTCCTTATCTATGAGACCTTTGCTGCCGGCAATGAACGATTCGGCAAGCCGTCCAACCCGGATTTTCTGTTGCGTCCCGGCGAACTGCTGGACGTTGTGGCGGGGAAATTCCGGGTCATTGCGTATGAGGATCTGCAGATCGGCGAGCCCAAACCGGCGATGGTGCAGAGGATCTGTGCCATGCGCTCCGGCGCCGGTCCGTGACGCTCCGGCCGCTGGAGAATCGGTTAGAATCCGGCTTTCGCTACAAGGAACTTCGCAATGCTCAAGGGTAGCCTCGTTGCCATCGTCACGCCCATGTTCGAGGATGGCAGCCTCGACCTCGAGCGCCTGCGCCGGTTCATCGATTTCCATATCCGTGAAGGCAGCAATGGCCTGGTCGTGGTCGGCACGACCGGGGAATCGCCCACGGTGGATTTCGAGGAACATTGCCAGTTGATCAACACCGCTATCCAGCACGCGGCCGGCCGCATTCCCATCATCGCCGGCACCGGCGCCAATTCCACGCGCGAAGCCATCGAGTTGTCCGCCTTTGCCAAGAAGGCGGGCGCGGACATGAGTCTGTCGGTCGTCCCCTACTACAACAAGCCGACCCAGGAAGGCCTCTACCGCCATTTCCGCGCGATTGCCGAAGCGGTGGACCTGCCGCATATCCTCTACAACGTCCCCGGACGCACCGTGGCGGACATGCAGAACGATACGGTGCTGCGCC